>CBIHLT010000001.1:0-87952 GCA_966210615.1 uncultured Massilia sp.
GCGGTGTGCTCTCTCAGAGACGGGCGCATGGAGCGCTCCGCCCAAAAACAGACCCCATGATAATTAGGGTCAGAGTTGAATTGTTGGGAAATTTAACAATGTTTCCCGGTAATTCGACTCTGACCCTATTAGAGACCGCCCTAACGGGGACCGACCCTAAGGTGGATTAGCCGGGGAGCGTGGTGTTGGGGAGTGAGGCGGTGAAGGTGCTGCCCCGCCCCGGCTCCGAGGTGATCGACAGGCGGCCGCCGTGGCGCAGCAGGACGTGCTTGACGATGGCCAGGCCCAGGCCCGTGCCCTGGGTCTCGCGCGAGCGGCTCTTGTCAACGCGGTAGAAGCGCTCGGTCAGGCGCGGGATGTGGGAAGGCTCGATGCCGATCCCGCAGTCGGTCACCTGGAAGCGCAGGTCGTCCTCGCCCCGCGTCCAGCGCAGGCGGATCGTGCCGCCGTCCGGCGAGTAGCGCACCGCATTCGAGGCCAGGTTGGCGAAGGCGCTGCGCAGCTCTTCCATGCTGCCCATCACGTCGGGGCCGTCCACCCTCACCTCGACTTCGTGCCGGCCATTCGACAAGGCGCGCGCCTCTTCGGCTACCGATTCCACCATCTCCTTCATGTCCACACGCTCGCGGCGCAAGGGGAATTCGTCGGATTCCAGGCGCGACAAAGTCAGCATGTCCTGGATCAGGCGCTGCATGCGGTGGGCCTGCTCGGTCATCAGCTTCAGGTGCGCGGTGCGCGTGGCCACGTCCAGGCCCGGGTCGGACATCGCGATCTCGAGGAAGCCGACGATTACCGTCAGCGGCGTGCGCAGCTCGTGCGAGGCGTTGGCGATGAAGTCGCGCCGCATCGCCTCGATCCGCTCGGTGTCGGTGGCGTCGTGCGTGACCAGGATCTGGCGCCGGTTCTCGAAAGGGATGATGCGGCATTCGAGCTTGCGGCCGCGGAAGGACAGGGTCAGCGGCTGCTCGTAGCGGCCCAGGATGATGTAGTCGATGAAGTCCGGGTGGCGCACCAGGTTGGTCACGCGCAGGCCCTTGTCGCGCTCCATCGTCAGGCCCAGGTGGCGCTCGGCGGCGGTGTTGCACCATTCCAGGAACAGGACGTCGTCCATGATGGCAACGCCCTCGGGCAGCAGCTGCATGGCCTGGCGGAAGCGGGCCAGCCATTCGGAGAGCTCGGCCTGGTTGCGCTCGTCCTCGCGCCGCAGGCGGTACAGGCGCGCGAAGACGTCGGTCCAGGCGCCCCAGCCGTCCGGCAGGCGCGAGCTGTGGGGTTCATTCAGCCACTCGCCCAGTTCGTACAGGTAGGAGAGCTGGACAAAGAATGCCACCACGACGCCGGCCAGGGCCACTGCCAGGGCGGGGATGGGGCCGAACCACCACCAGAACAGGCCGGCGGCGGCGAATACGAGGCTGAGGCGCAGCAGCGCCGGGACCCAGAACAGGAGCTTGGGGTTCATCGCGGGGTTCGGAAAATCGTTATTGTGGGGCGATGTTAGAGGGTGTGGTGCAAGGATGCCAAGCGATATGCGGGCGCACTTGGGTGACGGCGGGGCCGCCTGGGCCTTCGCCGGAACCCAAGTTCTGCACGCGCGCCCTTCACGCTATTTTTCAGACAGCATGTAACCCACACTGCGCACGGTACGAATCAGTCCATCCGCGCTCTTCAAGGCCTTCCGCAGCCGCAGCACATGCACGTCCACCGTCCGCTCCTCGATCACCGCATGGTCGCCCCACACCTTGTCGAGCAGCTGCGCGCGCGAGAACACGCGCTCGCGGTGCGCCATCAGGAACTTGAGCAGCTTGTACTCCGCATTCCCGATATCGATCTGCTGCCCGTCCACCACCACCGTGCAGCTGTTCGGATCCAGGGTCACGCTTCCTGCGCGCAGCGGCGCCTCGGCCAGGTGCGGGCTCTTGCGGCGCAGCAGCGCGCGCGAGCGGGCCAGCAATTCGCGCGGCGAGAACGGCTTGGTGACGTAGTCGTCGGCGCCGTTGTTCAGCCCCGCGATCTTGTCCTCTTCCATGCTCTTGGCGGTCAGCATGATGACCGGGATGTCCTGGAAATCGCGGTCCGCGCGCAGCCGCGCCAGCAGGCGCAGGCCGCTCTGGTCGGGCAGCATCCAGTCCAGCAGCACCAGGTCCGGCTTGCCGCGGCTGATGCTGTCCCACGCGCCCTGCGCCGTGTCGGCGCTGCGGATGTCCCAGCCCGCCTCGCGCAGCGAATAGCTCACCAGCTCGACGATCGCGGGCTCGTCCTCCACCACCAGCACGTTGGTATTGTCCGCCATCGTCAGGCGCCCGGTTGCTCGAGGGCGGCCGGCTTGCTGTGGCGGATGTCGCGGCCCTCGACCACGTAGATCACGTATTCGGCGATGTTCTTGGCGTGGTCGCCGATGCGCTCGATGGCCTTGGCCACCCACAGCGTGTCCAGCGCGTTCGAGATCGTGCGCGGGTCCTCCATCATGAAGGTCACCAGGGTGCGCATGATGGTGCGGAATTCATGGTCGACCACTTCGTCCGCCGCGATCAGCTGCAAGGCCTGCTTGCCGTCCAGGCGCGCGAAGGCGTCCAGCGCGTCGTGCAGCAGGTCGCAGGTGGCCTTGGAGATGGTGCGGATCATGTCATAGTGGTTGAAGGACGACGGACCGCGCTCGTGCAGGCCCTTGGCGATGCGCGCCACCTTGGTCGCCTCGTCGCCGATGCGCTCCAGGTCGGTGATCACCTTGATGGTCGCCATCACGGTGCGCAGGTCGTTCGCGGTCGGCTGGCGGCGCACGATCAGGTGGCTGCAGGCGTCGTCGAGCGAGACTTCGAGCTGGTTGACGGCCTGGTCCTCGGCGATCACGCGTTCGGCCCGCTCCACATCGCCGACGCGGAAACACTCCAGCGCCGCGTCGAACTGGGTTTCCACCATGCCGCCCATCAGCAGGACCTTGGAACGAATCGCCTCCAGCTCCTGGTCGTACTGCTTGGATGAATGCTCGCCTGTCATTACAAACTCCGTATCTTTTTGTCAGAATCAGCCGCGGCTAACCAGGGTTAGCCGAAGCGGCCGGTGATGTAGTCTTGCGTTTCCTTGCGCGCCGGGTTCATGAACAGCTGGTCGGTCTCGCCGAATTCGACCAGCTCGCCCAAGTACATGTAGGCAGTGTAATCCGAACAGCGCGCGGCCTGCTGCATGTTGTGGGTCACGATGGCGATCGTGTAGTCCTGTTTGAGCTCGCTGATCAGTTCCTCGATCTTGGCGGTCGAGATCGGGTCCAGCGCCGAGGTCGGCTCGTCCAGCAGGAGCACGTCCGGCTTGACCGCCACGCCGCGCGCGATGCACAGGCGCTGCTGCTGGCCGCCCGACAGCGACAGGCCGCTCTTGTTCAGCTTGTCCTTGGCTTCTTCCCACAGCGCCGCCTTCTTGAGCGCCCATTCCACGCGCTCGTCCATCTCGCCCTTGGACAGGTTCTCGTACAGGCGCACGCCGAAGGCGATGTTGTCGTAGATCGACATCGGGAACGGGGTCGGCTTCTGGAACACCATGCCGACCTTGGCGCGCAGCATGTTGACGTCGACACCGGGCTCCAGGATGTTGCGGCCGCGGTAGAGAATCGAGCCTTCGGCGCGCTGGCCCGGGTACAGGTCGTACATGCGGTTCAGGGTGCGCAGCAGGGTCGACTTGCCGCAGCCCGAGGGGCCGATGAAGGCCGTCACCTGCTTGTCGTGGATGTCCAGGCTGACGTTCTTGAGGCTCTGCGTCTTCCCGTAGAAGAAGTCCAGGCCGGAGATCTCGATCGTCTTGGTCTTGGCGCTGGAGGCCGGGGCCGAAGTGGGCATAGGTTGGGTCATCACAATAGTCAGGATAGATTAACGCGGGGTCTTCTGGCTGAACAGGGTCCGCGACAGGATGTTCAGCAGCAGCACGGTAAAGGTCACCAGCAACGCGCCACCCCAGGCCAGCGAGCGCCAGTCGTCGTAAGGGCTCATGGCGAACTGGAAGATCACCACCGGCAGGTTGGCCATCGGGGCGTTCATGTCGGTGCTGTAGAACTGGTTGTTCAGGGCGGTGAACAGCAGCGGCGCGGTCTCGCCCGAGATGCGGGCCAGGGCCAGCAGCACGCCGGTCACCACGCCGGCCTTCACGGCGCGCAGGCGCACGGTCATGGCCACCTTCCAGTGCGGCGCGCCAAGGGCGTAGGCGGCTTCCAGCAGCGAGTTGGGCACCAGGCGCAGCATGTTGTCGGTGGTGCGCACCACCACCGGCACCGCGATCAGCGAGAGCGCGATGGTGCCGGCATAGCCCGAGAAGTGCTGCACGTTGGCGACGTAGATCGCATACACGAACAGGCCGATCACGATCGACGGGGCCGACAGCATGATGTCGGTGACGAAGCGGGTCACGCTGGCGAACTTGTTGTTGTCGCCGTATTCCGCCAGGTAGATGCCGGCCAGGATGCCGATCGGGGTCGAGACCAGGGTCGACAGGCCGACCATCATCACGCTGCCCATGATGGCGTTGCGCAGGCCGCCCCCTTCGCTGCCGGGGGCCGGGGTATCGGCCGTGAACAGCAGGCTGGAGATGGCGCCGAAGCCGTTGATCAGGAGCGTGGCCAGGATCCAGAACAGGAAGCCGAGGCCGATCGCCATGGCGATCACGGACAGGACGATGCCGACGCGGTGCGCCAGCAGGCGCTTGCGGTAGACGGGGTTCTTGGCGATGGTGTTCATCTTATTGAGTGCCTTATTTGCTACCTTCGTTGCGTGCCATACCCACCAGCATCAGCTTCGCCGCCGACAGGACGATGAAGGTGATCGCAAACAGGATCAATGCCAGCGCAAACAGCGACGACGAGTGCAAGGTGCTCGCGGCTTCGGCGAATTCGTTGGCCAGGGTCGAGGAAATCGAGTTACCGGCCGAGAACAGCGACCAGGACAGGTCGTGCGCATTGCCGATCACGAAGGTGACCGCCATGGTCTCGCCCAGGGCGCGGCCCAGGCCCAGCATCACGCCGCCGACCACGCCGTTGCGGGTGTAAGGCAGCACCACCTTGCGCACCACTTCCCACTTGGTGCAGCCCAGGCCGTAGGCCGATTCCTTGAGCACGGTCGGGACGATCTCGAACACGTCGCGCATCACCGATGAGATGAAGGGAATGATCATCACGGCCAGGATGATGCCGGCGGTCAGGATGCCGATGCCCATGGTCGGACCCTGGAACAGCTGGCCGATCACCGGCAACTGGCCGATGGTTTCCTTCAGCAGCGGCTGGACATGGTCGGCGAACAGCGGCGCGAACACGAACAGGCCCCACATGCCGTAGATGATCGAGGGGACGCCCGCCAGCAGTTCGACCGCGGTGCCCATCGGGCGGCGCAGCCAGGCCGGGCAGATCTCGGTGAGGAACAAGGCGATGCCGAAGCTGATCGGGAAGGCGATCGCCAGCGCGATCAGCGAGGTCGCCAGGGTGCCCCAGATGGCGATCAGGGCGCCGAACTGGTCGCCCACCGGATCCCACTCGACGCGGGTCACGAAGCCGGCGCCGAATTCCTTGAAGGCCGGGGCCGCGCCGATCGCCAGCGAGACGATGATCCCGACCAGCACCACCAGCACCGAAGCCGCGAACAGCAGCGTGATTTTATGGAAGAAAAAGTCCTGGAGGCGCTGCTTGCGCATGGTGTTGCGCAGCGCGGCCGCCTGGCGGGCCTCGGCTTCGCTGGACGCCTGCTCAGGCAGGTCGCGCAGGACGGCGGGGGATTGAACGCTCATATATTGTTGTCACTATTGCTGGTGAGCGAAAGGCCGGCTGGCGGGCCGGCCCCTGCGCGATGGGAGGATTACCAGAGCGCCTTGCCGGCCGCGTCCTTCACGTTGGCGCGCCAGGCGTCCTGCACCAGCTTGGTGACGGCGTCGGGCATCGGCACGTAGTCCAGCTCGGCCGCGGCGGCGTCGCCGTTCTTGTAGGCCCAGTCGAAGAACTTCAGCACTTCCTTGCCCTTGGCCGCGTCAGCCTGGGCCTTGTGCACCAGGATGTAGGAGGCGCCGGTCACCGGCCAGCTGGCCTTGCCCGGCTGGTTGGTCAGCACCACCGCGAAGCCCGGGGCCTTGGCCCAGTCGGCGCTGGCGGCGGCCGCGGCGAAGGCGGCGTCGTCCGGCTGCAGGAAGGCGCCGTCGGCGTTCTGCAGCTGGGTGTGCGACATGCGGTTCTTCTTGGCGTAGGCCCACTCGACGTAGCCGATGCCGCCCTTGATGCGCTGCACGTTGGCGGCCACGCCTTCGTTACCCTTGCCGCCCACGCCCACCGCCCACTTGACGGTGGTGCCGGCGCCGACCCTGGCCTTCCATTCCTGGTTGGTCTTGCTCAGGTAGTCGGTCCACAGGAAGGAGGTGCCCGAGCTGTCGGCGCGGTGCACCACGGTGATGTCGTCGGCCGGCAGCTTGACGCCCGGGTTCAGCGCGGCGATCTGCGGGGCGTTCCACTTGGTGATCTTGCCCAGGAAAATGTCGCCGACGACGGCGCCGGTCAGCTTGAGCTGGCCCGGAACGATGCCCGGCAGGTTCACCACCGGCACCACGCCGCCCATCACGGCCGGGAACTGGAACAGGCCGGCGGCGCTGAGTTCGTTGGCAGGCAGCGGCATGTCCGAGGCGCCGAAGTCGACGGTCTTGGCCTTGATCTGCTTGATGCCGGCGCCCGAGCCGACCGATTGGTAGTTCAGGCCGTTACCGGAGGCGGCCTTGTACATCGTGGCCCATTTCGCGTAGATCGGGTACGGGAAAGTCGCGCCGGCGCCGGTGATATTGGCGGCCTGGGCGCTGGAAGCCAGCGAGGCGGCGGCAACGGCGATGGAAACGAACAGATGCTTCATGCGCATATCAGATCCTCTTGAAGTAAGGGGAAACCCCGGTGAACTGCCGCGCAGTCTACCGGCCGAATATGACAACTTCATGACATCTTTCGCCAATGTGACACGAAGATGACAGCCGGGCAAGCGGCTATTTCCCTCTGGGCGAGGCCATTTTCAGCAGAAATTTCCCGCTGAAATATGACATGAACCACGGCACCAAACCTTGTAATTCCTGCACACAGTGCTAAGCTGAAATCGGGTAATCCGCAGTCGGTCTATAAGGAGGGGATGCCGAAAGGTGTTCGGCTGTTATGTTCAATATATTGGTATTTGGTATTTTGTCCGGACTGGTCGGGATCATAGCCCTTCAGGCTATCGAAGCAGCACGCAGCGGTTCGGACGGCCTGTACGACCACTATCATCAATAAGGCATAGTGGGATCAGCCCGCTCAGCGGGCTGCAGACGACAACGGCGAGGCCAATGGGCGCTCGCCGTTCGTCGTTTCCGGATATCCTCAGCGCATGAAGCGTGCCAGCGCCGTCATCGCCGTCAGTTCCAGGTTCAGGAACTGGAAGCCGACCTTGAACTCGTTATTGCTGATAATGCAATACATCACCTTGGCGCGCGCGCTGATGGTGACGAGCTTGCCGTCCACCATGATGTCGAAGCTGACCTGCCCGGCCTGCCCGACCAGCAGCGGATTGGGCACGCCGACGCTGACGCCATTGGCGCCGACGTCCGAGGTGCGGCCGAGAATGGGCGCCTCCCCTTCCATGGCCACCACGGCCCTGGTTTTCAGGATCTTGCGAGCGGACTTCCTTTGATCGCCAAACATACTTTACCGGAAGAGATAAGCCAGGCAGCATTATAGAAAAAATCCGACGGGCACGAGGGCCGGTCAGTCAAGTTCCCGCAATTTCGTAAAGGCTTCGTCGATGCGCTCGACGGCCACGATGGTCATGCCTTCCACCTTCTGCTTGGGCGCATTCGCCTTGGGGATCACGGCCACCGAGAAGCCCAGCTTGGCCGCCTCGCGCAGGCGCTCCTGCCCGCGCGGCGCCGGGCGGATCTCGCCGGCCAGGCCGACTTCGCCGAACACCACCAGGCCGCGCGGCAGCGGCTTGTTGCGCATCGACGAGTTAATCGCCAGCAGCACGGCCAGGTCGGCTGCCGGTTCGGTGATCTTGACCCCGCCCACCGCGTTGATGAAGACGTCCTGGTCGAAGGCGGCGATGCCGGCGTGGCGGTGCAGCACGGCGAGAAGCATCGCCAGGCGATTCTGCTCCAGGCCCACGGACAGGCGGCGCGCGTTGGGCAGGTGGCTGGCGTCGACCAGGGCCTGGATTTCCACCAGCAGCGGGCGCGTGCCTTCCTGGGTCACCATCACGCAGGAACCGGGCACCTGGCTGTCGTGCTGCGACAGGAACAGCGCCGAGGGGTTCGAGACGCCCTTCAGGCCCTTTTCGGTCATGGCGAACACGCCCAGCTCGTTGACCGCGCCGAAGCGGTTCTTGATCGCCCGCACCAGGCGGAAGCTGGACTGGGTGTCGCCTTCGAAGTACAGCACGGTGTCGACGATGTGCTCGAGCACGCGCGGGCCGGCCAGCGCACCCTCCTTTGTGACGTGGCCCACCAGGATGATGGTGATGCCGGTCTGCTTGGCCACGCGGGTGAGCTGGGCCGCGCATTCGCGCACCTGGGCCACCGAACCCGGCGCCGAAGTCAGCGCGTCCGAGTACAAAGTCTGGATCGAGTCGATCACCGCCACTTCCGGCTTGAGGTCGGCCAGGGTGCCGAGGATCTTCTCGAGCTGGATCTCGGCCTGCAGCTTGAGGTCCTTGGCGTCCACCGCCAGGCGGCGCGCGCGCAGCGCGATCTGGGCGCCGGATTCCTCGCCGCTCACATATAAGGTATTGCGGGTCGCGGCCAGGTTGGACAGCGCCTGCAGCAGCAGGGTCGACTTGCCGATGCCGGGGTCGCCGCCGATCAGCACCACGCCGCCGGCCACCAGGCCGCCGCCCAGCACGCGGTCGAATTCCTCGATGCCGGTGCCGAAGCGCGGCACGTCGATCGCCTCGATGTCCGCCAGGGACAGCACCGGCGCGGTCTGCGCCAGGGCTTTGTGCTGGGTTTGCGACATGCGGTTCAGGCCGGGGCCTTCCACCACCGTCTCGACCATCGTGTTCCAGGCCTTGCAGTCGCCGCACTGGCCGGTCCAGCGGCTGGCGATCGCGCCGCACTCGCTGCAGGTGTAATTCGTCTTTGCCTTAGCCATCGGTTCCCATTCTTCCTTCATTGACGCGCACGCGCTGCGCCAGGGCGCACATCAGCTCGTAGCCGATGGTGCCGGCGGCCTGCGCCACCTCGTCGATCGGCAGCCCGTCGCCCCACAGGGTGACCTTGCTGCCCACGCGCGCGTTGGCGATGGGCGTCAGGTCGACCGTCATCATGTCCATCGACACCCGTCCCACCAGGGTGGTGCGCACGCCGTCCACGATCACCGGGGTGCCATGCGGCGCGTGGCGCGGGTAGCCGTCGGCATAGCCGCAGGCCACCACGCCGATGGCCGTTTCCTTCTCCGCCACGAAGCGGCTGCCATAGCCCACCGTGTCGCCTGGCCGGAGCTGCTGGATGCCGATGATCTCCGAGCGCAGGGTCATGGTCGGGCGCAGGCCGTAGTCCTGGGCGCTGCGTCCGCCCGGGGTGCCGCCGTACAGCATGATGCCGGGGCGGACCCAATCGCTCGACAATTCGTCGGCCAGCTGCGGCTGGTGCAGCACCCCGCCCGAATTCGACAGGCTGCGCTCGCCCGGCAATCCATCCGCCCCGGCGCGGAAGCGCCGGACCTGCTCCCCGATGGCCAGCAGCGGATGCTCCAGTTCGTCCGCATTGGCGAAATGGGTCATGTGGGTGATGTGGCGGATGCCGGGAATGGCGCACAGGCGCTTGTAGGCGGCCGCGTACTCCTCCGGACGGAAGCCCAGGCGGTTCATCCCCGTGTTCATCTTCAGGTGCACGTCGACCGGGCGGTACAGCTGGGTGTATTCGAGCATCTTGATCTGCTCGATGCAGTGCACCGCACTATTGATATTGTGCTCGGCCAGCAGCGGCACGTCGGAAGCATCGAAGATGCCTTCGAGGAGCAGGATGGGCTTGATCCAGCCGCTCTCGCGCAGGCGCACCGCGCTTTCCGTCTCCACCAGGGCCAGGCCATCGGCCTGGGCGAAGCCGCGCATGCCGCGTTCCAGGCCATGCCCGTAGGCGTTGGCCTTGACCACCGCCCACACCTTGGCCAGCGGCGCGCAGCTGCGCGCACGGTTCAGGTTGTGCTGCATGGAGTCGAGGTGGATGGTGGCGCAAAGCGGGCGTGGCATGGTGAAAATGGTGTCTTCGCGAAAGGGTCTATTTTACCTTAGCCCAGCCTGGGCCGTGCGCCGTGGACCTTTTGTTTCTTTGGAACGGAGACCTTTCATGGTATAAAGCAACTCGGACCAGATTTTAGACTTTTCGAATGAACCGTGGTTTTTATACCATTATGTCGGCGCAGTTTTTCTCGTCGCTGGCAGACAATGCACTCCTGTTTGTTGCGATCAGTCTGCTGACGTCGATGAACGCGCCGGCATCGCTGACTCCATTGCTGAAGCTGTCGTTCGTCTTGTTCTACGTCTTGCTGGCCGCCTTCGTGGGCGCGTTCGCCGATTCGCTGCCCAAGGGCCGCGTAATGTTCATCGCGAACCTGATCAAGATTTTCGGCTGCGCGCTGATGTTCTTCAGCGTGCACCCCCTGCTTGCCTATGCCGTCGTCGGCTTCGGCGCGGCGGTCTATTCGCCCGCCAAGTACGGCATCCTGACCGAACTCCTGCCACCCGAGAAGCTGGTGCCGGCCAACGGCTGGATCGAGGGCCTGACCGTGATGTCGATCATCCTGGGCACCGTGCTCGGCGGCGCCCTGATCAGCGAGCGCGGCGGCGCCTTCCTGCTCGGCGTCGACCTGCTGCCGGGGATCGACACCGGCATCCACACCGGCAACCACGCCGCGATGGCCGTGGTGGTCGGCATCTACATGCTGGCCGCCCTGTTCAACCTGCGCATCCCGGACACCGGCGCGCGCTACGAACACCAGGAACGCAACCCGATCAAGTTGATCGCCGACTTCGCCAACTGCTCGGCCACCCTGTGGCGCGACAAGCTGGGCCAGGTCTCGCTGGCCGTGACCACCCTGTTCTGGGGCGCCGGCGCCACCCTGCACTTCATCGTCCTGAAATGGGCCGAGCGCTCGCTGCAAATGCCGCTGGACAAAGCCACCAACCTGATCGGCGTGGTGGCCATCGGCGTGGCGCTGGGCGCGGCCATGGCGGCGAAAATGATCCCGCTGCGCAAATCCCTGAACGTGATCCCGCTCGGGATCATCATGGGCCTGGTGGTGTGCAGCATGATCTTCGTGAGCTCGGTCATCGTAGCGTATCCGCTGCTGGCCCTGATCGGTTTCCTGTCGGGCTTCTTCGTGGTGCCGATGAACGCGCTGCTGCAGCACCGCGGCCATGTCCTCATGAGCGCCGGCCATTCGATCGCGGTCCAGAATTTCAACGAGAACCTGTCGATCCTGACCATGCTGGCGATGTACGCGGTGATGATCTCGCTGAACCTCGACCTGGACGTGATCGTCGTCATCTTCGGCATGTCGGTGGCAGGCATCATGTTCCTGATCCAGCGCCGTCACCTGGCCAACCAGCGCGAGCACGATTCGCTCGGGCTGATTGGCGAGGGCAAGCACTAATCGCGCCTGGCGGAACGGCCAGGGACAAGCCTGAGCAATGCGTACCGCACTCAGGCTCGTCCTGGCCTACCTCGGGATAGCCCTGATTCCTGGACTGATGTGGGCCATCCAGTCCTATCCCGACTTGCCGGGCACGGCGCCCGAATGGCTGACGATCTTCGCCCTTGCCCTGCCGGCACAGCTGCTTTTGGAGTTCGTCGGTGAGCGCGTATGGAACAACAAGGCGACGCGCTTCGTGGAGCAGACAACGGCTGCGTCCTCGTTTTCGCTGCTGCGCATTGCCTACGGCATCCTGCTGGCGCTGGCGGTCACGGGCCTGCTGTTCGGCGCAGCCCAGGTATGGCGCGCAATGGAGGCGCTGATCGGCGCGTGAGGGCCTAGGCAGCCGGCTTGACCATCCGCACTTCGCCGGCGCGCTCGCGCCAGTCGTTCGGCACGATGAAGCCGCGCTCGACCTCCTCGATGCAGCCGGGCCGCTGGCGCACCACCGCCACCAGCACCGGCTTGCCGGCGTTCTCGAACTGGTAGGACAGCTCCTGGAACAGCTGGCCGCGGCTCAGCATCCAGACGGCCGACGCGGCGCGGAACGGGGCCAGCCATTGCAGGCGCGGCAGGATCAGGAAGTCCTCGCCTTCGATCTCATCCAATTCCTCGAGCGCGCACCAGAATCCGCGGCAGTGCCCTGCCGCGATGCCCTGCATGAGGGGCCAGCTCCCGCGCGGATAGAACAGCCAGCCCTTGACCAGGGCGCGCGCCTGCGCCACGGGGCGCGGCAGCACTTCCTGCGCGGCTGGATGCGCGCCGAGCGTGAGCTGGCGCTCGAAGACCTTGCGCATCTTCTTGCCCAGGCTGTCGGCCAGGTTGGGGCCGACCAGGGCGTCGAATTCCTGCCCGCCGTCGCCGTCCAGCAGGTAGAACTTGGTGGCGAACTCGATGTGTTCTACCGCGTCCGGACCGGCGTCGAGCAGGAAGTCGAATTCGCCGATCGTGTCGTTGCGGCTGGCCCGCACCTGCAGGCCGTGTGCGACCAGGCGGCCCTGCTGCTGGAAGTAGAAGGCCATCAGCTTTTCGGCGTACAGGCCGAGCCGCGTATGCATCTTCGCGCCGAGGGCGGCGTCGAGTTCGGAAGGATCGTGGTCGACACGGGCAAGCCACGCCGCCGCCTCGGGCGTCACCGGCCCCAGGGTGGCGACACGCCCGGCCCAGGCCGGGTCATGGATGTCGAGCAGGTCCGGGGCATCGAGCAGCCAGGCCAGCGCCCGGACCCGGGCGCGCCGCAGGTGGCCCCAGCGGCGATGAAAGGATTCCTGGTAGCTCTCAGCGGCCGCCGGCATCGAGCGCCCTTGCCCGGCACAGGTCGGCCCATGCGAGCGCCTTGTCCTGCCCGCGCCGCAGCAGTTCGCCCGGATGCAGGGTCGCCACCAGCGGCACCTCCCCGAGCTGGTGCACGGCGCCGCGCACACCCGCGAGCGGCTCGCCCAGGGGACGGCCGAGCAGTCCGTTGGCCGCGACCTGGCCCAGGGTGAGCACGGTCGCGGCGCCGCTCAATGCCAGCTCGCGCTCCAGGTAGGGGCGGCAGGCTTCGACTTCCTCGAGCGTGGGCGCACGGTCGCCGCCCTTGGCGCTCACCGGACGGCATTTCACCAGCGGCGTCACGTAGGCATCGCGCTCGCGCGACAGGCCGACCGCGTGCAGCATGTTCTCCAGCAGCCTGCCGGCGTCGCCGCTGACCGGCTGGCCGGCCTGCTCGTCCTGGGCGCCCGGCGTGCCGGCCACCACCATCCAGCGCGCCTGGCGCGGGCCGGAACCGAACATCGGCTTGCGGCCTTCGCTGCAGGCGCCGCAGCGGCGGCAGTTGGCCACCGCCAGGCGCAAGGCGGCCCAGTCCATGCGCGCGATGTCGTTGACCGCTTCCTCGGGAACGGCCGTGTCGTCCCAGGCCGCCTCGAACGCATCGCCGACGGGCGCAGGCGCCGCTGCGGGTGCGGGTGCGGACGCGGGTTCGGGCGACTGCAAGGGCGCGGGCGCGGCCGGCGCTTCGGCAGGCGTCGCGGCCTTCCCGGCCACGGCCGCCATTTCTTCCATTTCCGGCGCGTCAACGGCCTCGGGCGCGCTGCGCAGCTGCCACAGCGGGCCGATGCCCATCTCGGCCAGGAATACGGCGTCGCGTTCGCTGATCTTCTTCATAACTCGAGCCTCATGACGATGGCATCCTCGCGTCCGCCCGGTCCGGCGGGATAATAGCCCTTGCGGCGGCCGATCTCGGCGTAGCCGTGGCGGCGGTAGACGTCCAGCGCGCGCTCGTTGGACGGACGCACTTCCAGCAGAATCGAGGCCATGCCCTGCTCGCGGGCGCGCGCGGCGATCCGGTCCAGCAGGTGGCGCCCCAGTCCCTGGCGCTGGCGGGCGCCGGCCACCGCGACGTCGAGGAGGTGGGCTTCGTCGACCGCGTACATCAGCAGATAGTAGCCCGCCAGCGCGCCGAGCGGGTCGCGCACGGTCCAGGCGTCATAGCCGCTACTGAGCGATTCGGCGAAGTTGGCGCGGCTCCAGGGATAGGGGAAGACGCTCTGCTCGAGCGCCCATACCTCGTCCACGTCGCCCGGGGTCATGGGCGCATAGCTCAACTGGGAAAATGCAGGCATGCCGGTCATCTATCGGACTCTGCGTTCTTGGCGGCGTTGATGGCCTGGCGCTCGGCGCTGGTATAGGCCACCTTGTTGCGCAGGTAGATCGGCTGGGCCTGGGCGGCGGGCACGCCCTGCCCGCTTGCCAGCGCAGCGGCGCCGAGAACCGCCAGTTCCTGCGCATGCGGCACGATATCGGCCAGCGCGCCGGCCGCGTACGGCTGGCCCGCGAAGGCATCCGGATAAGCCGAGAATCCGTTGCCGCAGGCTTGCAGGCCTGCGGCCGCCAGCGGGGCCACGTCCTGCGGCGCGCACAGCGCGGGCGCCGCGGCTTCGCGCCAGGCGCCGTCCTCGAAACGGTACTGCGCCCAGTACACCTCGCCCATGCGCGCGTCGAGCACGGCCAGCACATCGTGCGCGCCGGTGCGGGCGCGGCAGGCCTCGGCCATCGCTTCCAGGGTCACCATGGGCAGCACCGGCAGGCCGGCGCCGTAGGCCAGGCCCTGGGCCACGCCGCAGGCGGTGCGCACGCCGGTGAAGGAACCCGGGCCGGCGCCGAAGGCCACCGCATCGAGCTGCGCCAGCGCCAGGCCCGCTTCCTGCAGGAGTTCCTGGACCATCGGCAGGACCGATTGCGAATGGGTGCGCACGCCCGAGGAGGCGCGCACGAACACGTTGTCCCCGGCCAGCAGGGCGCAGGAGGCGAGCTCGGACGAGGTTTCGATAGCAAGGATGTTAGGCATGCCGTATTTTAACCGCTCGGCCGCCCGGCAACCATGGTGCGGCCCGCTTGCCTCGCGATTGCAACGCAGTCGCCAACTCGCGTTAGAATGCCGCTCATGCATAGCCTGACCCTCGATTCCGCCACCCGCGACACCATCGCCGCCACCCTCGGCGGCGACGGATGGACCGTCGCCTGCCTGTGCGCCGCCTGGTGCGGCACCTGCTCGTCCTACCGCGCCACCTTCGAGCAGCTGGCCGCGCGCCACCCCGACAAGCATTTCGTCTGGATCGACATCGAAGACCAGGCCGACCTGGTCGGCGACCTTGACGTGGAAAACTTCCCCACCCTGCTGCTCCAGCGCGGCGACACCGTGGCCTTCTTCGGCACCATGCTGCCGGACGGCGCCGTGGCGGACCGGCTGGTGCAGGCGCAGGCCGAGCTCAGCGATGACGAACTGGCAAGGCTGGCGCAGTCGAGCGAGGAACGGCGCGGGTGGCAGCGGGATTGCAACCTGCGCACGCTCCTGGGCGTGGACTGAGTCCCCGCTAGGCCAGGCGCAGCGGCAAACTTCGCAGCCGCTGCCCCGTCAACTGGAACACCGCCGCGGCCACCGCCGGCGCCACCGGCGGCACGGCCGGCTCGCCCACGCCTTCCGGGTGCGCGGCGCTCGGCATGATGATGGTCTCGACATGCGGCGCGCGGTCCATGCGCAGCACCGGATAGTCGCCGAAGTTCGACTGCTGCACGCGCCCGTCGCGCAAGCTGATCTCGCCGCCCAGGGCCGCCGACAGCCCGAACACCACCGCCGATTCCACCTGCTGGGCCACGATGTTCGGATTGACCACGATGCCGCAATCGATCGCGCACACCACCCGGTGCACGCGGATGTCCTTGCCCTCGACCGACACCTCGGCCACCTGGGCCACCGTGGTGCCGAAGGAGCGGTGCAGCGCCACGCCGTGCGCGCGCCCTTCCGCCGGCTCGCCGGCCTGCTTCACCGCCGCGTCCAGCACCGCAAGCGCGGACGGATGCCGGAGCAGCAGCGCGCGCCGGTAGGTCACGCCGTCCTGCCCGGCCGCATGCGCCAGCTCGTCCAGGAAGCCCTCCTTGAAGAAGGCGTTGTGCGAATGCCCGACCGAGCGCCAGTAGCCGATCGGCACCGGGCTGTCCACGGTCACGTGTTCCACGCGCTGGTTGGGAATCGCGTACTGCTGGTCGAATTCGCCCTCGGCCGTGGTCTTGTCCGGTCCCACGGCGGGCAGCCCCAGGTTGCGCCGGAAATACTGGTGGCCGATGGCGGCGCTGGCGGATTTGTTGTCCCAGGCCAGGATGTTCCCCGCGGCGTCGAGATGGGCGCGGAAGCGCGCCAGCGCCGCCGGGCGGTAGACGTCGTGGGTGGTGTCGTCCTCGCGGGACCAGATCAGCTGCACCGGCCGGCCCCGCACGCCGGGCGCGGCGGCCACGGCCACCGCCTGGGCCACCATGTCCGCTTCCAGGCGCCGCCCGAAACCGCCGCCCAGCAGCATGACCTCGATCTCGACCTGCTCGCGTCCCACGCCGGCCACGCGCGCGGCCACGTCGACCGCGATGCTCGGCACCTGGGTGGAGGCCCACAGCCTGACCTTGCCGTCCGCCACCTGGGCGGTGCAGTTGACCGGCTCCATGGTGGCGTGCGCCAGGTAAGGCGCGCGGTATTCGGCGCTGACGCTCAAGGCGACGTCCTTGACTTCCTGGGCGCCGGTGTCCTGGTACACGTAACCGCTCTCGCCATCCAGCGCGCGCGCGAACTCCTCGAACACGTCCTCGCTCGCCAGGCGGGCATGCGCACCCTCCAGCCAGTTCACCGTGAGCGCGCTCGCCGCCTGGCGCGCCTGCCACCAGCTGGCGGCCACCACGGCCACGCCGGCGCCCGCGCCGGTGTGCTCGCCCAGCACGGACGAGAAATCGGCCACGGCGATCACGCCGGGCATGGCTTTCACCTGCGCGGCGTCGAAACCGCCGACCTTGCCGCCCACGACGGGCGACATCTTCACCGCCGCGTACACCATCCCCGGCGGGCGCGCATCGATGCCGAAGCGCGCGCTGCCGTCGGTCTTGATGCGGCTGTCCACGCGCGGCACCGGCTTGCCGATCAGGCGGAAGGCTCCCGGCTCCTTCAGGCGCACGTCGCCCGGCTCGATCTCTGCGCCATACTGCGCGGCGCGCGCCGCCAGCGAGCCGTAGCCGGCACGGCGGCCGTCGGCGTGGATCACGAAACCGTCTTCGGTGCGGCAGTCGGCCGCCCCGGCATTCCATTGCGCGGCGGCGGCGCGCAGCAGCATGGCGCGCGCCACGGCGCCCGCTTCGCGCATCGGGGTCCAGGCGTCGCGCACGCTGCTCGATCCGCCGGTGAACATGATGCCCAGCTCGCGCCCGACCTTGGCCAGCAGCCAGTTCGCGCCGTGGCGCACGCTGCCTTCGTCGTCCGGATGGAAAGGGAGGTTTTCGCGCATGACCGCGACGTTGGCGAAGATCTTGTCGATCGGGGCCCGGGCGACACGCACGGCGGCCAGCGGCACGTCGAGCTCCTCGGCCAGCAGCATCGGCAGCGCCGTGTGCACGCCCTGCCCCATCTCGCTGCGCGGCACCACCACCGACACCGTGCCGTCCGGCGCGATCGCCACCCAGCCGTTGAGCGCCACCGCGCCGCCCTGCACCGGCAGCGGATCGGCCGTGTGCAGGCGCTGGCGCGGGGGCTGCACGCCCCAGCCGACCAGCAGCGCGCCGGTCGCCAGCACCCCGCCGATCAGGAAGCGGCGGCGGCCGCGCCGCGCAGGCAAAGCCAGGTCAGTCTGCGGCGCCGGAGGTGGCACCAGCTTCAAGTTCCTCATCGTGGTCGTGTCCCCATCGTGCCAGCACCTCGTGCGCGGGTACCGGCTTGCTGTACAGGTAGCCCTGCGCCCGGTTGCAGCCGTGGCGCAGGAGGAAGGCGGCCTGCTCCTCGCGCTCCACGCCTTCGGCGATCACGGACAGGTTCAGGCTCTTGCCGAGCTGAATGATAGCAATTGCGATGGCTTCGTCGTTGGCGTCGGTCGAAATATCCTTGATGAATGAACGGTCGATCTTGAGCGTCTGCACCGGCATCTGCTTCAGGTAGGCCAGCGAGGAGTAGCCGGTGCCGAAGTCGTCGATCGCCAGCCCCACGCCGACCGCATGCAGGTCGTTGATGTACTGAAGCGCGTCGCCGGTGTTCATGATCACCGATTCGGTCACTTCGAGCTGCAGACGCGCCGGCTCCAGCCCGGTCTCGGCCAGCACTCCGGCCACGGTCGCGGCCATGCCGCCGCGCTCGAACTGGCGCACCGACAGGTTGACCGCCATCTTGGGCACGCGCAGGCCGCGCGCGTCCCAGGCCACCATCTGGCGGCAGGCTTCGGCCAGCACCCACTGGCCCAGGTGGGCGATGAAGCCGGTGTCCTCGGCCAGGGGAATAAAGCGGTCCGGCGTCACCAGGCCCAGCTCCGGGCTTTGCCAGCGCACCAGGGCCTCGACGCCGATCAGGCGGCCGCTATCGATCTCCACCTGCGGCTGGTAGGTGAGGAAGATCTCGTTCTTGTCGACTGCGCGGCGCAGCAGCGCTTCCAGGCGCAGGCGCTCGACGCCCTCGCCGCTCATGGTCGGCGCATAGAAGGCGTAGCCGTTGCGGCCGCGCGCCTTGGCCTGGTACATGGCGACGTCGGCGTTACGGATCAGCATATTCAGGTCGGCGGCATCCTGCGGGAACAGGCTGATGCCCACGCTGCCGGTGACGAACAGCTCGTAGCCCGAGACCGTGAACGAGCGCTCGAACATGCGCATCAGCTTTTCCGCCACCTTGGCCGCGCCAAGCGCGCCGTCCACCTTCTCCAGCAACACCAGGAATTCGTCGCCGCCCAGGCGCGCCAGGGTGTCGCCCTCGCGCAGGCAGCCGGCCAGCTGGCTCGCCACCTGCTTGAGCAGCTCGTCGCCGACGTGGTGGCCGAGGGTGTCGTTGACGTTCTTGAAGCGGTCCAGGTCGATGAACAGCACCGCCAGCTGCTCGCCGTCGCGCGCGGCGCGGGTCATGGCGTGCTGAAGGCGGTCGTGCACCAGCAGGCGGTTGGGCAGCGCGGTCAGCGGGTCGTGGTGGGCCAGGTGGTCGAGCTTTTCCTGCGATTCCTTGACCTTGGTGATGTCGCTGAACACGCAGACATAATGGGTGACCGCGTCGTGGTCGCCGCGCACCGCGGACACCGTGAGCCATTCCAGGTAGACCTCGCCGTTCTTGCGCGTGTCCCACAGCTCGCCGCGCCAGAAGCCGGTATCGGCCAGGTCGCGCCACAGGTCCTCGCAGAATTTCTCGTCCCGGCAGGCGCCGTGGGTCAGGTTCGAATGCCGGCCCAGGGCTTCGGATTCGGTATAGCCCGTGATCTGGGTGAAGGCGGGGTTGGTGGCGACGATCTTGCCATGCACATCGAGCACCATGACGCCGTCGGCGATGTGTTCGAGCACCGTGGCGGACAGGCGCAGCTTTTCCTCGGCCTGCTTGCGCTCGGTGATGTCGGCGAACACCCAGATGCTGCCGTCGTCGGGACGCGCCGGATCGAGGGCGCAGCCGCTCACCAGGGACCAGAACATGCTGCCGTCGCGGCGCTGGAACTGGCGCTCCTCGCCATGGTCCGTACCCGGGCGCATGCGTTCGTGGTGCTGGCTCAGGGCGCGCGCGTAATCCGCCTCGCCGGCGAACAGCAGCGCGGTCGAGCCGCCGGCCAGCTCGCCCTCGCCATAACCGAACAGCTCCTCGCAGCGGCGGTTGGCCGACACGATGCGGCGCTGGCGCACGAACAGGACGCCGAACATCACGTTGTCCAGGATCGCGCCCTGCTCGGTCAGCAGGGCCTCGATGCGCATCTCGTTGTGTTTGCGCTCGCTGATATCCGAAATGATCCCGTCGACCCGGAAGCCTTCGCTGTCCGGCAGGCCGAAGGGCTGGCCGTTCTCCAGCACCCAGCGCTCGATGCCGCCGGCGTCGAAGATACGGTATTCGATCTCGTAGGCGCGGCCGCCGAACACGGCATCCTTGACCAGCTGGCGGTGCATGCGCCGGTCCTCGGGATGGATGATGTCTTCCCAGTTGCCGGTGGTGGCCAGCATGAAGCGCTCGGCCGGATAGCCCGAGATGGCCTCGATGGCATCGCTGACGAAGTCGATCGGCCCGCCCGGACGCACGCGGAACACCGCCCCCGGCACCTGGGTGACGATGGTGCGGAACTGCTCCTCGCGCCGGCCGATGTCGGCGAACAGGTCGCGGATCGCCATGCGCATGCGCTCCATCTGGTTGCCCAGGCGCCCCAGCTCGTCGCCGGCCGACAGCGCCAGCGGCGTCTCGAAGTCGCCGCGCGCGAGGCGGTCGGAAAAGCCGGTCAGGGTGCGCAGCGGCGACAGCAGGCGGCGCTTGAGCAGCAGCGCGATCAGCAGCAAGGAGACGCCCACCTGCAGCGCCAGCACCAGCGCGTAGTTGCGCTGCTTGGCGCCCAGCTCCTGCTGGCTGCGGTAATCGTCCATCTCGATCGCCACGCGGCCGATCTGCTGGCCGCGCACCACGATGCCGCGCTCGGCGCGGTACAGGCGGCCGAGCGGGTCGCCCTCTGCGCGCACGTCGATGAAATCGGCGTCGGACAGGCCGCGCACCTCGACCCTCACCACGGCCGGATCGCGCATGAAGGAATCGGCCAGCGAGCGCGCCGCCTCCGCGTTCATGTCCCACAGCGATTCCTGCATGCCGAGGGCCAGGACTTCGGCCTTGCGCTTCACCGCCGCGTTCAGGGTAGCGACGGTCTCCTCGCGCTCCTTCACACCCAGCAGCAGGTAGCTGCCCACCACCGCCGGCACTGCCAGGCTGGCGAACACCACCAGCAGCAGCGCCCCATACAGGGAACGGCCGTAGAGCCGCATCAGGCGGGACCGCAAGGCGCGGAAATGGATACGCAATCTGGACATGACATGAGATGTGGCGGCGCTGGACAGTCGGGGCGCCCGACGGACGCAGCGGTAAAGCTCTTGCATTTACATTGCCAGATTATGCACAGAACCTTGCCATGCGTCACTAAATATGCGCCCGGCATGCCGCCGGGCGGCGTGCGGGTGTCTGCGCCGCGCGACAGGAATTGCTATGATTGAATTCTTTTCAAGGAGACACGCATGAGCATGACAATGTATACGGCCACCGTGCCGGTGTTCCGCCAGATCCTGGGCGCCCTGGCCGATGTGCTGGAAAAAGCGGAGAGGCATGCGCAGGACAACAAGATCGAGCCCGCCGCCCTGCTGCAGGCGCGCCTGTTCCCGGACATGTTCCCGCTGGTGCGCCAGGTGCAGATCGCCGCCGATTTCGCCAAGGGCACGACGGCGCGCCTGGCCGGCATCGAGGTGCCGCGCTACGAGGACAACGAGCAGAGCTTCTCCGAACTGCAGCAGCGCATCACCAAGACCCTGGGCTTCGTCGACGCCGTCCTGCAGGCGGAGGTCGATGCGGGCGCGCAGCGCGCCATCACCCACGGCACCGGCGAGCGGGCACGCCACTTCCCGAGCGGCGAAGCCTATGTGACCCGCTTCGCGCTGCCGAACTTCTTCTTCCATGTGACGACGGCGTACGCGATCCTGCGCCACAACGGCGTGCCGATCGGGAAGAAGGATTTTATCGGCGAGTACGAATAGGCGGGCAATACGGCTGGGCAGGCCGGAACCTCTTGCCTGCCTGGTGACGGACATCACGTACATCTGCACGGACGAGCGCCGGCTTTGCTTGGCCGTAGTGCTTGACCTGTTCTCATGCCGGCTGGCTGGCTGATCGCGAAGCTTCAGTATCAGTGTGGAGCGGCACGACGTGGCATGGCAGACATGACGGCTATGCCAGGCGATATAGGCCCAATACAGTGAGCAGCCCGAGCAAAGCGGTGACAGCTCCTGCAGCTGAAGTCAGGATTTTGTTGACCCTGTTAAAACCCTCCGGTCCGAAGTGAAAGACACGACGGCATACGTCCGAGAAGGGCGCGGCAGCGGCCGTAAACAGAAAAATGAGAAGCCAAGACGCAAGAAAAGCAGTCAACGCGAGTGCGCCGAGCCCCATCAATATATAGCCGTCGGTAGGACCAGCATAATGGCCGGAAAACATAGGGATCATTACTTCCCGGTTCGTCGGGTCCTTCATCCAGGTGGCGAGCCAGCGAACCCAGTAAAACCCTATCGCGGACGCCGGAATCAAGATGGCGGCAAGCGCGGCCTGGCCGATGAGCGTTCGTGCACGGCGGACCCGGATGCCCCCAGCCGTGAGGCCAATCGTAAGCATGATGGCAATCCAGAGGGCCAGCGCGTGGACCAAACTCACAAAGGCTGCCAAAGGTATTACCAAGCCTCCAATGATCGCGAGAATGCATGCAAGTGCAAGCCGGGACGATTGCTGGGTCATTCTGGTCCCCCGTGCTGTCTAACACTGCGTTATCCGGCATGCTTGCATGCCGGTGCCGAAAAATGCCACATCAACACTGGCAGACGACGTCTGGCACGGGCGGGCAAACTGCAGTGGGCCGCGCCAAGGATAGATTTCAGTTTCCTCACTGTCCCAACAGACAGAATCGACACCCATTGCAAGGCCTGGAACGACCTTTGTTACTCGACGCGCGAGGTTTTGCTTGAACGTCTGCGTTAAGCGAAGACGCCCACTGGCCGGTTTCGGCCGATAGCGCACGTTCGTTGAGGGACAGTGTAAAGTCGTGTTGCTCGACAGGCAAGTGGAAGTTTTTGTCAGATATCGCTACGGGTGGCGGCATCCATTCCATTGCTTAAGTCAGGTATTGCGGCGCGGGTAGCCCTGGGACAGGATGCGCACCCATACTTTCTCCTTGTCCTCGGCGCTCATCGTCACCCAGTTCGCCACTTCGGCAACCGTCCGGCCGCAGCCGCGGCAGACTTCGTCGAAGGTGGTCGAGCAGACCGCCACGCAGGGCGTGTCCGGACGTGCGGGCGGCGCCCCCGCCCGATCAGCGCGCGGGGCCGACATCGAGCTTGTCCCAGCCTTCGTGGCCGAGCTTTTCCATGGTGTCGATATTCTTCTCGAAGATGTCGGCGGCATCCGGGAAGGCCTCCACGGCGCGCGCGATGCTTTCTTCGCGCAGCAGGTGGAGGATCGGATACGGCGCGCGGTTGGTGTAGTTCGAGATGTCGTTCACATCGGTGTCGGCGAACTGGTATTGCGGGTGGAAGCTGGCCACCTGCAGCTCGCCCTCGAGCTGCATGTCCTCGACGGCGGCGTCGGCCACGTCCAGGAATTCGTTGTAATCCTCGAAGGCGTTCAGCACGAAAGGATGGATCAGGAGGGTCGTGTCGACCTGCTCCGGATCGGTGTCCGACAAGTGCTGCAGCTCGTCCATCAGGGTCTCGAGCAGCGCCTCCGGCGTGGTGGCGTTCGAGACGACGTAGCGCACCTGCTCCTTGACGTAGACCGATTTGGCGAAGGGACACAGGTTCAGGCCGATGACGGCCCGCTCCAGCCAGCGACGGGTCGCGGCAATGATGGCGTCATCGTCCGCGTTCAGCTTGGGGGTGCTCATGATGGAAATCCGATAATAAGAAGCGTTCAGCGAAGACCGGATTGTACGCACTCTTTGCGTCCCCTCATAGGTTGACAGGCTGGCAAGGCTAAGCTTCCAACAAGGCCCAGCGCGGAACCCGGCTGTTCCCGGCGGCCGGGCCATACCCCTCCGGGTATGCCGAAAAAGCCAGTTTCGGCCCTCTTAACTTGCTGCAAATAGTGTGATACTCCCGGCATCATCCGTTTTTATGATGCCAACTTGCAAAAATGATTTGGGTAAAGTTTTTTGTAACGGGCCCTGATTATTTCTTGACTGCCTCATCCCTTCGTTCGTACACTGGTCCCTTGAACCACGTCGTTCGTTCCTGAACGCAACACTGGACTCGCCATGCACGACAAGACCCGCCCCACCCTCGCGTTGGCCGCGCTGGGCCTCCTGGCCGCAGCACCCCTGAGCCATGCGATGGACACGCCGTCCGCTCCCGCCATCCAGGCGGCAGCCGCCGCAAACGCCCGTCCCGCCCTGCCGCAGGCCCTGGCCCCAGGCAAGACTGACTTCAAGACCGACGAATACCGCGAAACCGACCTGTGGGCGCGCATCCGCAGCGGTTATGCGATCCCAGACGTGGACAACACCCTGGTCAACCGCCACGCCCAGTGGTACAGCAGCCGCCCGGACTACCTGGCGCGCATCTCGGGCCGCGCCTCGCTCTACCTGTACCACGTGGTGCAGGAACTGGAAAAGCGCGGCATGCCGACCGAACTGGCCCTGTTGCCGGTGATCGAATCCGCCTTCAATCCGCAGGCCCTGTCGACCGCCAACGCGGCCGGCATCTGGCAGTTCGTGCCGGGCACCGGCAAGGACTACGACCTCAAGCAGAACATGTTCAAGGACGAGCGCCGCGGCGTGCTCGCCTCGACCGACGCGGCCCTGACCTACCTGCAGCGCCTGTACACCATGTTCGGCGACTGGCACCTGGCCCTGGCGGCATACAACTGGGGCGAAGGCAATGTCCAGCGCGCCATCAAGAAGAACCAGGCGCTGGGCAAGCCGACCGATTTTGAAAGCCTGGCCGAACTGATGCCGGCCGAGACCCGCAACTACGTGCCCAAGCTGCAGGCGGTGAAGAACATCGTCGCCGCCCCGACCCAGTTCAACGTGACCCTGCCGGCGATCGAGAACCAGCCCTACTTCACCGCGATCGACAAGACCAGCGACATCGACCTGGCCGTCGCTGCCCAGCTGGCCGAGATGTCGATCGATGAATTCAAGGCCCTCAACCCGCAGTTCAAGAAGCCGGTGATCACCGGCGGCGAGAAGACCAAGATCCTGCTGCCGAAGGAAAACGCGGAGAAGTTCCACGTCAACCTGGCCTCGTTCGGCAAGGCGCTGTCGTCCTGGACCACCCACAAGATCACCGGCGCCAAGGAAAGCATCGCGTCGCTGGCCTCGAAGTTCGGCACCACGCCGGAAGTGATCCGCCAGGCCAACAACATCCCTGACCGCACCCGCCTGAAGGCCGGTTCGACCATCCTGGTGCCGAAGACCTCGGCCATGGCCCACACCGACATTGCCGAGAACATCATCGACAATGCCGTGGTGGCCTTCGAGGCCGAGCGCACCGCCAAGCGCGGCAAGCTGAGCGGCACCCAGCGCTTCAAATCCAAGGCCGGCGTCTCCACCGCCAAGAAGCGCGTATCGCGCAATACCAGCTCGAAACGCAAGCGCCGCTGATCCGGCAGCGCTGCCTGATCATTTTCGCAGCGCATTTCCGCAGAGCACAAGGTGCACACGGCTATGCCGTGTGCGTGCACGCTTTGCGAAACTCCTGTATAGTACGGTTTGTGCGCTGCAAAAATCCGCGACCTTTGTTCGCCGGCGACAGCCCACAGCAGCATCACCCAGCAGCTACGCAAACCCAGGCGGCTCTTCCGAGCATAAAGCCCTCCCGCCCTGCGTGTCGTTGTCAGACACCGTCCCGGCGCAAAGCTTTTGTGCCGAAATTTCTTTCATTCTGAGTCATTTCGTTTGTCGGTTCGCGTTGCTATTTTGCGTTCGCTAGTCGTCCATCCGCCGTCCGCGAACGCGCATGAATTATCCGAAAGAGTAAAGAATACAATGAGTTTTGAAGCACTAGGCTTACACGCGTCCCTCGTCAAGGCAGTTACCGCTGCCGGCTACACCGCTCCTACCCCGGTGCAGGAGCAGGCGATCCCTGCCGGCATCGCAGGCCGCGACATGCTCGTCTCCTCGCAGACCGGCTCGGGCAAGACCGCGGCATTCATGCTGCCGGCCCTGCACCAGCTGGCCGGCATCGAGTCCGCGCCGATGAGCCGCACTCCTGCGCAAGAAGCGCAGTCGTCCCGTGCGCGCGGCGAGCGCGTCCGCTTTAAACCGGCCCAGCCGAAGGTGCTGGTCCTGACCCCGACCCGCGAGCTGGCCCTGCAGGTCACCACCGCGACCGAACAATACACCACCGACATGCGCCGCATCCGCGCCGTGTCGATCCTGGGCGGCATGCCGTATCCGAAGCAGATGCAGCTGCTGGCCAAGAATCCTGAAATCCTGGTGGCGACCCCGGGCCGCCTGATCGACCACATGGAATCGGGCAAGATCGACTTCTCGGAACTGAAGATCCTGGTGCTGGACGAAGCCGACCGCATGCTGGACATGGGCTTCATCGAAGACATCGAGAAGATCGTCGACGCCACCCCGTCGACCCGCCAGACCATGCTGTTCTCGGCCACCCTGGACGGCGTGGTGGGCAACATGGCGCGCCGCATCACCAACGATCCGCTGGTGATCCAGATCGCCAGCGCCACCAAGCGCCACGAGAACATCGTGCAGAAGGTGCACTTCGTCGACGACCTGTCGCACAAGAACCGCCTGCTCGATCACCTGCTGCGCGACGAGACGCTGGACCAGGCCGTGGTATTCACCGCGACCAAGCGCGACGCCGACATGATCGCCGACCGCCTGAACATCGGCGGCTTCGCTGCCGCCGCGCTGCACGGCGACATGCACCAGGGCGCGCGCAACCGCACCCTGGACAGCCTGCGCCGCGGCAGTATCAAGGTGCTGGTGGCGACCGACGTCGCCGCGCGCGGCATCGACGTGCCGAACATCACCCACGTGGTGAACTACGACCTGCCGAAGTTCCCCGAGGACTACGTGCACCGTATCGGCCGTACCGGCCGCGCCGGCCGCAACGGCATCGCGATCTCGCTGGTGAACCACGCCGAAGGCATGAACGTGCGCCGCATCGAGCGCTTCACCAAGCAGCCGATCCCGGTCGACGTGGTGGAAGGCTTCGAGCCGAAACGCGCCACGCCGGCCACCCGTCCGGGCTGGAAGCCGGGCGACGGCCGCAACGGCAAGCCGGGCCAGCGCAGCTTCGGCAAGCCTTCGGGCCCGCGCCAGGGCGGCTACGAGCGTCCGCAGTACGACCGCGCGCCGCGCGAAGGCCAGGCTGAGCGTCCGCAATACGACCGCGCCCCGCGCACGGGCGGCCAAGAGCGTCCGCAGTACGAAAACCGTTACGCCGACCGCGGTCCGCGTGAAGGCCAGGGCGAGCGTCCGCAGTACGCGGACCGCGCTCCGCGCGAAGGCGCACCGCGCTACGGCGACCAGCGCCGCCCAGCCGGCCACGCCGCTCCGCGCGAGGGCAACCGCTTCGGCGGCCAGCGCCGCGAAGGCGGCTACAAGGGTGCGCACCCGCGCTCGATGGACGGCTCGCGCCGCTCGTTCGGCGAATAAGCCGGGCTGAAAGGCCTGGGGTAAAGAACGGCTGCCTGCGGGTGGCCGTTTTTTATTTCATGGCTGCTCATGCAAACCCGGGTTCCCGCCGAGGGGGACGCAGAGTCCCGGAACCCAGGTTTATATGCACCCCACCAGCGTATAATCTCGCGTTCCGACACGGAGACACGAGCATTGAGAAAGCGCATCCTCATCGTCAGCCCCGCCCTGGCGCGGGCGAACAACGGCAACTGGCAAACCGCCAGCCGCTGGGCGCGCTTCCTGCGCGGCGCTTATGAGGTCGAGGTGACGGACGCGTGGCAATCCAAGGATCCCGCTCCCGACCTGCTGATCGCCCTGCACGCCCGCCGCTCCGCCTCCTCGCTGGCCGCCTTCACCACCGCACATCCGGACAAGCCCACATTGCTGGTCCTGACCGGCACCGACGTGTACCGCGACATCCACGATGCGCCGGAAGCCCAGGCCTCGCTGCGGCGCGCCGCCGCGCTGGTCGTCCTCCAGGACGACGCCGTCAACCAGCTTCCCGCCGGGCTGCACCCGAAGACCCATGTGATCTACCAGTCTGCGCCCGCCCTGCGTCCCTGGCAGCCGCCCGCGACGCGCCGCTACTTCGACGTCTGCATGATCGGCCACCTGCGCGACGAGAAAGACCCGCTGACCTTCATCCGCGCCGCCGCCCACCTCACCCACCCGGCCGCGCGCCTGCTGCACATCGGCGGCGCCCTCGCTGCGGAGCTGGGCGAGGCGGCGACGGCTGCAATGCAAGCGCACCCGCGCTACCGCTGGCTCGGCCCCCTGCCCCACGCCGACGCCCGCCAGCGCCTCAAGCGCTGCCATGCCATGGCGATCGCCTCGAAGATGGAAGGCGGCGCCAACGTCATCATCGAAGCGGTGACCTGCGGCGTACCGGTCTTCGCCTCCGACATCGGCGGCAACCGCGGCATGCTGGGCGCGGACTACGCCGGCTACTTCCCGCTGGGCGACGACCAGGCCCTGGCGCGCCTGATCGAGCGCAGCATCCTGGACGCGCCGTTCTACGAACTGCTGCGCCGCCAGTGCGCCGAACGCGCCCGCCTGTTCGCCCCCGAGGCCGAGCAAGCGGCCCTGCGCGACTTGGTGGATAATCTGCTGCGCGCAAATCTGCAAGCCATCACAAAAGGATTGGAACCGACATGAGCACCACGCCCGAACAAGCCATCAAACTCACCTCCTTCTCGCACGGCGGCGGCTGCGGCTGCAAGATCGCGCCCGGCGTGCTGGCCGAGATCCTGCAGAAGTCCAGCGGCTTCCCGGTGCCGAAAGAGCTGATGGTCGGCATCGAGACCGCCGACGACGCCGCGGTCTACAAGCTCAACGACGAGCAGGCACTGATCGCCACGACCGATTTCTTCATGCCCATCGTCGACGATCCCTTCGACTTCGGCCGCATCGCCGCCACCAACGCGATTTCGGACGTGTACGCGATGGGCGGAACCCCCATCATGGCCCTGGCCCTGGTCGGCATGCCGGTCAACAAGCTGCCGCTCGAGACCATCGGCCAGATCATCCGCGGCGGCGAATCCGTGTGCTCGGAAGCCGGCATTCCGATCGCCGGCGGCCACACCATCGATTCCGTCGAGCCGATCTACGGCCTGGTGGTGATGGGCCTGGTGCATCCTTCCAAGGTCAAGCGCAATGCGGACGCGCGCGCCGGCGACGTGCTGGTGCTGGGCAAGCCGCTAGGCGTGGGCGTGCTGTCGGCGGCCCTCAAGAAGGACAAGCTGGGCGCGGACGGCTATGCCGCCATGATCGCCAACACCACCAAGCTGAACAAACCGGGCCGCCTGCTGGCCGAGATGCCGGGCGTGCATGCGCTGACCGACGTCACGGGCTTCGGCCTGCTGGGCCACCTGCTGGAACTGGCGCGCGGCGCCAGGCTGGCGGCCCAACTCGACATGGCGAAAGTGCCGCTGCTCCCGGGCGTGCTGCAGCTGGCCCACGACGGCTACTTCACCGGCGCGTCCGGCCGCAACTGGGACGCCTACGGCAAGGACGTGGACCTGGACGCGGCGATCAGCCCGGCCCAGCAAGCCCTGCTGACCGACCCGCAGACCTCGGGCGGCCTGCTGGTGTCCTGCGATCCGTCCGCCGTGGACGAGGTGCTGGCCCTGTTCCAGCGCGAAGGCTTCGGCGAAGCCGCCGTCATCGGCCGCATGGAAGCCGGCCAAGCGCGCGTGCGCGTCGCCTGATCCGCTAGCTGCGCGCCAGCTGCTCGCAGCGCCCGGCCAGCATCCGCGCCTGCTCGCCGGGACGGTAGTCCGCGTAGCGCACCGCGAACGCACGCGCCGCCGCGCGGTAGCCCGGCGCATCCAGCAGCGCGCGCACCATCCCGTCCCAGTCGTGCGGACGGGATGTCTCGGCCACGTTGATGCCCGCGCCCAGCTGGCGCACCCTCCGCGCCAGCATGAAGCTCTCCGCCGAATGCGGCATCAGCAGCGCCGGCACGCCCGCCAGCAGCGCGCGCGTGACACTCGACTCTCCCGCCACCCCGACGAACAGCTCGCACTGCGCGAACACCTGCTCCAGCGCCACCGGCGCACGCGCATAGCGCAGGGCCGGCGCGGCGAATGGCGGCGCCTTGCCGGCTGCAATCGCGGGGGCGTAGCACAGCACCCTGCATCCCTGGCGCACCAGCGCCGCCAGGCAGGCGCCGTCCGCCTCGCCATTGCGCGACAGGTAGACGAAGGCGCGCGGCCCCTCCCCTGGCGGCCATTCGGGCGCGGCGCCGCCGCCGGCCGACAGGTTCGGTCCCAGCCAGGGACCGGGGCCGCCGCGTCCGTAGTGGTCCAGCTCCGGCCAGGTGCAGAGCAAGGCATGATCGCCAAGCAGCAGGTCCGCGCCATGCGCGAACGGCGGCGCACCGTGCGCCGCCAGCACCGCATTGCAGGAAGCCAGCAGGCGCTGCTCGCCGGCGGCCAGGCGGCTGGCAGGCAATTCGCCATGCAGAGCCAGCTGCGGCAAGGGCGCATGCGCGGGCGGCATATAAAAGCCGGGGCCGACCGACGCGCTCCCGATGCCCATGCTGCGCGCGGCCAGCAGCGCGGTGGGGGCGTAGTCGGCGATGACGAGGTCCGGGCGGTCAAGGCTGAACAGCGCGCACCAGCCGTCCACCAGCCCGGCGAGCGCCCCGGCGTCGAGGTAGCCGCAGCCGAGCAGGATCTCGGCCAGGCTGGCCGGCTCCGGCGGCAGGCCGGCGGTGCGGTGCAGCCAGACCGGGGCCTGGTAGCACGGCAGGACCAGGTCGGCCAGCAGCGTGCGGGTGAGGACGAGATCGCGCAGCACCAGGCTGACCCGGTGGCCACGCGCGACCAGGGGTTGTGCGAGCGAGCGGATGCGGCCGGCATGCCCGAGTCCGCCGCCCAGCTCCCAGCAAAAAGTGAAATGCGCCATGCCCGGCAGTGTAGCCGAGCGATCCTGATGCGGCCAGCAGGCCGCCCGGTTCGATCGACATGCCGCCCTTCCGTCAGTGCCGGCCGCGCGGCGGTTCGGACAGCTCGCCCAGGGAGTCGATGCGCAGGTGGCCGAGACGGAACACGCGCTCCGGCTCCCCGTCCCGCGCCGCCCCCGCTTCCCGTGCGGACTCGCGTCCATGGACCCGATCGGGCGCCCGCACCCGGGCCGGCTTGCGCAGCGAGACCAGGACGGCCGTCACCGCGAGCAGGACCAGCAGCACGGCGCCCAGCGCCAGCGCAACCGGCAGGGGCAAGCTCAAGGGAAAGTAGGCGACGAAGGCTTGGCTCATCACATCCCTCCAGGTGAATTGCGCCCGATTGGTTTGGCGCAAGACCGCACTCTGCCACACCCTAAGGAGGAGAAATTGATTAATCGCAATACTCAGGAACCGGCGGCCGGCGGCGCGGGCTCGGTGGTGAGGATGTCGGTCGATGGGGGCGGCGCGCCGCCGCCCATCTGCCCCACGCGCTCGTACTCGGCGATGGTCTGGGCGCCCAGCAGCAGCAGGGTCGCCGCGATCTCGAGGCTGAACATGACCACGATGGCCGTGGTCATGGAGCCGTAGACCACGTTCACCTGCGACACGGTCGAGAAATACCAGACCAGCACGTGGCGCGCCAGTTCCCACAGCAAGGCCGCGGTGACGCCGCCGATCAGGGCATGCCAGACCGACAGGCGGCCCACCGGCATCACCAGATAGATCGAGGTCAGCACCAGGATCTCGCCCGCCAGCCCGAGCAGGTAGAGCAGCGCCCCCGACACCCCGCCCAGCGACCATTCGTAGCCGAACAGCCAGACGCTCTCGGTGCCCATCACCTGCAGGGCGCCCGCCACCAGCGATACGATCATGATGCCGAAGCCCAGCGCCACGATGTAGCAGTACGGCAGCACCGCCGACACCAGGAAGTGGCGCCGCCGCACCGCGAAACGGTGCACGAAGATCACGCTCATGGCGTTTTCGAGCACCGTGAAGGCCAGCGAACTGAAGAACAGCATGGTGAGCGCCAGCACCCAGGTGATGATGGGCCGGTTGTCGAGGAAGTTCGCGACCTCGGTGACGATCGAGCGCGACTGGCCCGGCGCCAGCAACTCGAGATAGCGGCGCAGGGTGTCCAGCAATTCGGTCTGGTCGATGAAGTGCGACAGCACCACCACGACCAGCATCAGGAAGGGCACGATGGACAGCAGCGCGTAGTAGGCGACGGCGCCGGCCAGCAGCAGGCCCTGGTTGGCGCGGAAGCACTTGAGGACCTGGAGGGTGAAGGCCAGCGGATGCGACAGGACGTAGCGGTTGGCGCGGTGATCGAGCAGGCGCGCGCGCCAGTCTCGCGCGCGGATCATCGCGCCAGCCTGATCCCGGTGAACTGCCAGCGCGCTCCAGCCGGGAAGAAGTTGCGGTAGCTCGGGCGCGCATGGCCGTCGGGCGTGGCGCAGGAAGACCCCCGCAAGACGTACTGGTTGATCATGAACTTGCCGTTGTACTCGCCGATGGCGCCCGGCGCCGGGGCATACCCCGGATAAGGCGCGTAGCTGCTGCTGGTCCACTGCCAGCAGGCGCCGAACATCTGCTGCAGGCCTTCGCCGTCGGCGCCGTCCGGGTGCAGGCTGCCGCCGGACAGCGAGGCCTGGCGCGCGGCGAATTCCCATTCGCACTCGGTGGGCAACCGTGCTTTGCACCAACGCGCGTAGGCGTCGGCTTCGTACAGCGAGACATGGGTCACCGGCCGCCCCAGGTCGAGCGCTTGTACGCCGTGCAGGGTGAACTCATGCCATGCGCCGTCCTGCTGCAGCCAGTACAGGGGATGCGCGAATTCGCCTGCACCGACGCGGTCCCAGCCTTCCGCCAGCCACAGCGCAGGATCGCGGTAGCCGCCGGCCTCGATGAATTCGAGGTACTCGCCGTTCGTGACCAGGCGCGAAGCCAGCGAAAACGGCGCCACATAGGCCCGGTGGCGCGGCAGTTCGTTATCGAAGCAGAAGCCCCTGCCCCCATGGCCGATTTCGGCCAGCCCGCCGTCGAACTCGATGAACTCCAGCGGCGGCGGCGACGACGCCGTATCCAGCGCATCCGGCGTGTAGGCCGGGTACAGCGGATTCTGGGCCAGCAGGTGCTTGAGGTCGGTGAGCATCAGCTCCTGGTGCTGCTGCTCGTGCTGCAGGCCGAGCACCACCAGCCTGGCCAGCTCGTCGCCCGGCTGCCCGCCCAGCAGGCGCTGCATGCGCCGGTCGACGTCCTCGCGGTAGGCGCGCACCTCGTCCAGCGAAGGCCGGGTCAGCAAGCCGCGGCGCGGGCGCGGATGCTTGTCGCCGATGCCGTTGTAGTAGGAATTGAACAGGATCCGGAAGGCCGGGTGGTGGGGCTCGAAGCCTTCCTCGTTCGGCTCCAGCACGAAGGTCTCGAAGAACCACGCGGTATGCGCCAGGTGCCACTTGACGGGACTTGCGTCCGGCATCGACTGGGCGCAGCAGTCCTCGGCGGAGAGCGGCGCCGCGATGCCCAGCGAGCGCTGGCGTACGGCGGCAAAGGCTTGCGCCAGTTCGCCCATCGGCATGCCCCCTGTGCGCAGCGCGTCCATTCAGACCGCCTGCGCGTGGATGACGGCGAACCAGCGCTGGGGATCGGTCCAGACATGGGTCGCCTCGAAGCCGGAACGCTCCAGCAGCGCGATGGCGTCGGCCTGCTGGTACTTGTAGCTGTTCTCGGTGTGGATGCAGTCGCCCGGCGCGAAGCGCCGGCTGCCGCCGCGCCAGTGCACGTCCTGCGTTGCGCGCGCCTCGAGGTGCATCTCGACCCGTCCCAGCTCCGGCCGGTAGAAGCCGTGGTGGCGCCATTGCCGGATGTCGAAGTCGGCCTCGACCAGCGCGTTCACATGGCGCAGGATGTTCAGGTTGAAGGCGGCGGTCACGCCCAGCGCGTCGTCGTAGGCTTCGTCCAGCACGGCCTTGTCCTTGGCCAGGTCGATGCCGATCAGCACGCCGCCGTCGGTCCCGCACTGGGCGCGCAGCCGCTGCAGGAAGCCATGGGCTTCCTCGGGCGTGAAATTGCCGATCGAGGAACCAGGATAGAAGAACAGGCGGCGCTCGGCGCGGACCAGGGGCGGCAGCTCGAAGCGGTGCGAGAAGTCCATGCCCAGGCCTTCCATGACGATCTGCGGAAAGCGCTGGCGCAGGCGCGCCAGGGCGTCGCACAGGAACTCGGCCGAGATGTCGACCGCCACGTACTGGGCCGGCTGCAGCAGCGGGAACAGCGAGGCCGCCTTGGCGCAGTTGCCCGCCCCCAGGTCGACCAGGGTCACGCCGTTGCCGGCCACGCGCGCGATCTCCGCGCCATGGCGCTCGAAGATGGAGGCTTCGGTCCGGGTGGGATAGTACTCGGGCAGCTCGCAGATGGCCTCGAACAGCTTGGAGCCCAGGGCATCGTAGAGGAACTTGGGCGAGATCCAGGCCTCGGGCGCCAGCAGGCCCGCATGCAATTCGTCGGCCACGTGCGCATTTGCAGGCTGCGCCATCGCAGCATGGGACAGATCGTCGGTCGTGCAGGATGTCAGCATAAGGTTTATCATTCGTGCCGCCATGCCGCACCGTGCGAGATGGCCTGGAACTCTTGCAGTTTTTGCTATCATAGCGGAATCCGCCATCGTACCGCATCCGCCAGTTCCAAGCGTGCTTCCCTTTCGGCGAACCATTTCCCTGACTCAAAAGAAGAACCGCCATGTCCCAATTTATCCGTCGCCATTTCCTCCGGAACTTGTTCGCTGTGTCGGCCAGCACCCTGCTCTTCAGCGGCGCCGCCTTCGCCCAGAGCAGCAACGGCGTGCTGCGCGTGTCCGCCATCCCGGACGAAGCGCCGACCGAACTGCAGCGCAAGTTCAAGCCGCTGGGCGACTACCTGGCCAAGGCGACCGGCCTCAAGGTCGAGTTCACCCCGGTGACCGACTATGCCGCCTCGGTCGAAGGTTTGATCCAGCGCAAGATCGACATGGTCTGGTTCGGCGGCTTCACCTTCGTGCAGGCCAATGTGCGCAGCAAGGGCCAGGTGACGCCGCTGGTGCAGCGCGCCGAGGACGAGAAGTTCCGCTCGGTCTTCATCACCACCCAGCCTGGCATCAACAAGCTGGAAGACCTGCGCGGCAAGACCCTGAGCTTCGGCTCGGAATCCTCGACCTCGGGCCACCTGATGCCGCGCTCCTTCCTGCTCCGCGCCAAGATCGATCCGGATAGCGACCTCAAGCGCGTGGCCTTCTCCGGCGCGCATGACGCGACCGTCGCGGCGGTGGCGGGCGGCAAGGTCGACGCCGGCGCGCTCAACATCTCGGTATGGGAAAAGCTGGTCGAAGCGAAGAAAGTCGATCCGAAAGTGGTGCGCGTGTTCTACACCACGCCGGGCTACTACGACTACAACTGGACCGTGCGCAGCGACATGGACCCGGCGCTCAAGAAGAAGATCACCGACGCCTTCCTGGCGCTGGACGCATCGACCCCGCAGGGCCGCGAGATCCTGGAACTGCAGCGCGCCACCAGGTTCGTGCCGACCAAGACCGCGAACTACGCCGCGATCGAAGCAGCCGCGCGCAACGCTGGCCTGCTGAAGTAATCGCGGGCGCCGCATGACGACGTTCAGGCTCCAGGGCGTGACGGTGCGCCACCTGGCGGGCAGCAAGGCGCCCGCCTTGCACGCGCTCGACCTGGAAGTCCGGCGCGGCGAGCAGCTGGCCCTGATCGGCCCTTCCGGCGCCGGCAAGACCACCCTGCTGTCCACGCTGGCCTGCGCCCACCGCCCCGCCGAAGGCAGCCTGGAAGTGCTGCACCAGCAGCCGTGGCGCCTGAGCCAGGGCGAGCGCCACCGCCTGCGCAGCCACTTGTTCCTGGCGCCGCAGACGCCGCCGCTGCCGCCGCGCCAGCGCGTGGTCACGGCGGTGCTGGCCGCGCGCCTGCCCCACTGGAGCCTGTGGCGCGCGCTGGCCTCGCTGGTGCGCCCCAGCGACCCGGCGGCCGCGCACGCGGCCCTGGCGCGCTTCGGGCTGGGCGACAAGCTGTATGCGCGCGTCGACCGCCTGTCCGGCGGCGAGCGCCAGCGCTGCGGCCTGGCGCGCCTGCTGCTGTCCAGCGCCGAAGCCTTCCTGGTGGACGAACCGATCGCCGCCCTTGACCCGCTGCTGGCGCGCCATACCCTGGCGATCCTGCGCGAGGAAGCCTCGGCGCGCGGCGCCACCCTGGTGTGCAGCCTGCACCAGGTGGACCTGGCGCGCGAGCAGTTCCCGCGCCTGGTGGGCCTGCGCGAAGGCCGCATCGTCTTCGACGCGCCCAGCGCCGACGTCAGCGACGCCATGATCGCCGAGCTGTACGCCAATGAAAGCGTGCAGCCGCAGTTGCACATGCCGCACGAAACGCCGGACCGGCTGGCGGTCGGCGCCTGCTATTGAGATGAGCCCGCGATTCCCCGACCCGGCCTGGCGCAGCCGCGTGGCCGCCGCCATGGTCTTCCTGGCGGTCCTGTGGCCGATGCTCGCCGCCAGCGAATTCAAGCCCTGGATCCTGTTCGACCCGCAAAGCCTGCGCGCCACGGCCATGTTCCTGGGCGACTTCCTGCGCCCGTCGTTCGAGCCCGAATTCCTGCGCATGGTGCTGCGCGACACCTGGCAGACCATCGCCATCGCCACAGCGGGCCTGAGCCTGGCGCTTGCGGCGGCCATCCCCGCGACCATCCTGATCACGGAGCGCCTGTCGGTGTCGCGCCTGGGCACCGGCCGCATGCACCCCGCCAGCGCCGCCCTGCGCCAAAGCCTGCGCTGGGTGCTGGTGTTCCTGCGCAGCGTGCCCGAGCTGGTGTGGGCGCTGCTGTTCGTGCGCATCGTCGGCCTGGGGCCCACCGCCGGCGTGCTGGCCATCGCCCTGTCCTATTCCGGCATGCTGGCCAAGGTCTATGCCGAGATCCTCGAATCCTCCGACGCCCACGCCACCGGCGTCCTGCTCGCCAACGGCAGCGGGCGCCTGCCGGCCCTGCTCTACGGCGCCCTGCCCGAGTCGAGCGCGGAGCTGGTGTCCTATACCGTCTACCGCTGGGAGTGCGCGATCCGCGGCTCGGCCGTGATGGGCTTCGTCGGCGCCGGCGGCCTGGGCCAGCGCCTGGACGAATCGACCAGGATGATGGCCGGCGGCGAAGTGGCGACCATGCTGATCGTCTTCGTGCTGCTGGTGGCCGGCGCCGACCTGGTCTCGAAACTGCTGCGCCGGAGGCTGGGATGAACTTGCCGCCGCGTCCGCGCCCCTCGTTCGGCACCCTGCTGCTGCTCGCCGGCCTGGCGGCGCTGGTGGCGGCCAGCTTCGCCGCGCTGCCGCTGCAGTGGAACGCCTTCTTCACTGTCGAGGCGATCGCATCGGCACGCGAGTTCCTGCACGGCTTCGCGCCGCCCGACCTGGCCCCCGCCTTCCTGCGCAAATGCCTGGATGCGCTGTTCGAGACCCTGGCCATGTCGGCCATTGGCACTTTACTTGCGGCGCTGGCCGGGCTGGCGCTGGCCCTGCCCGCGTCCGGACGGCTCGGCCCCGCCGTCCGCGCTCCGCTGCGCATCGTGCTCAACGTGCTGCGCTCGGTGCCGGAACTGGTCTGGGCCGCGGTGCTGCTGATCGCGGCGGGCCTGGGGCCGCTGGCCGGCACCCTGGCATTGGCCCTGCACACCAGCGGGGTGCTGGGGCGGCTGTTCGCCGACGCGCTGGAGAACGTGCCGCCGCTGCCGGAAGCGAGCCTGCGCGCCAATGGGGCGCCGGCCCTGGGCGCCTTCTTCTACGCCACCCTGCCGCAGGCGCTGCCGCAGATGCTGTCGTATACGCTGTACCGCTGGGAGAACAATATCCGCGCGGCGGCGGTGCTGGGCGTGGTCGGGGCCGGCGGCCTGGGCCAGATGCTCAAGTACCACCTGTCGCTGTTCCAGATGCAGAGCGCGGCCACGGTGGTGATCGCGATGCTGCTGCTGGTGGCCCTCGTCGACGCGGCCAGCTACCTGCTGCGGCGTACTCTCACCAGCTAAACCCATGCTCGAACTCGACCAGCTCAGCAAATCCTATGGCGGCCGCACCGTGCTGGCCGGCCTGTCGCACGTGTTCGAACCGGGCCGCTTCGTGGCCATCATGGGCGAGTCGGGAGTGGGCAAGTCGACCCTGCTGAACCTGATCGCCGGCCTGGACGCACCCGACGCGGGGCGCGTGATCGTCGATGGCATGGTCATGTCGGCGCTCGACGACGATGCCGCAACCCGCCTGCGCCGCACGCGCATGGGCTTCATCTTCCAGGCCTTCCACGTGCTGCCGCACCTGACCCTGCGCCAGAACGTGGCGCTGCCGCTGCTGCTCAACCGGGAGTCAAGCGAACGCGCCGCGGCGATGCTCGCCGCCGTGGGCCTGGGCGGACGCGGCGACGATTTCCCGCGCCAGCTCTCGGGCGGCGAGATGCAGCGGGTGGCCATCGCGCGCGCCCTGGTGCACCGCCCCGCCCTGCTGCTGGCGGACGAACCGACCGGCAACCTGGACCCGGAAACCGCCGACGGCATCCTCAAGCTGCTGCGCAGCGAAACCCGGGCCCATGGCGCCGGTGCCATCATGGTCACCCACTCCCACGCGGCGGCCGCCATGGCCGACGAAGTCCTCCTGCTGACCCGTTCCGGATTGAAATTAGCGTAAATTCCGCGAAGAAAGGATGCTTTTGGCGTCCATTCGTTAAATATCGTGCATTGCGTAAGACGCAATCGTAGTAGTATCACAACGACCCGCCACGCATAAGCCACCACAACAAGGTGCCTTGAGAAACCGTCGCGCGCGGCAGCAGTGTTGGTCGAGCCCCCAAGGGGAAACTGCTCGCTGTACCTTGGTACAGCGAGCATCGCAGACCGACAATACAGCGCGCAGCAGGTTTATCAAGGCACACACAGGCTGGGATAACCTTCCAGAACAGTCGATCTGTCTTGAATCCATGTGCCAAATTGTGGAGATCCGCCATGAGCGTACGACAGAAAAAACAGGAAATGCTTGCCGCGATGCACAGGGCGCGCGCCCTGGAGCCCTCGAGCTTCGTCCCCAACAAACTACTCGACACCCTGATCGAACGCATGCAGCTCAAGAATGACGCCGAGCTGTGCCGCGTACTCGAGGTGCAGCCTCCGATCATCAGCAAGATCCGCCACCGCAAGCTCAACGTGGGCGCGACGATCCTGCTGCGCATGCACGAAAAATCGAACATCCCGATCCGCGAGCTGAAGGAGCTGACCAGCGCCTCACAAATCCACTAAGCCTGGCTGGGCGGGCGACCGGTCTTGAGCTGGGGCAGCGCAGCCAGCACGGTCTTGAGGGTGGCCAGGTCGAGCTGGCCGAGCAGGGCCACGCCGATGCGCAGCAGTTCGCTCTTCTTGACGTCGATGCCGGCGCGCAGGCAGGCCTGCTTGACCTCGGCCAGCACCGCATATTCCTGCTCGGGCATGGTGAAGCTGTCGCGTACCAGGACGGGACGCGCTTCCAGCACCGCTTCGCGCTGGGCCGGCGCCGCGATGGTGCGTGCGGCCGCGCGCGCGGTCTTGCCTGCGGTTTTCCTGGCCGGCGGCGCGGCGACGGCCTTCGCAGCGGATTTCACCGCGGCCTTCACGCCGGCCCTGGGGGCCTTGCTCTTGCCGCCCGCGGCCGCCCTGGCGGGCGCCTTGGCCGTCTTCGCCGTTTTCGCCGCCGGGCTGGCGGGCGTCTTTCTCGGCATGTGCTGCTCCATCGTTCAAAAGGGCAAACAATATAAACGATTTGCCCGGCGAACGATAGGGACGCACCTCAAACGGACGCCGATTCCTCCTCTTCGGCGTCGCGGCAGGCCTCGGCGATGCGCGCGAATTCGGTCTCGACCGCGAAAAAGGCATCGAGCACATCCGGGTCGAAGTGCGTGCCGCGCCCCTGGCGCATCACCTCCAGCGCCTGCGCGTGCGAGAAGGCCGGCTTGTACGCGCGGCGCGAGATCAGCGCGTCGTAGACGTCGGCCACCGCCATCAGGCGCGCCGACAGCGGGATGTCCTCGCCGCTCAGCTTCTCCGGATAGCCGGTCCCGTCCCATTTTTCCTGGTGCGAATGGGCGATCTCGCGCGCGAACATCAGGAAGCTGTTGCTGCCGCCGATGTGCTCTTCCACCAGCATGATGGTGTCGCGCCCGTAGGCCGCGTGCAGCTTCATGATCTCGAATTCCTCGGGATCGAGCTTGCCCGGCTTGAGCAGGATGCGGTCCGGAATCGCGGCCTTGCCGATGTCGTGCAGCGGCGCCGACCGAACCAGCAGGCCGATGTTCTCGTCGGTCAGCTTGTCGGCGAAGCGCGGATGGCCGCGCAGCTGCAGCGCCAGCGCGCGCACATACTGCTGCACGCGGCGGAGGTGATTGCCGCCGCTTTCGTTGCCGATTCCGCTGCCGCGGGTCTCCGCCATCCAGGCCATGGCCATGATGATCGCTTCCTGCATCATCGTCAGCTGGGCGGTGCGCTGCTGGACCATGCGCTCCAGCACCTGGTTCTGGTTCTCCAGCACGCGGCGCGCGGCGCGCAGGGCCAGGTGGGTGGCCACGCGCGCGAACAGGATCGGCGGGCTGATCGGCTTGCCAAGGTAGTCGACCGCGCCCACCGACAAGCCCATGGCCTCGTCCTCGACCTGGTTCTTGGCGGTCAGGAAGATCACCGGGATGTCGGCGGTGGCCGGGTTGGCCTTGAGCTGGCGGCAGGTTTCGTAGCCGTCCATGCCGGGCATCATGACGTCGAGCAGGATCAGGTCGAGCTCCGGCGCGCTGCCGGCGATCTGCAGCGCGGTGCTGCCGTTGGTCGCGACCTTGGTGTGGTACTTGTCCTTCAGCAGTCGCGACAGCAGCATGATGTTGTCGGGCGTGTCGTCGACGATCAGGATGGTCGGCTTGTCCGCCGTCTTGTCTCGGAGAGTCATGGGTGTTCCGCGGTGTCGGGATGGGTGTCGCCGGGGGCGGCGGCCTGCTTGAGCAGGGCCCGGGCCTCCTCGAATTCGTAGCGCGACAGGTGGGTTTCGAGACGCGCCAGCGCGGCGGCCGGCAAGACCGCGGCCAGGGCGCAGCGCACGCTGTCGAAGTAATCGGTCGCCTCGCCCGAGAACTCGGCCAGCAGGCCGTCCAGCTGGGCAACCGCCTCCTGCGCATCCTGGTCCGGCGTGCACGGGCTGTCGGCGGCGGGCGTGCCGGCGCTGGCGAAGTGGCGGTCGAGCGCGGCCATCAGGCTGGCCAGGGCCTGCTCCAGCGCCGCCGCGCCGCGTCCCAGCGCCGCCGCATCCGGCGTCCTGCGCCTGGCCTGCTCTTCCACCTCCTGGGCCAGGGCCTGCACTTCGCGGGCGCCGATGTTGCCGCACACGCCGCGCAGGGAGTGGGCGCGGCCGGCGGCATCGTGCAGACGGCCGGCGGACAGGTCGGCGCGGATGCAGCTGCCGGCGTCGCGCTGCGAACCGCGCAGGCGGTCCAGCAGTTCCAGGTAGAGCCTGGCGTTGCCGCCCACGTTGCGCAGACCGAAGGCGGTGTCCAGGCCGGTCAGCTTGGGCAGGCCCTGCAGCGCCGCGGGATCCGGCGCGGGCTGCGGACGTCCCGGCAGGCCCTTGCCCAGCCAGCGCGCCAGGGTGGCGTACAGCTTCTCGGGATCGACCGGCTTGGTGATGTAGTCCTGCATGCCTTCGCGCAGGCAGCGCTCGCGGATCTCGGCCAGCGCATGGGCCGTCATCGCGATTACCGGCAGCTCGTTGAAGCGCGGGTCCTGGCGCAGCTCCACCGTGGCCGCGTGGCCGTCGAGCTGGGGCATTTCCAGGTCCATCAGCACCAGGCGGTAGGCGCCGGGGCCGGCCTCGAACAGCTTGTCCAGGGCCTGGCGGCCGGTCGGGGCCACGTCGACCTCGATGCCCTGGGATTCGAGCAGCTCGCGGGCGATCTGCTGGTTGACCAGGTTGTCCTCCACCAGCAGCACGCGCGAGCCCTGTCCGCCGGCGCGCGCCACGCCGCTGGCGCCGCCCTCGCAGGCCGCGCGCGCGAACAGGCTGGCCAGGGCCTCGGCCAGGGCCGATTGCACGAAGGGCTTGTACAGGACGCCGTTCACGCCGGCCGCCTCGGCCTCGGCCTGCACGCCGTCGCGGCCGAAGGCGCTGACCAGGATGGTCAGCGGCTGGTGGCGCAGCCCGGCGTTGGCCTTGACCCGGCGCACCAGCTCGATGCCGTCCATCCCCTGCATGCCGCAGTCGGTCAGCAGCAGGCGGTAAGGCATGCCGGCGGCGTCGGCCGCGGCGATCGCACCGATGGCCCCGCGCCCGTCCGAGCAGCATTCCACGCGCAGCGGCAGCGCCGCCAGCGATTCGCGCAGCACCGCGCGCGCCAGCGCGCTGTCGTCCACCACCAGCACGCGCGCACCCGCCAGTTCGGGCGGCACCTGCAGCACGGTTTCCGCTTCGCCCGAGAGCGCGAAATCGAGGTCGAAGGTGAAGGTCGAGCCGGCGCCGGGCGCGCTCTCGACCGCGATGCAGCCGCCCATCAGGCCCACCAGCTGCTGCGAGATCGACAGGCCCAGGCCGGTGCCGCCGTATTCGCGCGTGGTCGAGCCGTTGGCCTGGCTGAAGGCCCGGAACAGCTTGGCCTGCTGCTCTTCGCCGATGCCGATGCCGGTGTCGCGCACCGCGAAACGCAGGCGGACCTTGTCCTGCGCCTTGTCACTCCGGGCGCCGCGCAGCGGAATGCAGGACAGCTGCAGCTCGCCGCTCGGGGTGAACTTGACCGCATTGTTGACCAGGTTGATCAGCACCTGGCCCAGGCGCAGCGGGTCGCCGACCAGCTGGCGCGGCACGGCATGGGGGACGTGGAACAGGTATTCGAGCTGCTTGTCGGCCGCGCGCTGGCTGGTGACGCTGGCCACGTTGGACAGCACGTCGTCGAGGCAGAACGGCACCTGCTCGACTTCCAGCTTGCCGGCCTCGATCTTGGAGAAGTCGAGGATGTCGTTGATGATCCCCAGCAGCGACAGCGCGGCGCGGTGGATCTTGCCGACGTAGTCCTGCTGCTTGGGATTGAGGTCGGTGCGCAGCGCCAGGTAGGCCATCCCGATGATGGCGCTCATCGGGGTGCGGATCTCGTGGCTCATGTTGGCCAGGAACTCGGACTTGGCCACGTTGGCGGCCTCCGCGCGCAGGTTGGACTGGGTCAGTTCCTCGGTGCGGGCGGCGATCTTCTGTTCCAGGTCTTCGTTCAGTTCGCGCAGCTGCTGCTCGATGCGGCTCTTCTCGCGCAGCAGGCCGTTGGTCACCTGCTCGGCCTGGCGCAGGCGGTTCAGGGTGTCGCGGAAACTGCGCACCGCCGAGGACAGGCGCCCGACCTGGTCGCGCCGTCCGATGCCGGACAGGCGGATGTCGGTCTCGCCGCGCGCCAGCTTCTCCAGCGATTCCTGGATGTCGGAAAACGGCTCCGACATGCGCCGTCCCACCACGAACACGCAGGCCACGATCGCCAGGGTCAGCAGGACGTTGGCGGCGGCAGTGTGGATCAGCTGGCCGCGCAGGTCCTCGTCGATCTGCTGGCGCGAAAAGGCCAGTTCGATCGCGCCCACCGGATAGGCGCGGCTGCCGTCGTTGTAGGTGATGCGGCGCCGCACCCGCACGGCGGCCTCGCCGTTGTCGCGGTTGGCCAGGGCCGCCAGCAGGGTGCCGTCCGGCGCCAGCACGCGCAGGGTCTGCACCTCGGGCGTCGCGCCCAGGGCGTCGACCACCGAGGACACCGCGGCGCTGTTGATGTCGAACAGCGGGCGCGCCAGCGCATGCGAGAGCACGGTGGCCTGGCGCTCGATACGCTCCTGCAGCTTGGCGTCGGCTTCCACCCGCAGCGCGTGCAGGGTATAGGTGGTGAACACCCCGGTCGAAAGGGCGACCGCCAGCACGATGCCGGCGCCGAGCCGGAACACGATGTTCTGGCGCCAGTTGTCGACCAGGCGGCGCGGGACCAGGCGCAGCGGACCGCGCCGCCTGCCGATGGGGATGAGCGGATTAATGCGCGCCCCCGCTGCCTGTGGTCAAGTCCTGTTCGCGCTGGCGGTAGGCGGGGCTGGTGCGTCCCTGCTCGATGGCGTCCCACAGGCGCGCGGCCAGCTGCGGCTGCTTGGCCACGAAAGCGCGCGAGAGCACCAGGTAATACGGTTTTTCGATCAGCGGCACCGGCAGCATGTCGAGCCTGGCGCCCAGCGGCCCGCGCATCAGGCGCTTGGCGTCGCCGCCGCCCAGGGCCGCGCCGGCCAGGCGGCCCGCAAGCAGTTTCTGCGCCAGTTCGTCCGAACGCTGGCTGCCCTCGTCCACCGGCACGTGCCGGGAGCGCAGGAAGTCGGCCACCGAGTAGCCGAGCTGCACGCCGATGCGTCCGTCCAGGTTGTGGAAGCGCTTGCCGTCCCAGTCCAGGCGGCTGCCGCGGCGGCGCACCAGCATGTAGCGGTCGATGTGCATGCGCTTGGAAGGGTCGGCCTTGGCGCCGCCCGGATAGGCGCCCAGCTCCATGCGCTCGGGGTTGAAGCTGACGGCGAAGGCGCCGTCGACCTGGTTCGACTTGAGCTGCTCCAGGCAGCGCTTCCACGGCATGCTCTGGAAATCGAAGCGCACGCCGGTGCGCTTGCTGACCTCGGCCAGCAGTTCGAAGTTCAGCCCGCCGCCGTCGAGCGTGCGCCAGGGCGGCACTTCCTGGCGCTCGAAGCACAGGGTCACGCCGCCGGGCGCGGCGGCCTGGGCCGGCGCCAGCATGCACCAGGCGGCGAGAACGGGAACGACGAGCAGCTGGATGCGCATGCCGGGAAAATGTGGTTGAACGGACAAGTATTGAAGTATGCCATTAGAAATTGCCGAGTAACAGCGAAATAGACCGGAAGTCACCTGGATACGACAGCTGCCCCGGAGCCTGTATCATGAGCGCTCCGGGCGGGCGCTGCCATGCGCGCCGCCGGCTATGTGGCAAGCCTGTATAGCAAGCCTGTATAGCAAGCCTGTATAGCAAGTCTGTGTAACGTTCTGGAGTATGTATGCGTATTGTGACCCACGGAGGCAAGTTCCACGCGGACGATGCCTGGGCCGTAGCGGTGTTGTTGATCCTCTTCCCCGAGGCCGAGCTGGTCCGCACCCGCGACCCCGCCATCATCGAGGCGGCCGACTTCGCGGTGGACGTCGGCGGCATCTGGGACCCGGCCACGGGCCGCTTCGACCACCACCAGAAGGGTTTCGAGGGCGCGCGCCAGACCGGCGTGCCCTATGCCAGCGCCGGGCTGGTGTGGCGCGACTACGGCGCCCGCTGCGTCGCCGCCCTGGCCGAGGCCCATGCCGGGCGCAGCCTGGACGAGGACACGGCGCGCCAGATCGCCTACGCCATCGACGCCGACATCGTGCAGTACCTGGATTTGTCGGACGTCGGGGCGGCCAAGAACGCGCCCGGCGGCTACGGCCTGTCGGCGGTGATCTCGGGCTACAACCCGAGCTGGATGGACGAGCAGCGCCTGGGCTACGGGGCCGAGGCCGAGGCGTTCCGCACGGGCCAGTTCCGCCGCGCGCTCGCGGTGCTGACCGACATCATGGTCAACGCGGTCAAGTACCGGGTCGGCGCCTTGCTGGCGGTGGAGCAGGTGCGGGGCGCGGAAGCGCTGGAAGGCGGGCGCGTGCTGTTCCTGAAGAACGGCGCCCTGCCCTGGTCGGCCGTGGTGCGCAAGGAAATGCCGAAGGTCTTGTTCGTCATCAGCTACAACATGGCGGAGCAGCGCCATATGATCCATACGGTGTCGGTGAGCACGGAGAACTTCGATGCGCGCGCCGACCTGCCGGCCGCCTGGGCCGGGCTGCGCGATGCCGACCTGGCGGCGGTGACCGGGGTGCCGGACGCGGGCTTCTGCCACAACGGCTTGTTCATCGCATCGGCCAAGTCCTATGAGGGTATCCGGCAGATGGCGCGCCTGGCGCTCGAGGAAGTGGACCGCCTTGCGGCCACGGCGCCGGCCGCGTAAGGATCACCCGCCGCTGTCCCCAGGCCGTCGTCCCGGGACGACGGTTTTGCGGATAACCGGGAAAGGTGACGCCGACAAGGCTCAGGCGCTGACAGCCGCGCGCGCGTGCCAGTCCCACAGCGCCCCCACGCGCAGCCCCGCGCGCACCGGCCTCACCTCGTCGAGCCCCAGTTCTTCCATCAGCGCGATCAGCAGCGCCAGTCCTCCCGGCAGGTGCGGCGCCCGTGCCGCCGGCTCCCAGCCAAGACGTACGCGCGCCAGGTGGCCGGCCTCCACCACCTGGCGGCGCAGCCGCATCAGGGTGTCGCGGTTCAGGCCGGGCTTCCCGCCGGCGATGTCGGCCAGCGCCCGCACGGTGCCGCAGGCGCCGTAGGCAAGCCCGCCGGACTTGCGCCCGAGGACCGACTGGGCGAAGCGGCTGCGCCCCGAACGTACCGCCGCCTCGAAGCCCGCCTCGTCGATGCGGCCGTCGCCGAAGAAGCTCAGGCTCTGGCGCACCGCCCCCACCGCATACGATTCGATGCGCTCGATCCGCTCTCCCTGTCCCAGCACCAGTTCGGTCGATCCGCTGCCGATGTCCGCCACCAGGCGCGGCGCGCCGTCCCCGGCGCCGAGGGTGCTGGCCACACCCAGGTAGACCAGGCGGCCCGCCTCGCTGCCGTCGATCAGCTCGATGCGCCGCCCCAGCGCCCGCTCGGCCGCCGGCAGGAACACGGGCGCATTGCGCGCCATTCTCAGGGCGGATGTGGCGACCACCCGCACCGCTTCGGGACGCCAGGCGTCCAGCGCGCGCCGGAACTCACCCAGGCAGGCCAGGGCGCGCCGCATCGCCGCCGCGCACAGGTTGCCGTCCTCGTCCAGGCTGGCGGCCAGGCGCACCGCCTCGGCCATCGTGGCCACCAGGGTGAGCGCGCCGTCCTCCACGCGCCCGGCGTGCAGGCGGAAGCTGTCCGAGCCGAGCTCGACAGCCGCGTACAAGGGTGAATCGGGAGTGGTAGGCGTCATGGTCGGTTCCTGCTGCGATGTAAGGCAGGATACGACCCGGATGTGACAGGCCTATGACTTTTGGCGGATGTTCAGACCTCGGCCACCGCCGCAGCGGCCTGGGAAACGCGGTTGCGCCCCGCCTGCTTGGCCGCCACCAGGGCTTCGTCGGCGCGCTGGAACAGGGTCACGGTGCTGTCTTCGGGACGGATCGTGGTGACCCCGAAGCTGGCGGTCATCTTGATCAGCGCGCGCTCGCTCTTGACCGGCGTGGCTTCGATGGCGGCGCGGATGCGCTCGGCCACCAGGGCGGCTTCGGCGAGCGTGGTGCGCGGCAGCAGGATCGCGAACTCGACGCCCACCAGACGGCCCAGCATGTCGCTGTCGCGCAGCTGGCGCTTGCACAGCTCCACCACGTGGCGCAGCACGGCGTCGCCGGCCGGATGGCCGTAGCCGTCGTTGACGCGCTTGAACTGGTCCAGGTCGAGCATCACCAGGGCGGTCGGCTGGCCCGGGCGGCGCGCCAGCGCCATCCACGGCGCCAGCGCGCTGAAGAAGCCGCGCCGGTTCGGCACGTCGGTGAGCGGGTCGACCAGCTCCAGGCGCGCCAGCTCGCGCTGTGCGCGTTCGCGCGCCAGCAGCAGCATGCCGAAGCAGTTGGCCAGCATCAGGAGGTAAAGCGCGGCGACGAACAGCTGGCCGAGCATGTCGCTGCTCATCCAGCCCCAGCCGGCGGGCAGCAGCAGGACGAACAGGCCGCGCGCGGCCACCACCAGGGCCAGGACCGCCGTCACCAGCGCCAGGAAGCGCTGCAGCAGGCTGCTGTCCTTCCAGCGGCTGGCAAGGGCGATGCCGCCCGACAGGTAGAAGGCGCCCAGCAGCAGCGAGACGGCGACGCTGCGCAGGCCGTCCTCGTCGATCAGGTAGCAGACCAGGAAAGCCAGGATCGCCAGGCCGCCCAGCACCAGAGTCGGACGGCGCCAGCCTTCGCGGCCGGACGCTTCCCAGGAGGCGCCGGCCTCGATCGCCACGCCCGCCAGCAGCAGGGCATAGCCGCCCGGCACGGCGATGGCCGGCGGCACCACGTTGCTCGCCCCCAGCGCCAGCAGCAACCAGGCGCCGCCCTGGATCTGCCTGGACAGGCTCCAGGCCGCCAGGGCCCGGGAGCGGACCGGGCCGTGATCGAAAAAGGTCAGCAGCGCGACCAGGGCCAGGTTGCCCAGGGCCAGGACCAATACCATGGTGGAGGCGTCCAAGCTCATCATGTCAGTACTCGTGTTCGACCTGGATCGTGCCGTCGCCGACCCTGCTGGCCCAGGCGCGGGCAAAATAGTCCTTTTCCTCGCCGCTGGGCGGCTCGTGCCAGAACACGATCAGGGTGCCCTTGTGGTCGTGCAGCTGGGTCAGCTTCTCGACAAAATGCGGGTTGCCGGCGGCGTCGGCCAGGGCCATCGCATACCCGTACACGCGCTGCAGCCGCTCGATCCGGTCGGGCTCGGTCGGGCTGTTGGTGGCGGTGATGGTCGGATGGTCCAGGAACATGGGAGCTTGGTCGGGTCTTGTGGAGTGGCGCGTGGCGGCCAGCTTATCAGAAAGCGATGCCCAGCAACAAGCTGCGCCGGACCGCCATGCCCTCGCCTATACTTCAGCCATGTCCGCTCCCGCCGACCCGCTGTTGCCCGACCACCCGCCCCCGCTGGTGCGCACCGAGGGCGACCGCCGCACCCTGGAATTCACGCCCGGCGACATCCAGAGCGAAATGCGGCTGTCGCGCCCCGACGACCTGGTGCTGGCCTATGCTCGCGCCATGATGTGCTTCGCCCTGTTCGCGCCGCATCCCCGCCACATCGTGATGGTGGGCCTGGGCGGCGGATCGCTGGCCAAGTTCTGCTACCGCCGCTTCCCGCGCACCCGCATCACCGTGCTCGAACTGCGCGCCGACGTGATCGCGCTGCGCGACCAGTTCCACGTGCCCCCGGACGATGCGCGCCTGCGCGTATTGCACTGCGACGCCACGGCCTGGCTGAAGGCCAACCCGGGCCTGGCCGACGTGCTGCTGGTGGACGGCTTCGACGCCGGCGGCCTGCCGCCCGCGCTGTCGAGCGCGGCCTTCTATGCCGACTGCCGGCGCTGCCTGCGCCCGGACGGCATCCTGGTTGCCAATATCTTCACTTACGATCCTGACTATGTCGCTGCGCTGCAACGGCTGCGCACCGTCTTCGGCGGCAAGGTGGCCTGGTTCCGCGGCATCGCCGGCAACAACCAGATCCTGTTCGCCGTGCGCCCCCGGGCCGGCGCCACGCCTCCCGGGGCGGCCGGGCGCCTGCTGGCACGCCTGGTGCGGCCGCGCGGCTTCGGCTGGTCCTGGAGCAACCGCCTGCTGGCCCGCGCGGTGCTTGCCTGGCTGTCACGCCGGCCTGTCTGAGGTCTGCCACAAGGGGGTGGACATATCGTCCAGAGCAATACATTTCGTTTGCGAAACCACCCGCTTTTGTGACAAACTGGCGCGCACTAATGCCCGTTGGCAAGCCCTTTTACACCTCTGATCAAAGTAGCCACCCTGGACCAACACATGCCGCGTCGCCGCCTGCCCTTGTCGCTTACCCTCGCGGCGGCCCTCACGCTCGGGGGCGGGCTGGCCGCGTCCGGCGCCCTGTTCCTGGGCGTCAGCCACCTCGAATGCGACAACATGGCGCTCGCCTTCGCGCAGCGCGCGGACGAGCGCGTGGCCGCGGTGCGCCAAGGGATGGACCAGGCGGTCGAGGTCCTGACGGTCACCAACCAGCTGTTCGCGCGCGGCGAGCCGGTCACGCGCCAGCAGTTCGCCGACTTCACCTCGGCCCTGCTGGAGCGCCACCGCTTCATCCAGGCCTTCAATTACCACCGCGTGGTGCAGGGCGAGGACCGCGCGGCCGTCGAGGCCGAGCTGCAGCAGGTCCGCCCGAACACCATCTTCACCGAGCTGCGCCCGGAAGGCCGGGTGCCGGCCCCGGTGCGCGGCCGCTACCACGTGGTCGACTTCCTGGAACCGATGGCGGGCAACGAGCCGGCCTTCGGCCTGAACGTGTCGCAGAATCCGGAAATCATGGGCGCGCTCGACATCGCGCGCGGTTCCGGCCGCGCCGCCGCCACCGGCCTGTTCGCGCTGGCCCAGGACGCCACGCCCCAGCCCAGCTTCGAGATGGTCCTGCCGGTGCTGGACAAGGGCGGCACGATGACCGGCGACACCGCGGTCATCATCCGCGGCAACGAACTGGTGCGCTCCTCGCTGGCCGGCGCCGGCCTGCTCGAGTCGAACGACATCTTCGTGTCGGTCTACGCCAGCGAGCACGCGGACGGCAACAGGCGCCTGCTGTCCACCGGCCCCACCCATGTCTCGCACGACCACTTCCTGGCCGACTGGCTGATGCCGGACGGCCCGGCCGTGCACAGCACCGTGCTGCGCATCGCGGGCCGCGCGTGGCGCATCGACGTCGCCGCCGCCTCGCGCCCCTTCCTGGCCGACCACATGGCCTCCACCGCCCTGCTGGTGGGCGGCATCCTCATCACCCTGCTCAGCACCGCCTTCGTGCAGGCTTCCGGCCAGCGCGCGCGCAAGGTCCAGCAGCTGGTGCGCCAGCGCACCGCCGACCTGCGCCGCACCAACCGCCGCCTGGTCGAGGACATGATCGCGCGCGAGCGCGCCGAAAAAGCCCTGCAGCAGAGCGAGCAGCGCTTCCGCCAGCTGGTGTCGATGTCCTCCGACTGGTACTGGGAGCAGGACGCCGCGCTGCGCTTCACCATGGTCACCGGCGCCTTCACCGAAAAGACCGGCGTGCCGGTCGACACCGTGCTGGGAAAGACGCGCTGGGAATTCCAGCCCGACCTGCTCGAGAGCGAATCCGGCCGCGCCCACATCGCCCAGGTCAAGGCGCACGAGCCCTTCGCCAACCTCGAATACAAGACCGTCGACGAATACGGCGACACCCGCTGGTTCTGCGTCAACGGCCAGCCGGTGTTCGACGAGACCGGCACCCTGGCCGGCTACCGCGGCACCGGCAGCGACATCACCGAGCGCAAGCTCACCGAGCAGCGCGTGCACCACGTGGCCCAGCACGACGTGCTGACCGGCCTGCCGAACCGCTCGCTGCTGCAGGACCGCCTGGGCCAGGCGATCGCCTACGCCACCCGCAGCGGCTATCCGGTGTGGGTGATGCTGATCGACCTGGACCGCTTCAAGTTCGTCAACGACAGCATGGGCCACAAGGCCGGCGACGTGCTCCTGATGACGGTGGCGGCGCGCCTGCGCGGCTCGCTGCGCGACACCGACACCGTGGCGCGCCTGTCGGGCGACGAATTCGTGGTGATCCTGTCCGAGCACGCCGAGGAGCCGCTGCGCCCCGAGATCGTGCAGCGCGTGATGGACTCGGTGGCCCAGCCGGTCATGCTCGGCACCAAGGAATTCTTCGTCACCTGCTCGATCGGCGTGGCCGTCTACCCGAGCGAAGGCACGCCGGCCGACAGCCTGATCGAACACGCCGACATCGCGATGTACAGCGCCAAGAAGATGGGGCGCAACAACTTCCAGTTCTACACCCCGGCGATGAACGAGGAATCGCTGGAGCGCGTGCGTATCGAAGGCGCGCTGCGCAATGCGCTGGAACGCAACGAATTCGTGCTGCATTACCAGCCCCAGGTCGACCTCAAGAGCGGCCGCATCGTGGGCATGGAAGCCCTGATCCGCTGGAACCATCCGGAACTGGGCATGGTGCCGCCGGTGCGCTTCATCGGCATCGCCGAGGAGACCGGCCTGATCGTGCAGATCGGCGCCTGGGTGATGCGCACAGCCTGCGCCCAGAACAAGGCCTGGCAGGATGCGGGTCTGGGCAAGCTGCGGGTGGCGGTCAACCTGTCGGCGCGCCAGTTCGGCGCCGCCGACCTGATCGCCAGCCTGGAATCGGTGCTGAACGACACCGGCCTCGATCCGGACTGCCTGGAGATCGAGCTGACCGAAAGCCTGTTCATGAGCGACGTGACGCCGGCGGTGGAGCTGCTGCACCGCATGAAGTCGCTGGGCGTGAACCTGTCGATCGACGACTTCGGCACCGGCTATTCGAGCCTGTCCTACCTGTCGCGCTTCCCGATCGACGTGCTCAAGATCGACCGCTCCTTCGTGGCCGACATCACCCACGACGCCAACGACGCGGCGATCGTCACCTCGATCATCGCGCTGGCCCACAACCTGAAGCTGGCGGTGATCGCGGAAGGCGTGGAAACGGCCGAGCAGCTGGACTACCTGCGCAGCCATGGCTGCGACGAAATGCAGGGCTATTACTTCAGCAAGCCGCTGGCTGCAGCGGACTTCGAGCAGATGCTGCGCCGGGGGCGCTGCCTGGCGCTGCCGGCGCCGACAGAAGAGGTGCTGACCGCCTCGGCGGCCTGAGGCCAGGGGTTGGCGGCTTCTCCGCTGCCCCTGAGTCTGATTCGGAAGATTCCTATAGCAAAAGAAATTGACCACCGATAACTTTTTGTGGCCAATACGACATTATTAGCGATACAATATCAATGTCTCTTTTGCAATCCCGAGTCCGGAGAATACGATGATGAACGAAACGCGTGAGTTGCCCGCCGAAGCCGCACAGCGCAGGCAGCGCACCGATATCCGCACGCGCGACCTGGTCAACCAGGCGATCGCCTCGGTTCCGACCCTCGGCCTGCAGCGTGCAGCCGAATTCCTGGCGACGATGAATGTGCCGGCCGAAGTGGCCGTCCGGGTGCTGGTCTACCCGCACCGCCGCCGCGCCAATTAAGTTCGCATCGAGCGCACCGGGCGCGAACCGAGCCCCAGGGCGGCGAGGTTTCCGCGCGCTGCCCCGGCCGCCTGGCCGGGCGGGCCTGAGCCTCAGCGTTTCTGTTCCTGCTGGACGATATCGGCCAGCGATTCCCGTCCCTTGTCGGTCAGCATGTAGCCACCCGCCTCGTTCGCGGCGATGTGCGATTTCTGGTTCAGGAACTGCAGCACCTCGCCGTCCAGCGCCGCCTGCGGATCCTCCGCCAGGGCGCGCAATCCCACCACGCAGCGGCGCAGGAACAGCACCTCCTGGCCTTTCCTGGTCAGCGCAATGCGGCCGTCGCGGCCGAATTCGATCATCTTGAGGCCCGAGAGGCGCTTGGCGTTGCGTCCCACGCAGGCGGTCGAGGTGTCCTTCTTCGTGCCACGGCGCACCAGCTCGAGGGCGTCGTATTCGTCTGTCGTCAGCTTTTCGTTCTTCATTACCGCTTTCAAATCAATCAGGGCGCGCCATGGTAACCGGGGCGACCGTCCGCGGCAACTGCGGCGGCGTCAGGCTAGCGCAGCGAACGGAAGGCGTACCACCCGAGTCCGACGCTGGCGGCCAGTCCCAGCGCCATCGCCAGCTGCATGCGGCGCGTCTCGACCGCGCCGCGGCCCAGGTAAATCTTGTTGTACAAGGTCGAACCCATCGTCTCCTCCCGCCGTGGGGTGTATGGCTCTGATTATAGGAAACCCTGGATGGCAGCCGCGTGACAAGCGGCAGGTCGGGACGCCAGGGCGACAAAAAAGCAACACCGGCAGCCCGCCTAGCGCGCGCCGGACCGCATGGGGGCCTGTTAGGATCATACGACATTGACAACTTTTACCGGAGCACAGCATGAACGATCCGACCAAGGCGGACCCGGCCAACAGCCGGAGCGGGATCTTCGACGAAGCCGACATCGGCAGCGGCGAAAAGACCCCTGGCCAGCACGAAACCGACGAGATGATCCGCGAGATTCCGCCCTTGCCGCCCTCCAACCGGCAATCCGGCGAGGGACAGCAGCCGCAGGGCGAAGGGGACAAGGGCAACGGCGCCCGGAACGACGGCGCCAGGCCGGAGCCCGGCAACCGCCAGGCATCCGGCGCCTGATTGAAGCAGTGAATCAGCCTGCCCGGATCGGCGGTTCGGGCAGACGCGGCTCCTGGACCGGAGCATTGGTGGGATCCGGCACGTCGTCCGGCACCGGCGGCTGCGGCGGCGGTTGCTTCGGATCGGTGGGCGTGTCCGGCTCGGGCGTGATATGCGCCTCGATGGTGGTGAAATCGCGCAGAGGGTCCTGCGCCGTGAGCATGTTCATGGTGGGCCTCTCAGTGACTCGGTGACAGTCAATCTCGTGCGCCGTCCATGCGGCGCGGCGCACGAAAGCGGGAAGGCAAAGGGCTTGCCTCCGTGGGTAGTGCTGCGGCGGGCGGGCGCCCGCCGCGAAAGCCGCGTTGGCCGCGTCTTAATGGTTCTGCTTCTGCTTCGCGCCGCCGCCGGCGCCCTTGTCGGTGCTGGCGCGTTCGCGCGACATGTGGTCATGGCTGCTCTTGTCGCTCACGCCGGCGCGTTCCTTGGCCTGGTCCTGCTCGGACTTGTTGTTGTTGGCCGATTGCTGGTTCTGCTGTCCGCTCGATTTGGAATTGCTCATCGCCTGCCTCCTGATCAAAACGTTGGGTGTCGTGCGCAGCCTAGCACGGATGCGGCGGGCGGGTTTTCAATCGTGCGCCGGCTCGGCTATAGTGGGAGCCTTTCCCTTCGACAGCCGCCCATGCGCCTTCTACGCCTGCTACCGCTCTCCTTCCTGGCCGCCGCACTCCACGCCCAGGCCGCCGCGCCGATGAAACTGGCCGACTACCTGGCGCTGAGCGGCCCCGCGCCCGGCGCGCGCATCGCCTATGGTCCGGCGGCATCGCAATACGCCGAGCTGTTCCTCCCCGAGGGTAAAGGCCCCTTCCCGGTGGCCGTGCTGGTGCACGGCGGCTGCTGGACCAGCAAGTTCGGCGGCATCACCCAGCTGCGCAACATGGCAGGCGCGCTGGCGCAGCGCGGCATCGCGGTCTGGAACGTGGAATACCGGCGCGTGGACGAGCCGGGCGGCGGCTATCCGGGCATGTACCACGACATGCACGCGGCGCTGGACGCCCTGCGCGCCCAGGCCGGCAAGCAGCCGCTCGACCTGGAGCGCATCGTCGCGGTCGGCCATTCCGCCGGCGGCCAGCTGGTGCAATGGATCGCCGGGCGCGAGCGCATCCCGCATGCCAGCCCCCTGTACCGGGCCAATCCGCTGCCGGTGCGCCGCATCGTGAGCCTGGGCGGCCTGGCCGACCTGCGCAAGGAAGCGTCCCTGATCCAGTCCAGCTGCGGGCGCGCCGCCTCCGAGCTGGCCGGCGAAGCGAGCGCGCGGCGGCCGGACGTGTTCGCGGATACCAACGCGGCCGAACTCATGCCGAACGGCAGCCGCACCTGGCTGGTGACGGGCGCGCTGGACACCATCTCGCCGCCGCGCGTGGCGCACGACTACGCCGCCCGCGCGCGCGCCGCCGGCGACCGCGCCGAGGTCGTGATCCTGCCCGATGCCAGCCACTACGACGAGGTGGCCGCCACCTCGCCGGCCTGGCCGCAGGTGCTGCGCCTGATCGAGGGCGCGCTCGGCCTCAATCCTTGAACAGGGTGGCCGCGCGCCGCGCCAGCGGCGCGTCGACCACCAGCTCGCTGCGCGCCACCGCCACGCAGGGCAGGATCCAGCCTTCGCGCTTTTCGTCGGCCGACAGGCCCGGCCATTCAATCAGGTAAGCCACCTGCCCGCTGCGCAGGCGGCAGATGCAGGTGCGGCAGGTGCCGTTGCGGCAGGAGCTGGGCAGGTCCAGGCCCGCGTGTTCCGCCGCGTGCAGCAAGGTGGTGCTTTCGTCCGCGCCGAAGCTTTCTCCGCCCGGCTGCAGGGTAATGGTATGGATCGTGGAAGACATGGGCGCCGATTGTAGCGCGATCTCCATCCAATTCCGGCAAGCATGCTGGGTTCGTTCTCGCACAGACTCGACCGTCACGCCTCTCTAGGCTGGAAACTCCAGAAGCGAGATGCAGGAGTAGAGTATGAATCCAAGGACGAAACGAACGATGACCGCCCCCCTGATCGTGGCCGCCCTGGTCGGCGCCCTTCCCCACCTGGCCACCGCGGCCCAGGCCGGCAGCGCGCAGCCTCCGGCCGCCCAGCCTGCAACGCCCGTGCCGGCCGCGCCCCCGCAACCAGCGCCGGCGCCGGGACCCGGCGCGACCCTGGCCATGCCCGGCACGGGGCCGGCGCCACAAGGGCGGGTCAGCGCCAAGCAGGCCCAGTTCGAGCGCCTGCTGCGCGCCCAGGTACTGCTCGACCGCGCCCACTTCTCGCCAGGCGAGATCGACGGCGCCTACGGTTCCAACATGCGCCAGGCGCTGAGCGGCTTCCAGGCCGCACGCAAGCTGCCGGTCACCGGCAAGCTGGACGAGGCCACCTGGAACGCGCTCCAGGCCGACGACAGCCCGACCCTGCTCACCTATACGCTGGTGGAAGCCGACGTGGCCGGCCCCTTCCGCCCGGTGCCGGAAGACATGATGGCCAAGGCGTCGCTGCCGGCGCTCGGCTACGCCAGCGCGGCCGAGGGCCTGGGCGAAAAATTCCACGCCAGTCCCAAGCTTATCGAGCGCCTCAACCCCGGCAAGAGCCTGGCCCGCGCCGGCGAACAGATCCTGGTGCCGAACATCGTCGGCAAGACGCCGCTGGCCAAGGCCAGCAAGGTGCTGGTGCGCGATTCGACCAAGATCCTGCAGTTGTACGATGCAGGCGGCCAGCTGCTGGCCCAGTACCCGGCATCCACCGGCAGCCAGTACGACCCGCTGCCGGTCGGCACTTGGAAGATCGAGGGCGTGCATGCGAACCCGACCTACCACTACAACCCGAAGCTGTTCTGGGACGCCGAGCCGGGCGACAAGAAGGCCAAGGTGGCGCCGGGGCCGAACAACCCGGTCGGCGTGGTCTGGATCGACTTATCCAAGCCGCACTACGGCATTCACGGCACACCGGTGCCGGCCCACGTGGGCAAGACCGAATCGCATGGCTGCATCCGCCTGACCAACTGGAGCGCCGCCGAAGTGGCGGGCCTGGTGGCCGCAGGCACCGAGGTGGTCCTGCAGGACTGATGCACGAGAATCGATCGAACGGAGGACGAGATGAAATGGCTGATGACCTTCCTGGCCGGCGCGCTGGTCGGCGCCGGAGTGCTGTTCGTGTTCCTGAACGAGGTGCCGGAGGAACCGGCGCCGGTGGCCGCCGTGGCGCCTCCGCCGCCCGCTCCCGCAGTGGCTCCGACTTCGGCTCCGACTTCGGTTCCCCCTGCGGCGCCTGACGCCGCGCCGCCAGGCCAGGACCAGGGAGGCTCGGTCGTGCAGACCGACTTGTCCGACACCGAACTGCCGATGCGTCCGTCCTCCAGCGCCCTGTCGGCCGCCAACGCCGCGCCGGGCACGGCTTCCGCCCTGCCCGGCAAGCTGATGGTGCCGGTGCAGGGCGTGAAGGCCTCGGCCCTGACCGACACCTTCGACCAGCCGCGCGGCAACCAGCGCCACCACGAGGCGCTGGACATCATGGCGCCCAAGGGCACGCCGGTGGTCGCGGCCGCCGACGGCAAGGTCGTCAAGCTCTTCACCAGCAAGCCCGGCGGCCTGACCGTCTACCAGTTCGATCCGAGCGAAAAGTACGCCTATTACTACGCCCACCTCGACCGCTACGCGGACGGCCTGCAGGAAGGCATGGTGCTCAAGCGCGGCGACGTGCTGGGCTATGTGGGCGTGACCGGCAACTCGGACCCGAACGCGCCCCACCTGCACTTCGCCGTGGTCGAGCTCACGCCCGAGAAGCAGTGGTGGAAAGGCACGCCGCTCAATCCTTTTCCGCTGTTGAAGGACTGAGTCCGGCCTCGTCGGCAGGCTCGTCCACGTCGGCGCCGACATTGATGGCCGCATAGGCGCGCTGCACCGCCAGCGCCTCGCGGCTGCCCTTGCCATACAATTCCTCGGCCGAGAGGAGCATCTTGGCGCGCGCGTCCGCGTAGTTGGTGCTGGACGTGAACTTGGTCGTGTTGGCGTGGAACCAGATGCGGAAGGCCTTGTCCGTGCCGATGCCGGTCATGGCCGCCGGTTCCTTGACCAGGTACTTGCTGTAGGCGTCGCTGTCCTTGTCCGCCTCCGAGCCGCGCGCCAGGAAGTAGAACATGCGGTTGTTCGGGCCGCTGCTGTAGTGGACATCCAGGCGCCGCAGGCGGGTGCTCCAGGCGTCATGGCTGTTGCCGTCCTTGCTGGGCTTGACCATGTAGCGCAGCGGCGCGCCGTTGCGGCTGATCTCGGTGCCCAGCATCCAGTCGTTGCCCTCGTCGGGAATGACCTCGCCCTTGCCGCCCGCACGCGCATAGGCTTCCACCACTTCCCCCGAAATGTCGGAACTCGATTCGTTCAGGCCGCCCGATTCGCCCGCATACACCAGGTTCGAGGTGGCGGCCGTCACCCCGTGCCCCATCTCGTGGCCGATCACGTCGATCGAGCCCAGGCTGGTGAAGTAGGTGCCGTCGCCGATGAACATGCAGCGGCAGGTGTCGCTGTAATAGGCGTTGTCGTAGCCGCGGTTGACGTGGGCGGCGATGTAGGTGGCGGTGTCGTGGCCGTCGAGCGCGCGCCAGCCCAGCACGTTCTTCATCGTGTCGTAGGTGTTCATCAGGCCCCACATCGCGTTCACTGCGGCGGTCTGGCCGTTGGGGCCGGTCGTGCTGCCGCCTTCGACGAACTGCTTGCCGTCGCCCCAGGTGTTGGTGGCGTTGGTGTAGACCTTGCCGGCGCTGCTGCCGTTGTTGGCATTGGTGATCGCCATGGCGCCGAAGGTGCCGCCCTTGCCGCGCTCCGGGTCGAGCATGCGGTACAGGCCGTCGGAGAGGGTCGTGCTCAACGGGACTTCGCCGTTGTACTGGCTCTTGCCCGCGCCGGTCACGGTCTGCAGCATGCTCCACTGGTCGATCAGCCGGCCGTCGCGCGCGCCGATCACGGTGTCATGGTACAGCGGCTGCTCGCCCAGGCGCATGCGGGTGCGCACCAGCCAGGCGAGTTCGTAGTGGTCCACGGTCTCCTGCAGGTCAACGGCGTTCAGTTCTTCCTCTTGCTTGTGCTCGGCGCCAGGCGCGCGCTCGTCGCGCATCACCGGGTAGATCAGCAGCTCGGCGCGCGGGGCGACGATGTGGACGGCGCCGGGCACCAGGTGGGCCAGGGCCGCCGCGACCGCGGCCCTGGCGCCAAGCTGCGGCCTGACGTTGAAGCTGGCGGTCTTCGCGCCCAGGCGGTTGGCGGCGCCCCGGCCCAGGTGGAGGCGGCGCGGCGAAGCGCTTTCCGAGACCACTTTCAGCTTCTGGTCCAGCACCACCACGGAATCCGAGCCGAAGATGCGCAGGCCTTTATAGGTGTGCGCGGCGCGCACCACCTGGGTTCCCTGGGCGCCGGGATGCTGGGCGAGCACGCGGTAGGAGTGGTCCTGGTCCAGCCCCTGGGCGGCGCGCGAGGCGGTGAGCTGTCCCAGCACCGAAGCCCTGCCCTTCGCGTCCAGGCTCTGGGGTGGGCTCATGATGGGCGCTGCGCCGGCGCTCTGGGCGAGCAGGACGGCGGCGGCGAGGAGGACCAAGCTGCGATGCAGGGGCCGGCTTGTGTGCGAAGTCTGGTGCGGGGTCGTGTGCGGGATCATCTCGTCTCCATCCGGTCAGTCCGGGCCTCGGGCGGCACGGGTCATCGGCCAGTGTGGACGAGCTTATTGTGGGAAACTTGCTTGGACGCAAAGGAGATGCCGGCGCGGGTCGCGCGGGGGCAAAGGATGTGGACGAAGCAGGAACGGAAGATCCGTAGCTGATGCAGCTTAGTTGGCCGGGAAGCCGTCGCCCCGGGACCTGGCGTCCCGGGAAGACGTTCGAATGCTGCGGACCAGCTTACCGATAGCGGTCACGCCGGTTGAGGAGGTACCAGGCGGTGCCCACGACAGCGGTAGCAATCGCCGCCTTCTTCACCAGCCCGCCCGGATTGTGCTTCCACTCCGCCTTCAGCCCCATTTCGGCGAACACGTTCGGCACCTTGCCATGCGCCAGGTCGTCGGCAATGCCCTCGACCACATTGACCCGGTCCGCCAGCAGCAGGAGCATCCAGTGCCGCAGATCGTTCTCGGTGGACTTGAAGGCCGCGCGCCGGATCATGCCCGACAGCCCGGATGGCGGCTGCACCGTCCCGAACAGCGGGGTAATGCCGGGACGCTCGGGCGAGACCAGCACCTCGACGCGCTCGGGCTGCTGCTCCGGCACGCCTTCCTTGGCATCGGTGTAGCGCGGCGGCGTGCGCTCCATCGGTACGCCCGGGCGGTTCTTGCGGTCGAGGTCGGCGCCCCAGCCCTGGATGTGCGACAGCTCCTCCGGCGAAGGACGGCGCGGCACGATGTGTCCCTGGGGCGGGTGCGCATGGACATGCCCCTCGTGGCCGTGGTGGTGGTGCTCGTGCTGGTGTTCGGTCATTTCGTGACGTGTTTCCATATTCCCTCCTCAATGCAATGCGCTTGCCGACACCGCACGCACCTGGTCGGCGTTGGGCGGGATCAGGACGGTCTTGATGCAGTTGTCGAGCTTGCTCGAGAAGATGTGGTACGCCTCGGCGACCTCCTCCAGCGGCACCCGGTGGGTGATGATTTCCTTCGGATTCAGGCGGCCTGCACGGATGTGCTCGATCAGGCGCGGCAGGTGGCGCTTGACGCTGGCCTGGTTCATGCGCAGGGTCAGGCCCTTGTTCAGGGCGTTGCCCATCGGGACCGCGTTGAAGGTCGGGCCGTAGACGCCGACAATCGACACGTTGCCGCCCTTGCGCACCGAATTGATGCACCAATGCAGCACGGTGGCCGCGCCGGCCTGCATCTTCATCAGGCGCCCGGTCAGGGTCTGGGCGATGCTGCCGGCCGCGTCGCCGCCGACCGCGTCGATGCAGACGTCGGCGCCCATCCAGTCCGTCATCTTCTTGATGTGCAGCGCCATGTCGTCCACTTCGCGGAAGTTCACCACTTCGCACTGGGCATAGCGCTTGACGAACTCGAGGCGGTATTCCACCTCGTCGACCACGATCACGCGGCCCGCACCCATCAGCCAGGCCGACTTGGCGGCGAAGATGCCGACCGGTCCGGCCCCGAACACGACCACGGTGTCGCCCTGCTGGATATCGCCCATCTCGGCCGCCTGGTAGCCGGTCGGCACCGCGTCGGTGAGCAGCACGGCGTCGTCATCGTCGATATCGTGCGGGATCACCAGCGGCCCGACGTCGGCCATCGGCACGCGCACCAGTTCGGCCTGGCCGCCGTCGTAGCCGCCCGCCGTGTGCGAGTAGCCGTAGATGGCGCCCACCGCCGACGCCTGGGCGTTGGTGTTGTGGCAGTTGCCGTAAAGCTCGTGCTGGCAGAAGAAGCAGGAACCGCAGAACAGGTTGAAGGGCACCAGGACCTTGTCGCCCACCTTCAGGTTCTGCACGCCGGAGCCGACTTCCTGCACCACGCCGATGAATTCATGGCCGAAGGTATGGCCGACGCGGGTGTCGGGCACCATGCCGTGGTACAGGTGCAGGTCCGAACCGCAGATGCAGGTGCGGGTGACGCGCACGATGGCGTCGCCCGGGTGCTCGATGACCGGTTCGGGCTTGTGGTCGGCGCGGACACGGTAGGGCCCGCGGTAGTTCATTGCCAGCATAAGTCCTCCTCCTCGATGGTTGACGAAGTCCGCCCTTCCGGGCGAACTGATGTGCAAACACGTTATGTCAAAATGCCAAGGAAGGCGATACGCGCACGGAAACGAACTGCCGATTTCGCCGATTTTTTACGAAGATGCGCGCCAATGCATTCACGTACGGAAATGTTAGGCGCGCGCGTCTTTACAATTGGCGTGCCTCGAAGGTGTTGCAGGACTCGACCTGGCCGCTGTCCAGGCCGCGGCGGAACCAGCGCACGCGCTGGGCCGAGCTGCCGTGGGTAAAGGAATCGGGCACCACGACGCCGCGCGACTGCTTCTGCAGCGCATCGTCGCCAATGGCCGAGGCCGCCGCCAGGGCCGCCTCGACGTCGCCCTGCTCCAGGATCTGCTCGCGCTGGTTGGTGCGGTTGGCCCACACGCCGGCGAAGCAGTCGGCCTGCAGCTCCAGGCGCACCGAGAGCGCATTGCCTTCGCTCTCGGACAGGCGCTGCTGGGCGGAATGCACCTTGTCGGACAGGCCCAGCAGGTTCTGCACGTGGTGGCCGACCTCATGGGCGATCACATAGGCTTGCGGAAATTCGCCGGACACATTGAAGCGCTGCTGCATCAGGCGGAAAAAGCTCAGGTCGATATAGACCTTCTGGTCCGGCGGGCAATAAAAGGGGCCGGTGGCGCTCTGGCCGGTGCCGCAGGCGGTAGGTGTGGCGCCCTCGAACAGGACCAGGCGCGCCGGCGTGTACTGCGCGCCCTGCTCGCGGAAGATGGCGGCCCAGACGTCCTCGGTATAGGCCAGGGTGGTGCGCACGAACTGGGTTTCGCGGTCGTTGGCCGGCTCGGTACGGGTCTGCTGCTGCACCGGCGCCGGGGAGCCCCCGCCCAACAGGGCCAGGATGGTGCCCGGATCGACCCCGAAGATGGCGCCGCCGACCAGGGCGATCACCAGGGTGCCGATGCCCACCGTGCGCCCGCCGAACCCGAATCCACCGCCTCCGCTCCCGCGGCGGTCCTCCACGTTGTCGCTCTGACGGTCGCCTTCCCATTTCATGCTGTTCTCCTCCGGCGCCGGGGCCTATTTGCCTCCGTGCCGCTTCAGGTTGCTCGTATCGGGCCGTTCGCGCGCATCCTTGGTGCGCAAATCGTCCGCCGGCAACAGCCCGGCGCGCGCCTCGTCGTGCAGGCTGCGCTCGTGGCGTTCGCGTTCGATTTCGCGTTCGATGCGGCTATGCGCAATATCGTCCCGTTCTCTGGTAGCCATCGTCGCTCTCCCATTGTTGTGAACGGCTGTGCGGCCCAGTATCGGCCGGGCCGGGCACGAGCACTGTTCGACCATTCACATAGTGCAGCAAATTCGTCTGGAAGCCATGCACGCTTGCGTTGTGCAGCGCACGGAAGCATGCCCGCCCGCGTGCGAGGCTGGAAGCATGAACCCATCCAATGTCACCGCCCTGCTCTCGCTGGGCAACAGTCTGCGCCAGGCAGGCTACCGTTTCATGACCGTCACGCCGTCCACCCACCGGCGCATCAACTGCCGTCCGGGCAACGAACGCGCCACCGACCTGCGCGGCATCTTCGGCTGGAGCCGCCCTTTCGCTCCCGATCTGCTGCCGCCGCGCATGCTCGCGCTGATGCGCGAGGCCGCGATCGTGAAGGAAGAAGGCAACCTGCTGCGCTCGGCCCTGCGGGCATCCACCCTGGGCGGGCAGCTGCTGTTCCACTCGGCCTATCCCACCAGCGAGGACGACGCGGTGTTCTTCGGGCCGGACACCTACCGTTTCGTCGGCACGATGGAGCGCGCCTTTCCCTGGCTCGGGTCGGGACCGACGCGGGCGGTCGACATCGGCTGCGGAGGCGGCGCGGCGGCGATCACGATCGCGCACAAGTTCCCGCATGCGGAAGTGATCGGGACCGACGTCAACGAAAAGGCCTTGGCGCTGTCCGCCGTGAACGGACGCCTTGCGCGCACCGGCAACCTGGCGCTGCGCCGCAGCGACCTGTTCGACGGGCTGGAGGGCGACTTCGACCTGATCGTCTCGAATCCGCCCTACATCCTGGACGAGGACGAGCGGCCTTACCGCCACGGCGGCGGCGAGCGCGGGGCGGAGATTTCACGCCGGATCGTCGAGGAAGGACTGGAGCGGCTGCGCCCTGGAGGGAGCCTGATGCTGTACACCGGCGTGGCGCTCAGCGGGCCGGACGACCATTTCCTGGACAGCGTGCGGCCGCTGCTGGAGCGGGTGTGCGGCAACTGGCATTACGAGGAGCTCGATCCCGACATCTTCGGCGGGCAGCTCGGCGAGCCGGGGTATGAAGAGGTGGAGCGCATCGCGGCCGTCTGGCTGCACGCGGTCAAGCGCTGATGGCCCAGCGCCCCTGGCAACCCGGACTCGTCCGGGCGGGCGTGAAAAAGAAAAGGGATGCGCGCCGAAGGCGGCATCCCTGACGCCGGCGACGCGCAGCGCTTAGAAGGTCTTGCTCCAGCTGACCGCCAGCGTACGGCCGCGGCCTGCATAGGTCGCCGCCGGATCTTCCTTGGCCGCCGACTGCGAGTAGTAGCCGACGTACTGCTTGTCGAACAGGTTCTCGATGCTGACGCCCACGCGGCCGTAGAGGGTATCGAAGGTGGCCGCGGCATCGAACAGGGAGTAGCCCTTGAAGTTCTCCTGCAGTTTGCTGGTGCCCACCACGCGGCCGAAGTTGATGTCGCGGTCGCGCAGGTGGGTCGCCTGCACGCGCAACTGCGCCTTCGGCATGAACTGCCAGTTGGTGCCGAGTACCGCCTTGTCCGGGCCCTGCGAGCGCGCGCCGAGATCCAGGTCCATCGGCGCGCCCTGGGTAGCCGCGGTCTTGCCGTCGGTGGTGGCGTAGGTGCCGAACACCGACAGGCCTTTCACCGGCTTCCACTCGGCATTCGCTTCCCATCCCTTGACCGTGGTCGGCACGCGCTCGACCAGGCCGATGCCGGCCGAGGTGATGCGGATCACGCTGCCCAGCTTGGAGCGCGAGTCGTAGCGCGAGATGCCGAACTGGCCCTTCGCGCCGCGCCAGTTGATGCCGACTTCCTTGTTGCGGGTGACGATGGGTTGCAGGCTGATCAGGTTGGCGACCGACTGGTTCGGGACGTTCACGCCACGCAGGACCAGGCCCGCGTCCGGCAGGCCGAAGCCTTCCGACACCGAGGCGAAGGCCGACCATTGCGGCGCGAAGCGCCACACCGCGCCCAGGTTCTTGACCGACTTCGAGAACTCGGCCGCGCCGCCCTCCACCACGCGGCTGCCGTAGGCGGCCAGGGTGGTATAGGTGTCGACTTCCAGCTTGGCGTCCTCATGGCGCACGCCGCCGCGCACGGTGACGTCGCCGAATTCGTATTCGAGCTGGAGGAAGGGCGCCAGCGAACGGAATTTCAGTTCCGGCACCCAGACGCGGTTGGTGCCCGCCAGGCGCTGCTGGGTGTGGTCCTTCAGCCAGTCCAGGCCGGCGGTCAGCTCCAGGTTCTCGACCAGGGTATCCGGACGCACGTAGGTGATGCGCGAACCGATCTTGTCGGCGACGACTTCCGACTGGTCGTACAGGGTGCCGCGCGGGGCGATGCGCACGTCCTGGAAAGTCGAGGTGTTGGTGGCGCCGTACAGCGATTCGAAATCGTGCTTGAACACCTGCGCGGTCAGCGAACCGCCCGCCAGGTCGGCGTGGCGGTAGTCCAGGCTGGCGCTGCGCACGCGGTTGCGCGGCGCCATGCCGATCGGCGTGCCCGGCACCGCACCGGTCGGGATGCCCAGCGCCACCGAGCCCGGATCGTTCTTGTAGTCGCCTTCGCCGGTCAGGTTGAAGCGGTTGACCGTGAGCTGCACGCGCTGCTCGCCGAAGCTCTTGCCGATCTTGAGGAACAGGTCGTCGCCGTGCGAGTCGTTGGTGTCGCCCTGCACGTTGTCGATGCCCAGGCGGCGGCCGTTGCCGTCGTAGCCCATGCCGCGCCGCTGCGTACTGACGAAGCCCAGCAGGTCGAAGGCGTCCGACTTGTGGCTGACCGTCAGGCCGGTCTTCCAGTCCTGGTTATCCGAGCGGAACTGGGTCGCGAAACGGGTGTTGACGGTAAGCTTGGTGCCCTTGGCGCGCGGCGTCTTGGTGATGTAGTTGATGATGCCGCCGGTCGCGCCCATGCCCTGGATGGCCGAGGCGCCGTTGATGACTTCGATGCGTTCGATGATGGCGCTGTCGGCAAAATAGCCCTCGCGCATGCCGGCGCGCAGCGGGTTCGATTGCGGAATGCCGTCGAACAGGATCAGCGGCTGGCGGCCGCGCAGCGATTCGCCGGTGGAGGTCATCTTCTGGCGGCTGGGCGAAAAGCCCGGCACATAGGTCGCCAGCGCCTGCGAGGGATCGTCGGCGATCAGGTACTGGGTGGACAGCTCCTGCTGGGTGATCACGGAGACGGCGCCCGGGATCTTGTCGACGGCCTTGGCGGTGCGGGTCGCGGTGACGACGACCGAAGCCATGTCCTCTTCCTGGGCCTGCTGGGCCTGCTGGGCCTCCTGGGTTTGCTGGGCGAAGGCATAGGGCATCGCCATCAGTGCGCACGCGGTGGCAACCGCAAAAGAAACCGGCTTCATCGAACTCATTTTTTGATTTCTACTTTTCTGAAAGAAACACAAGGCGAAATGATAATGATTCTCATGTATTAACGCAAGTAGTAGGAATCATTCTCATTTGCGTTTATGATACGGTCTATGAAAAATCTCATCCGTACCGTCCACCTGTGGGCCGGCCTGGTCTTCGGCGTCATCCTGGTCCTGCAGGGGCTGACCGGCTCCCTGCTCAGCTGGCGCCACGAACTCGACGCCTGGCTGAACCCGGGCCTGCTGCAGGTGGCGCCGCCGCCGGGCAAGGTGGCGGGCCAGCCGGTGCTGATCGAGCCGGCGACGGCGGCGGCGGTGGTCGAGCGCCTGGTGCGCGACCCGGCCTACGGACGTCCGGATACCCTCTTCCTCCCCGAGGTGCACGGCGACGTGTACGTGGCCTGGTACCGCCCGGCCAAGCCGGCATCGAACTGGGACCAGGGCGTGACGCGCCAGGTGATGGTCGACCCGGCCAGCCTGGCGGTGCTGGGCGAGCGCAACTGGGGCGAAGCAGGACTGTCGCGCCCGCTCCTGATGCCGACCCTGTTCCACCTGCACCGCTACCTGATGGCGGGCGACGCCGGCAAGATCGTGATCGCGGTCCAGGGCGTGGCCCTGTTCCTGCTGACCCTGACGGGGATCGTGGTGTGGTGGCCCAAGCTGACCCTGAACGCCTTCTGGCACGCGATCACGGTGCGCGGCTGGGGCAACTGGCCGAAGTTCAGCTTCCAGCTGCACCGTGCGGCCGGGTTCTACACGGCGCCGCTGCTGCTGGTGCTGGCGGTGACGGGGGTCTACTTCAACATGCCGGCCTGGGTGACGCCGGCCATCAAGGCGGTGGCCCCGCTCACCCCGAACGCCAAGGCAGTCAACGCCAGCGATGCCTCGACCGCGCGCATCGGCATCGGCGCGGCCATGGCGGCGGCGCAGGCGCGCTTCCCCGATGGCCGCATCTCGCGCGTGAGCATTCCGGGCAAGCCGGAACAGCCCTTCGAAGTGCGCCTGCGCCAGCCAGGCGAGCTGCGCCACGGGAACGGCGCCACCCGCGTCAGCGTCGATGCCGGCAGCGGCGCCCTGCTGCGCGTGGTCGACCCGCTGACGGCGCGCGGCGGCGACTGGGTGGTCAGCACCTTCTTCCCGCTGCACACCGGCGAAGCCTTCGGCGCGCTCGGACGCATCCTGATCAGCGTCGTGGGCGTGACGCCGCTGGCCTTCTTCCTTACCGGCATCGTGGTCTGGCTCAGGTTCCGCCGCAAGCCGGCCAAGCCGGCCAGGCCCACGGCGCCGGCCGTGGCGAGGCCGGCCCCGGTGCGCGTGACGGCCTCCGTCGACTAGGCCCGCGCCGCTTCAGTCCCGCCACAGCCAGCGCAGGGACTCGGCGAGGATGGCGCCGCCGTGCCGGAGCGAATGTCCTCCCTCGCCCACCACCAGTTGATGGGCGATGCCGCGGTAGGCCAGCGCCGCCGCCAGTTCGCGGTTGGCCAGCACCCAGTTGCCGTACATGATGTCGAGGTCGTGCTCTCCGGTTTGCAGGAACACGCGCAAGGGCCGTGCCGGCTCGCGCCGCACCCGGCCGGCGCAGGCGCGTCCGCCGCGGATGTCGACGAAGCTGCCGCAGTGGCTCAGCACCTTGCCGAAGGCGTCGGGCCGTTCCCAGGCCGCATTGAAGGCGCAGTGCCCGCCGGAGCTGAGGCCCGCGATCGCGCGGCGCCGCGGATCGGCCGAGACGCGGTAGCCGGCCAGCGCCTCGGGCAGCAGCTCTTCCAGCAGGAAGCGTGCGTAGTCCGGACCCTGAGCGTCGTATTCGATGCTGCGGTTGCCCGCGCCGCCGTAGACCGGCAGGCCGGGGCCGGTCTCGCCCGGTTCGACGAACAGCGCGATCGTCACCGGCATCGCGCCCTCCTCGATCAGCTGGTCGAGGACGCGCGCGGTATTCGCTTCCGGGCCCAGATAACGGGCGCCGTCCTGGAACACCATCAGAGCGGCTTCCTCGCCGTCGCGGTACTGCCGCGGCACGTAGAGCACGTAGTCCCGCTCGACGCCCGGATAGACGCCGGGTGAGCGGTGACGGCGGCGCTCCAGCCGTCCCTCCGGTACCCTGTCCGCGACGGCGGGCGCTGTGTACGGCTCGTCGACGCCCAGCGCCGCCACGAAGCGGTCGACATCCTGCTCCAGGATGCCGGGCATGTTCTCCACCAGCATGCGGCGCAAGGCCGCCTTGACGTCTTCATGCATGGTTCGCACTCCTTGCCGGCTGGGTGGCGCCATGGCGCGCGAGCAGGCGTTCGAAGCCGGACCGGGCGCGCGTCGCGGCGCCGCATTGCTCCAGCAGGCGGGCGTCGTGCTGCGCGGCCAACAGCAAGGCGTAGATCTCGAAGACCAGCTGTTCGGCGTCGGTGTCGGCGCCGACATGGCCCAGCTCCACGGCCTGCCGTGCCGCGTCGCCGAAGGCGTCGCGCCAGGCCGTCACGCTGCTGGTCAGCGCGTGGCGCACGGCGCCGGGGCGGTCGTCGTACTCGGCCGCGCAGCTGATATAGAAGCAGCCGGCCGACTTGCCCGACTCCACCTGCAGCAGGCTCATGTCGAACAGGCGGCGCAGGCGCGCCAGGCCCGGCGCCACCATGCGCGCCGGATGCAGCACTTGCGCCTCGAAGCGCTGGCGGTAGTTCGCCAGCACGGCAAGCTGCAGGGTTTCACGCGAGCCGACGCGGCTGAACACGCCGCTCTTGCTCATCTTCATGGAATCCGCGAGCGTTCCCAAGGTCAGCGCTTCGAGGCCATCATGGCTGGCCACGCCGAGCGCATGCTCGATGATCGCTGCGCGGGTCGACTCCGATTTTCGGGCTGCTACCACGGCTGTCTCCTAAATAGTTTTAACCTGTCCTACAGGTTGATATAAGATTGGCAGATATTTCTGCGAATCACAAGCAAAACCGCTCAAACCTATCAGACAGGAATCATGGATACCACATCGCTGCTCCGCATCCTCCATCTTGGCCTGGGCGCCTTTCACCGCGCCCACCAGGCAGCCTGTTTGCAGGACCTCCACGATGGCGGCGACCGGCGCTGGACCATCGCGGCCGGGAACATCCGCCCCGACCCGAGCGACGTGAGCGACGCGCTGCGGGCGCAGGGCTGCGGCTACACCCTGGAGACCGTCACGCCAGGCGGCGATTACGCCTACCGCCGCATCCGCGCCATCGGCGCCGTGGTTCCCTACGTATCCGGCCTGGCGCCCCTGGTGACCCAGGGCGCCGATCCCGCCACGCGCATCGTGTCCTTCACCGTCACCGAAGCGGGCTACTTCCTCGATACCGGAGGGCGGCTCGACCTGGCCTCGCCAGAGTTGCACGACAGCCTGGAAGACGCCCGCGCCGGACGCGCCGGGGCCACGGTCTACAGCGTGCTGGCGGCCATCCTGCGCGCGCGCCGTGCGGCCGGCGCGGGCGCGCTCACCCTGCTTTGCTGCGACAACCTGCGCCATAACGGCGAGCGCGTGCGCCGGGGGCTCGCCGATTTCCTGGAACAGGCCGGCGACGCGGCGCTGCTGGAGTGGACGGAGCGTAACGCGAGCTTTCCAAACTCGATGGTGGACCGCATCACGCCGCGCGCCACGCCGGAGCTGAGGCAGCGCGTGCTGGCGGCGACCGGGCGCGACGACCCGGCGGCCGTGATGAGCGAATCCTATCTGGAATGGGTGATCGAGGACGATTTCCGCAATGGCCGCCCGGCCTGGGAAAACGCCGGCGCGCGGATGGTGGCGTCGGTCACGCCCTACGAGGAAGCCAAGATCCGGATCCTGAACGCCAGCCACAGCTGCATTGCCTGGGCCGGCGCCCTGCTCGGCTACGGATACATCCATGAAGCGGTGCGCGATCCGCGCATCGGCGCGCTGGCGCACGGCTACGTGACCGATGCGGTGTTCGATTGCCTGCGCCCCAGTCCGGTGGACCTGGAAGCCTACCGCGACGCCGTCATCGCGCGTTTCTCGAGCGACGCGGTGCGCGACACGGTCGGCCGGGTGCTGGCCGACAGCCTGGCCAAGCTGCCGGGCTTCATCGTGCCCACCATCCGCGAGCGCATGGCGCGCGGCCTGCCGCTCGATGCGGTGGCGCCGCTGCCGGCGCTGTACCTGGCCTTCCTCGAGCGCCGGCGCGCCGGCCTGGTCCAGGCCGATTACCGCGACCAGGCTTGCGACGCCGCCTTCGAGCAGCGCGTGCTGGGTGCCGCCGACCCGGTGGGCGCGTTCTGCGCCGAGCCCGCGATCTGGGGCGAACTGGCGGGATCGGGGCCGTTGACGGCCGCCGTGCGCACGGCCCACCTGCGCATCCTGCCGCTTGCCAGCGGCGCGCGCTAAGCCAGCGGCGAGGCCCGGTTCAGCACCGTGCGCAGCGCGAAGCCGGACTTGATGTGGGCCACGCCGGGAATCCGGGTCAGGGTGCGGGTCAGGAAGCGGTGATAGGTCTCGAGGTCGGGCACCACCACGCGCAGGCTGTAGTCGGCGTCGCCGGTCATCAGGAAGCAGCTCATCACCTCGGGCGCGGCGACGATCGCTTCCTCGAAGCGCGCCAGCGCTTCTTCCGATTGCGACGTCAGGGTCACCGCCACCAGCACGCTCATGCGTCCCACCAGCCGGGCTTCGTCGAGCTTGGCCACATAGCCCTGGATATAGCCCGCTTCCTCGAGCCGGCGCACGCGGCGCAGCGTCGGCGTCAGCGACAGCCCCACCAGGTCGGCCAGCTCGCTCCAGGCGATGCGGCCGTCCTGGGCCAGGTGCTGGAGGATCTTGCGGTCTATCCTGTCGATCTCGATATCGCTAGTCATGTTCGCCTACACTCTTCGCTAATAGTAGTAAATCCCGCCAAAACGGCTGTTCATTCTAATCGTTTTCAGTCCCAATCGCTCCGTCCTTGCTCCTAGAATTTCGGCTATCAAACAACAAGCACGGAGACAGGACATGGAAGTTTCGCGCCAGGCGCCACGCGCCAGCATTTACCAACAGGCACAAGGCCGGGTATTCCTCACCGGAATCCAGGCGCTGGTGCTGCTGCCGATGCTGCAGCGCCGGCTGGACCGCGCGCAGGGCCTGTCGACGGCCGGCCTGGTGTCGGGCTACCGCGGCTCGCCGCTGGGGGCCTACGACCAGCAGCTGTGGAAGGCGCAGCAGGACCTGGCGGCGCACGACATCGTGTTCCAGCCGGGCCTGAACGAAGACCTGGCCGCGACCGCGCTGTGGGGCGCGCAGATGCACACCGCCTTCGGCCCGGCGCGCGTGGACGGCGTGTTCGGCATCTGGTACGGCAAGGGGCCGGGCGTGGACCGCACCGGCGACGTGTTCCGCACCGCGAACATGCTGGGTACCTCGAAGCTGGGCGGCGTGCTGGCCGTGTCGGGCGACGACCATGCCGCCCAGTCCTCGATGTATCCGCACCAGACCGACGGCATCTTCCACGCCGCCTCGATGCCGGTGCTGCAGCCGGCCAGCGTGCGCGAAGTGATCGAGCTGGGCCTGGCCGGCATCGCGCTGTCGCGCCATTGCGGCTTGTGGGTGGGCCTCAAGACCATCGCCGAAGTGGTCGAGACCGCGGCCAGCTTCGAGCTGCCCGATGCGCCGGCATTCGTGACGCCCGAAGGCCCGGCGCCCGCGCACGGCTACAACTGGGACCCGCGCATCGCCTGGCCGGGCCAGCGCGCCGAACTCGAACGGCGCCTGATCGAAGAGCGCCTGCCGGCGGCCCGCGCCTGGGCCCGCGCCAACCGCCTCGACCGCGTGCTGATCGATGCGCCGCGGCGCCGCTTCGGCATCGTCACCGTCGGCAAGGCCCACCAGGACCTGATGCAGGCCTTCACCGACCTGGGCCTGGACGCCGCCGAGGTGGCGGCGCTGGGCATCTCGGTCTACAAGGTCGCGATGAGCTGGCCCCTGGAGACCGAAGGCGCCTGCGCCTTCGCCGAAGGGCAGGAGGAAGTGCTGGTGGTCGAGGAAAAGCGCAGCAATGTCGAGGCCCAGCTCAAGGACGCGCTGTACGACCTGGAGTCCGGCCGCCGCCCGCGCATCAGCGGCAAGTCGGCGCTCCCCGAAATCTCGGAATTCTCGCCGCTGCTCGTCGCGCGCGCGCTGGTCGCCCGCTTCGGCGCCGCCCTGCCCCAGCTGCGCGAACGCCTGGCGCGGATCGACGCGCCGCGCGCGGCGCTGCCGGCGGCGGTGATTCCGATCCGCGCGCCCTACTTCTGTTCCGGCTGCCCGCACAACAGCTCGACCCGCACGCCGGAAGGTTCGCGCACCGGCGGCGGCATCGGCTGCCACGTGATGGCGCTGGCCCAGCCCGAGCTCAAGACCGCCACCTTCTCGCAAATGGGCGGCGAAGGCGCGCAGTGGGTGGGCGCCGCGCCCTTCTCCGGCACCGGGCACATGTTCCAGAACCTGGGCGACGGCACCTACCAGCATTCCGGCCTGCTGGCGATCCGCGCGGCGGTCGCGGCCAGGACCAACATCACCTACAAGATCCTGTACAACGACGCGGTCGCGATGACCGGAGGCCAGGCGGCCGAAGGCGTGATCGACCCGGCCCGCATTACCCGCCAGCTGCACGCGGAAGGGGTCGGCCGCATCGCTCTGGTGTCGGAAGACCCGTCGCGCTGGCATGGCGCCGACGGCCTGGCGCCCGGGGTCACAGTGCACGACCGCAGCCTGCTCGACACGGTCCAGCGCGAGCTGCGCGAGATCGCGGGCGTGAGCGCCATCGTCTACGAGCAGACCTGCGCGGCCGAGAAGCGCCGCCGCCGCAAGCGCAAGCAGCTGCCGGACCCGGACAAGCGCATGTTCATCAACGAGCGCGTCTGCGAAGGCTGCGGCGACTGCTCGGTGCAGTCCAACTGCATCTCGATCGAGCCGCTGGAAACCACGTTCGGGCGCAAGCGCAAGATCAACCAGAGCGCCTGCAACAAGGACTTCTCCTGCGCCAAGGGCTTCTGTCCGAGCTTCGTCGAGATCGAGGGCGCGCGGCTGCGCAAGCCGGACAATGCGCGCCTGCAGGGGCTGGAAGCCGGACTGGCCGCCGCCCTGCCCTTGCCGGCGGTGCCGGTGCTGGGCCAGGACTTCAATGTGGTGGTGACCGGCATCGGCGGCACCGGCGTGCTGACCATGGGCGCCCTGCTGGGCGCGGCGGCCCACCTGGAGGGCAAGGCCTCGACCGTGCTGGACTTCACCGGCCTGGCGCAAAAGAACGGCGCCGTGGTCAGCCAGGTGCGCATCGCGGCCGATCCGCAGCGGATCGGCGCCGTGCGCGTCGGCCCGGGCGCGGCCGACCTGCTGCTGGGCGCGGACCTGGTGGTCGCCACCGCCAACGACAACCTCGCGCGCCTGTCGCCGGCGCGCACCAGGGCCATCGTCAACACCGACGAAACCCCGACCTCGGCGGTGGTGCGCCAGCGCGATGCCACCCAGCCTTCCAGCCTGATGCTCGACCGGGTGCGCCAGCGCTGCGATGCCGCCGGCTTCCATACCGTGGCCGCGGCCTCGCTGGCCCAGTCGCTGTTCGGCGACACCGTCACCGCCCACACCCTGATGCTCGGCTACGCCTGGCAGCAGGGCCTGGTGCCCCTGTCGCTGGCGTCGATCGAACAGGCGATCGAACTGAATGGCGCGGCGGTGGCCCTCAACCTGCGCGCCTTCACCTGGGGCCGCATCGCCGCCGCACGTCCGGAGGCGCTGCAGGAGGTGAATGCGCCGGCCGCGCCCGCGCCGCAGACCCTGGACGAGCTGATCGCCGGGCGCACGGCCGACCTGGCCGCCTACCAGGACCAGGCCTACGCCGACCGCTACCTGGAACTGGTGCGCGGCGCGCGCGCCGCAGGACAGCGCCTGGGCGACGACGGCGAACAGTTCGCGCGCAGCGTGGCGCAGAATGCCTACCGCCTGATGGCCTACAAGGACGAGTACGAGGTGGCGCGCCTGTACGGCAGCGCGGAGTTCAAGGCCTCGCTGGCGGCGCAGTTCTCGGACACCGGCAAGATCTCGCTGTGGCTGTCTCCGCCGCTGCTCTCGCGCGCCGATCCCGCTACCGGCCGTCCCAGGAAGCGCAAGTTCGGTCCCTGGATCCTGCCCGCCTTCGGCGTGCTGGCGCGCCTGAAGTTCCTGCGCGGCAGCCGCTTCGATCCCTTCGGCTACACGCTCGAGCGGCGCGAGGAGCGCCGCCTGGCGGCCGACTACCTGGGCACGATGAGCGCCGTCTGCGCGGGGCTGGACCGCGAGCGCCTGAGCTGGGCCACCGAACTGGCCGGCCTGCCCCACGAGATCCGCGGCTTCGGGCCGGTCAAGGCGCAGGCGATGGAGGCCTACTGGGCCAGGCGCGCCGCACTGCTGGCCGCCGAGCCCGGGCCGGCCCTGCGCACCGGCACCCGCTGAGGACCGGCCGCGTCCTCAGGGGAGGACGCGCGCCGCGAACGCGTTCAGCAGCGCGGCGTATTGCGCGCTGCGGCGCAGGCTCACGCCGTGGTCGCAATCGGCGAAGCGGTGCACGCTCGCTTCGCGCGCCGCCGCCACATAGCGCGCTTCGCCGCGCACGTGGTTCAGGTCGTCGTCGCCGTTGATGAACATGGTCGGCTGGGCGATCGCCGCCAGCCGGGCCCGGAAATCGACGCCGCGCAGCGCCGCCACCGCCTGCGGGAACACCCTCAGGCTCACCCCGGCCGCCATGGTCGCGGCGATATCTTCCTCTCCCATCCCGCATTCGCGCAAGGTTGCCGGCATCTTGCGCTCGATGAGCTTGTCCTCCCCCATCAGCGGCAGCAGCACGCGGAACATCAGCGCCTTGGCCGCATAGGGCAGCACCGGCCGGCCGATGAATTCGTGGCTGGCCCCGCCCAGCACCAGGCCCTTGAGCCGGTCCTGCGGCAGGCTGGCGGCCGCCGCCTGCGAGGTATAGCTGCCGAGCGAATCGCCCGCCAGGATGAAGGGCGATTCGCCCAGTTCGCGGGCGCAGGCCAGGATCGCCTCGACGCCGCCCTGCAAGGTATAGGCTTCATCGCGGCGCGCGCCGTGGCCCGGCAGGTCCGGCGCCAGCACCCGCAGGCGGGGATCGATCAGGCGCCGCACCGGATCCCAGGAACGGGCGTTGAGCGTGGCGCCATGCACCAGGATGACGGCGGCTTGGTCAGTGGGCATCGGTGTCTCCATATTTTTTGTATTTAGAAAACATATCATACAGGTCAACCCCTAGTCGACGGGATTCTCACCCTCCATGGGTGTATCCCTTGCGCCACATATCAAACATGTTTGACAGGTTAGCAGGTCAGGCGTATTCTCGGCCGAACTAAAGACAAGTTCTACACAAGGACGGAGAATGAGCACGAGACACCCCCTTTCCCCTTTCGGCCCGGTCGACGCGGTCATCGCCCCCCTGCGCGAGCGCTTCGGCGACCGGGTCAGCGTCGCCCAGGCGGTGCGCGACCAGCATGCGCGCGGCGAAGGCCTGGCGACCAGCCTGCCCCCTGACGTCGTGGTCTGGCCGCTCGACAAGCACGAGGTCTGCGCCATCCTGGCCCTGTGCAACCAGCAGCGGGTCCCGGTCATCGCCTTTGGCGCCGGCAGCTCGCTCGAAGGCCATGTCAGCGCGCCCTACGGCGGGGTGTGCATCGACATGTCGCGCATGGACGCGGTGGTCGCGGTCAATCCCGAGGACAGCGACTGCGTGGTCCAGCCGGGCATCACACGCGAGGCCCTGAACGGCTACCTGAAAGGCACCGGCCTGTTCTTCCCGGTCGATCCGGGCGCCAACGCCACCATCGGCGGCATGGTCTCGACCCGCGCCTCCGGCACCACCACCCTGCGCTACGGTTCGATGGCCCACAACGTCCAGTGCCTGGAAGTGGCGCTGGCCGACGGCCGCCTGGTGAAGCTGGGCACGCGGGCGCGCAAGTCCTCGGCCGGCTACGACCTGGTGCACCTGCTGACCGGCTCGGAAGGCACGCTCGGCGTCATCACCGAAATCACCCTGCGCCTGCATCCGCTGCCGGCGGAAGTGGCGGCCGCCAGCTGCGCCTTCCCGACCCTGGCCGCGGCGGTGGACGCCGTCACCGAACTCTCGATGTCGGGCGTGCCTTTCGCCCGCATCGAATTCCTGGACGAGCACCAGGTCCGCGCCTGCAACCTGCACTCGAACCTCGGGCTGGCGGAGTCGCCCACCCTGTTCCTGGAATTCCACGGCACCCCGCTGGCGGTCCAGGAGCAGGCCGAGCTGGCGCAGGAAGTCGCGGCCAGCCACGGCGGCACCAATTTCGAATGGGCGACCCGCCCGGAAGACCGTTCGCGCCTGTGGCATGCGCGCCACCTGGCCTACTTCGCCGCGCTGGCCCTGCGTCCGGGCTGCGTGAGCGTGGTCGCCGACATCTGCGTGCCGATGTCGGCCCTGGCCGAGAACGTGGCCGAGGCGCGCGCCCAGATCGACGCCGAAGGCCTGGTGGCGCCCATCCTCGGCCACGTCGGCGACGGCAACTTCCACGTGCTGTTCATGCCCATGCCGGACCAGCCGGAAGAGCATGCGGCCGTGGAGCGCGTCTACGCGGCCATGGTCGACCGCGCGCTGGCCTCCGGCGGCACCTGCACCGGCGAACACGGCATCGGCATGGGCAAGAAAGCCAAGCTGCTGCTGGAATACGGCGGCGAGGTCATCGGGCTGATGCGCTCGATCAAGCAGTCCTGGGATCCGCATTCCATCCTCAATCCGGGAAAAATCTTCGGCTGAACCTTGGCCCGCAACCCTTGCATCACCGGTAGTAAAAAAATATATAAATCCATAAAAACTGGAGACATCATGCACCACGCACCGCGCTTCGCCCGTACCGCCACCGCCACGGCGGTTTCGCTCCTCTGCAGCTTCGCCGCCCTGCCCGCCTTTGCCCAGCAACAGGCCGGCAACGAGGACGGCATCGACAAGGTGATCGTCACCGCGCAGAAGCGCGAACAGGCGGCGATCGACGTTCCCGCCTCGGTCACCTCGGTCAACACCGAGCAGCTGGCCAAGGACGGCAAGGTCCGCCTGGAAGACTACGTGGCGCAGGTGCCGGGCATGTCGCTGTCCTCCTTCCGCCAGGGCTTCACCCAGGTGGCGCTGCGCGGCATCACCACCGGCGTCAACCAGACCGCATCGACCACCGCCTTCTACATCGACGAGGCGCCGATCGGCTCGGTCAACGCCTATGCCGCCGGCAGCGCAGTGACGCCCGATATCGACCCGGCCGACCTGCAGCGCGTGGAGATCCTCAAGGGCCCGCAGGGCACGCTGTACGGCGCCGGCGCGATGGGCGGCCTGGTGCGCTATGTGACCTCGGCGCCGGACTTCCGCAAGCTGCGCGGCAGCGTCACCCTGGGCGGCAACACGGTCAAGGACGGCGGCAACGGCAAGACCGGCCGCTTCTCGCTCAACGTGCCGATCGGCGACCGCAGCATGGCGCTGCGCGTCTCGGGCTTCAGCCGCACGGATGCCGGTTACATCGACCGCACCGACGGACGCGAGGACGTGAACGAAGCCAAGGTCGAAGGCGGCCGCGTGGCCTTCAACTGGATCATCAATCCCGACTGGAAGCTGAGCGCCTTCGCGCTGACCCAAAAGGTGAAATCGAAGGGCAACAGCCTGGTGGACGTCGACCCCGCGACGCAGCGCCCCCTGTACGGCGAGCTGACCCAGAAGCGCTTCGCCGAAGAGCTGTCCTCGGCCAGCCTGGACGTGGCCAACATCACCCTCAGCGGCCAGCTGGGCATCTTCGACGTCGTCTCTTCCACCACCGTGCAGGACGTCGACGCCTCGCAAGGCCTGGACGGCAGCTTCGGCTACGGCGTGGCCCTCGGCGCCGCCTTCCGCCTGCCGGACCTGGGCATCCAGTACGCCCAGGGCACCACTACCCACCGCGTGTCGCAGGAACTGCGCCTGCGCTCGCAGGCCATGGACGACAAGCTCGAGTACGAGGGCGGCCTGTACTACACCAAGGAAGACAACACCAACCGCATCCCGGGCTTCCGTCCGTTCTCCACCACCACCGGCCAGGACTATCCGCTGCCGTCCATCGTCAAGGCCTCGATCGACACCAGCTACAAGGAATACTCGCTGTTCGCCAACGCGACCTACGCCCTGAGCCCGGAATTCGACCTGATGGCCGGCATCCGCCACGGCAAGGACGACCAGGTCTACAGCCAGGACTACAGCGGCCTGCTGGTGGGCGCGACGCCGGTGATCATCGACTCCGGCTCGTCCGAGAGCAAGACCACCTACCTGGCCAGCGCCCGCTACAAGCCTTCCGCCACCGACGCCCTGTATGGCCGCGTGGCCACCGGCTTCCGCCCGGGCGGCCCGAACGCGGTGCCTCCGACCTCGGCCGCGCCGGCGCCGCAGACCTTCCAGCCCGACTCGCTGACCAGCTACGAGATCGGCTACAAGTCGGTAATCGACGACGGCCGCATCTCGCTCGAGGCGGCCCTGTTCAGCACCAAGTGGAAGGACATCCAGATCCAGACCAGCGCGGCCGGTTTCAACTTCATCGTCAACGGCGGCGCCGCCACCAGCCGCGGCGCCGAGCTGGCGGTGTCCTGGTTCCCGCTGGCCGGCCTGTCGCTGCGCGCCGCCGCCGGCTACACCGACGCCAAGCTGAGCGAGAACGCGCCGGCCGCCGGCGGCCTGGACGGCGACCGCCTGCCCTTCGTGCCGAAGATGACCGGTTCGCTCGGCGCCAACTACCGCTGGCCGCTCGCAGCCGGCTGGAGCGCCTACGCCGGCGGCACCGTCAACTACACCGGCGAGCGCCGCTCCGATTTCAGCCAGCGCGCGGCGAAGGACGTGGATGCCTACACCACCGTCAACCTGAACGGCGGCATCGAGAACGGCAACTGGCGCCTGGCCTTCTACGCCAAGAACCTGGGCAACAGCGATGGCGTCACCTTCCTCAAGTCGCAGAGCCTGACGCCGGCCGGCAGCCCCTTCGGCGCCAGCGTGATCGCGCCGCGCACCGTCGGCGCCGACCTGACCTACCGCTTCTGAGGCATGACGATGTCCGACCTCCCCATCCTTCATTACCACGCCGGCCCGGACTTCACCCTGGCCAGCGGCGAGCTGCTGGCCGCGCCGCTGACGGCCTACCGCAGCATGGGCAGGCTCAACGCCGAGGGCACGAACGCGGTGCTGGTCCTGCATGGCTATACCACCGGGCCCACGATGCTCGACCCCGACGCCAACGTCGCCGAGGGTTCGTGGAGCGAACTGGTGGGGCCGGGCAAGCCGATCGACACCGACCGCTGGTTCGTGGTGTGCCCCAACATGCTCGGTTCCTGCTACGGCTCGACCGGGCCGGCCAGCCTCGATCCCGCCACCGGCCAGCCCTACGGTCCCGCCTTCCCGGACCTGGCCCTGGCCGACATCGTCGGGGTGCAGAAGCAGCTGCTCGACGCGCTCGGCGTCAAGCGCCTGGCGGCGGTAACCGGTCCCTCGTTCGGCTCCTACCAGGCCTTCCAGTGGGCGGTGAGCCATCCGGACATGGTGGAGCGGGTGGTCGCCGCCGTCGGCGCGCCCTACCACCCCGCGCCTCCGGGCGCGGCCCGGGCCATCCTTGACGGGCTGGCGCGCGATCCGGGCTGGGATGCCTGGTGCGCGGGCGACCGCGATGCGCTGTTCGGCAGGCTGGTGGCCATGCGCACCGACACCCTGGAACGCTACGGGGTCGACGCCGAGCTGGCGCCGCGCTTCCCCGACCGGGCGGAGCGCGCGCAGGAGATCGACCGCCTCGCGCGCGAATGGGCCGGCGCCTTCGACCCGATGTCGCTCGTGGTGCTGATGCGCGCCGCCGAAAGCTTCGACCTGCGCGGCCGGCTCGGCGCCATCCGCGCGCCGGTGCTGTATGTGCTGTCGCGCACCGACCCGGTGTTCTCGCCCCAGCTGGCGGCCAGGGTGGCGCAGCTGCCCGGCACGGGCGGCTGGTCGTATGTGGAACTCGACAGCGACAAGGGGCACTTCGCCTCCGGCGCCGACGCGGCGCTGTGGGCGGAGGACCTGCGGCGCTTCATGAATACCGAACCCGCGGACTGGGCGCCGCTGGGATTCAAGCAAAGAGACAAAGAGGTGGCGGCATGAAGACAGAAACGATGGACGCCGGCGTGCTGCCGGCAAGCCAGGCGGCAGCGGCCGCGGCGCCGAAGCAGTTCAGCGACGCCTACCGCACCTACGTGCTGGTAGCGCTGGCGGTGGTGGGCTTCATGTGCTCGGTCGACAAGGTGGTCATTTCCATGTTCATGGAGCCGATCAAGAAGGAATTCCTGCTCAGCGACACCCAGCTCGGCCTGATGACCGGCCTGGCATTCGCCCTGCTGGGCGGCGTGGTGTCGATTCCGCTGGCGCGCATGGCCGACCGCGGCAACCGCAAGCGCATCATCTTCCTGAGCTTTGTCGCCTGGACCCTGATGACCGGCCTGTCGGGCATGGCGACCAGCTTCGCCTTCCTGCTGGCGGCGCGCATCGGCGTGGGCGTGGGCGAAGCCGGCTGCGTGCCGGCCAGCCACTCGATGCTGGGCGACTACTACCCGCGCGAGCTGCGCGGCCGCGCCTACGGCGCGCACTTCTCCGGCGTCTACCTGGGCATGCTCGGCGGGATGCTGGGCGGCGGCATCCTGGTGCAGACGGTCGGCTGGCGCATGGGCTTCGTCATCCTCGGCATCGCCGGCCTGGTGATGGCGCTGGTCTTCCACTTCACGGTGCGCGAACCGCTGCGCGTGGACCAGCCGCCGCCGGCAAGCCTGGGCGCCAGCATCTGGACCCAGCTGGGCGACCTGCGCTGCTTCTTCATGCTGGTGTTCGCCTTCGCCTTCGTCGGCCTGGCCGGCGCCGTGGCGGCCTGGCTGCCCAGCTATTTCGAACGCGCCTTCGCCATGAGCCCGATGGCCATCGGCCTGGGGCTGGGCCTGTGCATCGGCCTGGCGAGCGGCATCGGCGCCCTGCTCGGCGGCCAGCTGACGGTGAAGTACGCCAAAGGCTCGCGCACCTGGGGCGCGCGCTACTCCGCCTGGGTAAGCTGGGGCGTGCTGGTCACCCTGATTGCCAGTTTCTACGCGCCGCATCCCCTGGTCGCGATGGTGCTGCTGTTCGTGACCTTCCTGGTGGCCGGCACCCTGGCCGGACCGGTGTTCGGCACCGTGCAGGACCTGGTGGCGCCGCAGGCGCGCGCCACCGCGGTGGCCATCATCGGCGTGGTGGGCGTGGTTATCGGCCAGGGCATGGGGCCCCTGCTGGTGGGAATGCTGAGCGACGCGCTCAACACCGGCGCCAATGTCGACGGGCTGCGCCTGTCGATGACCCTGATCGCGCTGATCAACGTGTTCACCGGCCTGTTCTTCTGGCTGCTGGCGCGCCGCATTGCGCGGGTCTACCCGAGCCCCGCGGTTTGACAGCGGTTTCCAGAAAAGTTAGTCTGCATCGATGAACCAGATCGCCCCCCTTCCCTCGCTCGAACGTCCCACCTTGTCCGCCCAGGTGGCGCGCCACCTGCTTGCGCTGGTCAACCGCGAGCAGCTGCGGCCGGGCGACACGGTGCCGAGCGAAGTCCAGATCGGCCTCGAGCTGAAGGTCAGCCGCGGCAGCGTGCGCGAAGCCTACCGCACCCTGGCCGCCCTTGGGATCCTCGAGATCGAGGGCGGGCGCAAGCCGCGCCTGAAGGCCATCGATCCGCACGTACTGGCCCAGGTCTTCGACTACGCCCTGACCACCGCCCAGGTGAGCGTGGCCCACGTGATCGAAACCCGCCGCGCCATCGAACTGCAGACCGCCCAGCTGGCGGCGCGCTACGCCACGCCCGAGCAGCGTCGCCAGCTGCGCGAGCTGGTGGCGGAGATGCGCTCGGCCGGCTCCGACCACGCGCGCCGGGTCGCCTGCGACACGGCCATCCATACCGTGATCGCGGAAGCGAGCGGCAATCCGCTCAACAGCATCCTGCTGGCGGCCCTGCGCACGCCGGTGGAAGCGTCCTCGCGCATCCACTTCGACGACCGCCGCAGCGAAGCCGAGCTGGCGCGCGTGATCGACGCCCACGAGGCCGTGGTCGACAAGATCTGCTCGGGGGACGCGATGGGCGCGGTGACGGCCATGTCCTACCACTTCGACATCTCGATCGTGCACGTCACGCGGCGCGAGTCCGCCGTGGCGGACGAAGAACAGCCGCGCGCCGCAGCCGGCTAAGGTGCGCCGTCCAGCGCCATCGGGATGGCGCGCGACCAGCGGTTGGAAGACAGCGAGAAACTGAGCGAACGCACCTGGTGGAACCACCCGGCCGGTACATACAGCATGTCGCCGGGATGAACCACGCATTCGACCAGCGCGGCCTGGCGCGCCAGCGGAAAACGCGCGAAGTCCGGGGCCTCCGGATCGAAGGGAGAACCGAACAGCAGCGCGTTCGCCTCGCGCGGGTACAGGAATTCGTCGTGGTGGGGCGGCGCCAGGAAGATCCGCTTCGATCCCCAGACCTGGGCGAACAGGTTGTCGTCGTAGTCGGCGTGCAGCGGCGTCACCGTGCCCGCCGGCCCCATCCAGAAACGCGGCGGCCCCGGCTTCCTGAAATACGCGGGCCAATGGCAGAAACGGTTCAGTTCGCGCAACTCCAGGTTGCCCAGGTAGGGAGGCAGGCCCTCCGCGCCCTGCTCCACCAGGTCCAGGTACTCAAGCATGGACATGTCCCGCATGGCGCGGTCGGGTGCGAAGGCGGTGTTGACGTAGTCGCCGACGCGGGCGCGCACCGGCAGCGCGCTGAAGCGCTCGCGCAGGGTGTGTGGGCTCAATCCGGCCAGCGGCCAACGGCCCACCACGCCATCGATCAGGAAAGGCAGGCCCCGGGCGGCCTGTTCCTGGAATGCGGCCGCCGCCGGCGCGCGCAGCCGCTCCAGCGCGGTGATCGAAGGCAGCTTGCGCGCCGTTTCCCGAATCGCCAGCCGCATCGCATCGATGGAGGTGACGCCCCTTACCTGCGCATCGCGGCGCTCGCGCGCCAGCCTGGCGGCGTCCGAATCCGCCGGCCTCGGCGGCAGCCTTGCGGGCCTGGTCTTGTCGGGCTCACCCGCCATCCTGTCGTCCTGGTCTGAAAATGCACGTGGGGCGACAGGATAGCGCATGCGCGGCGATCCTCCAATGGCCTTGTGCGGACCTCAAGCCGGCGCCAGCTGGCGCGCACGGGTGCTGCCGCCGACGCCGACCGCGGTGGCGATGGCCAGGGCCTGGAACAGCGCCACGCCGGCGAACACCCAGCCCGGGCGGCCGGCGTCCATGACCAGGCCGAACAGCAGCGGCCCGATCGCCAGGCCGCTATCCAGGCCCGAATACACCACGCCGTACACGCGCCCGGTGGCGCCCTTGGGCGCGGCGGCGCGGATCATCAGGTCGCGCGAGGGTCCCGCCACGCCCGAACACAGGCCGATCAATCCCATCAGCGGCAAGGCCATCCACGACGGACCGGCGCCCGCCGCCAGCACCAGCGCCAGGGCGGCCGCGGCGGCGAAGGCCAGCGCCACGGTACGGTCGTGGTGCTTGACGTTGGCGCCCAGGAAGCCGCCGGCCAGCATGCCCACCGCCGAGGCCAGCATGTAGGCGGTGTAGGAGCTGGTGGCCAGTTCGCGCGTGATGCCGTACAGGGCTTCCAGGCTGATGGAAGCGAATGCCTGGATACCGCCCAGCGCCACCGCCGTCAGCAGGAAGAAGGCGAAGCACATCCACACCGAGCGCAGCTTCAGGAAGTCGAGCGTGCCGCCCTGGACGCCGTCGGACCTGGCCGGCGCGGCGATCGGATCGGGGCGCAGCGCGTGGCGGTTGAGGACCAGCATGGCCAGCACGAAGGCCGGCAGCGCGGCCGCCCACAACATGGCCGCGCGCCAGCCCTGGGTGGCGGCGATCGAGGTCAGGAAGATCGGCGACGCCGCCCAGCCGATATTGCCGCTGATGCCGTGCACGGAAAAGCCGTGCGCCAGCCGCGCCCGCGACACGCGCTGGTTCAGCAGCGTGTAGTCGGCCGGGTGGAACACGGCGTTGCCCAGGCCCGCCAGCAAGGCGCCCAGCACCAGGCCGGGATAGCCGCCCGCGCTGGACAGCACGACGGCGGAGATGCCCAGCATCGCCACGCCCGAGAACAGCACGGCGCGGGCGCCGACGCGGTCGACCACGAAGCCGGCCGTCGCCTGCCCCACGCCGGAGACGACGAAGAACACCGTCATCACCAGCCCCAGCTCGGTGTAGCTGAGATTGAAGGCCGGCTTGAGCCAGGGGATCAGGGCCGCCACGATCAAATGGTAGAAGTGCGAAGTGCCGTGCGCCAGGCCCACGAGGCCGATCACGCGGGCATCCTGGCGGAGGGTGTTATCGTCTGAGCTCATGCGATCCCTTTTTCGAAAAAGCCAGTGTAAGCAAAAGCGGCGCGTCCGATTTAAGATAGCGCGTCAAGATTTATCGAGAAACCGCCATGTATAGCTACCCGCCGATTCCCGGCCCCGGCCCGACGCCGGAATGCCCGGTCGCCCTCGCGGCGCGCGACCTCCCGGCCGACGCCAACGTCGGCGCCCACAGCCACGCCTGGGGGCAGCTGACCTATGCCGCCAACGGCATGATCCGGGTGAGCGCCGAGGGCAGCAGCTGGATCGTGCCGCCGCAGCGCGCCATCTGGATCGCGCCGGAAGTCGAGCACCAGGTGACGATGCTGGAAGCGGCGCGCCTGAGTCCCCTGCGCGTGCATGCGTCGCGCGCCCCCTTTCCCGGCGAATCCTGCCGCGTGGTCGAGGTGAGCAGCCTGTTGCGCGAGCTGATCGCGGCCCTGATGGCGGGCGGCGATCAGCTGGCCCATACGCGCATGGCCTTGCTGGGAGAACTGATCCTCGACGAGCTGGCGCGCGCGCCTTCGCGCCCGATCCGCGTTCCCCTGCCGCGCGACAAGCGCCTCAAGGCCTTGTGCGAAGCGCTCATCGATGCGCCCGGCGACAACCAGACCCTGGCCCAATGGGCCCAGGCCACCGGCGCCTCCGAGCGCACCCTGGCGCGCCTGTTCGACAAGGAACTCGGCATGAGCTTCGGCCAGTGGCGCCAGCAGGTGCGCCTGGCCCACGGCGCTTCCCTGATCGCGCGCGGCCTGCCGCTGTGGCAGGTGGCCGAGCAGCTCGGCTACGCGAGCCAGTCGGCTTTCACCGCCATGTTCAGGAAGAGTTTCGGCAGCACGCCGTCCGCCTTCTTCGCGGGCGAGCAGCGCCGCCCCTGAGCCGGGGCCGGCATCCTCTACAATGCCCTCTGCCCCAATTCAAGGAGACAAGATGAACGCAACAACCCGTGCAGCAGTGATGACTGGCCTGATGGCGCTGGCCTGGGCGGCGCATGCAGAGCAGCAGCCCAAGCCCGAAGACACGGAAGTCTGGCGTCCCGAGCCTGCACGGGTGACGCCCGGTTCCGCGGGCCGGGCGCCCTCGGACGCGCTGGTACTCTTCGACGGCAAGGGAATGGATGAATGGGTGTCGAGCGCCGCCTCGACCAAGCCGGCCGGCTGGACAGTGTCGGATGGCGTGTTCTCCATCCAGCCGGGCAGCGGCGACATCCAGACCAAACGTATGTTCGGCGACTACCAGCTGCACCTGGAGTGGCGCGCGCCTGCCAATCTGAAGGGAACGGGCCAGGACCGCGGCAACAGCGGCGTGTTCCTGGCATCGACCGGCAACGGCGGCGGCTACGAGATCCAGGTGCTCGATTGCGCCGGCACCAGGACCTATGCCAACGGCCAGGCGGCCAGCATCTACAAGCAGCACATCCCGCTGGTGAACGCCTGCGCCGCGCCGGGCGAATGGCAGACCTACGACGTGATCTGGACCGCTCCGCGCTTCGCCGCCGACGGCAAGCTGCAAGCGCCGGCCTATGTGACGGCGCTGCACAACGGCGTGCTGGTGCAGAACCACGTCGCCCTGCAGGGCGAGACCGTGTACGTCGGCAAACCGTCCTACCGCAAGCATGGTCCGCTGCCGATCAGGCTGCAGGACCATGGGGCGCCGGTGAGCTTCCGGAACATCTGGATCAGGCCACTGAACGAGCGCCCTTAGCGCCAGCCCTGCGCGCCGGGCGGCGCTGGCGTTCCAGCTCGTCGTGGATGACCTGCTGGCCGTGTTCCACGATGAATTCGTGGAAGGCCGCGGCCACGGTGGGGATCGCATGGTCGGCCTTGTGCATCACGTGCCAGTCGGCCGACACCGGCGTGCCCGTCACGGGCAGCGCCGTCAACAGCCTGTTGCGCACTTCCAGCGTGCAGGCATGCACCGACAGGAAGCCAACGCCCAGGCCTGCGGCGGTCATCTGCTTGATCGCCTCGTTGCTCGACAACTCCGACCCGATCGACAGCGGCGCGCCGGCATCCCGGTACAGCTTTTCGACCGCCGCGCGCGTACCCGATCCGCGTTCGCGCACCAGCAGGTTGTGGTCGGCCAGTTCCGTCAGCGCGACCGGGCGCGCGCTGGCCAGCGGGTGGCCCGGCGCGACATAGAAGGCCATCGGATGGCGCGCGAAGCGGCTGGCGCTGGTCGGGAATTCGCGCGGCGGCGTGCCCATGATGGCCAGGTCGATTTCGTCGCGGCTCAGCATGCCGATCACCTCCGGGCGCGAGCCCACCTGCAGGCGGATGCGCACATGCGGGCGGCCGGTGGTGAAGCGCACCAGCATCGCCGGCAGCAGGTGCTCCGCCGTCATCACGGCGCCAATGCGCAAGGTACCGCTGGTGACGCCTTTGAAAGCCGCGACCTCGTCGCCCGCCTCTTCCCACAGCTTCAGGATGCGCTCCGCATAGCCGACCAGCAACTCGCCCGCGGAGGTCATCTGGATGTTGCGGCCCTGCTTGCGCGTGAGCGGGATGCCCGCGGCTTCCTCCAGCAGTTTCAGGTGCAATGAAACGGCCGGCTGGGTCACGTGCATGGCTTCCGCCGCCCGCGACACGCTCTGGTGGCGGGCTACCTGGACCAGGGCTTGCAGCTGCTTGAAGCTGGCCGGATACATAAGCTTTTCCTTATCAATCTTTGTAGAAATCTGATTTTTATTTTATCTTGCCCGGCCGTATAGTGAAAGCGTCAACAACGCACTGGCCCGGAAAGGAGCAGCACATGAAAGCACAAGCGATCATCTTCGATCTGTCCGCATTCGACACCCAAGGCGCGGCGCGGCAGGAAGCCGGCAAGCTGCTCGACGAAGCGATCGGCAGCGGCCGCCACTGCGCCCTGGTCACCGATCTGCCGCACCGCGAAGCGGGCGAGCAGCTGCGCGAACGCTTCGGCGACACCGCCCACCACATCTTTTCCGTCGTGCTCACCGGCGCCGATTACGCGGCCCAGGGCCACAAGGCGCCCTACTCGGTGGTGCTGCGCACGCTCGAGCTGTCGCGCGACGAGGCCCTGGTGGTTGCGGCTTCGCCGGCGGCCCTGAAAGCGGCGCAGCGGGAGCGCCTGCGGGTCCGGATCTGAACACTCTCGCCACCATTCGATCATTCGAGGAGGACAAGCGATGGAAACCATTGTGATTGCAGGCGGCGGCGTGGCCGGGCTGGAACTGGCCACCCGCCTTGGACGGAAGCGCGGCGCGTCGCGCCGCGTGATCCTGATCGACAGCGCTCCCACCCATTTCTGGAAACCGTTGCTGCACTCGGTGGCGGCAGGCTTGATCGAGCCCAGCCACTACCACATCGACCTAGCACGGCAGGCGATCGAGAGCGGTTTCGAATTCGTTTGCGGCGAGATCGTCGGCATCGACCGCGGCACGCGGACCCTGGACGTGCGGCTGCGGCGTCCGCTGGCAGCCGAAGGCGCGATCGGGATAAGCTACGACCGGCTGGTGCTGTCCTTCGGCTCGGTCACCAATTTCTTCGGGGTGCCTGGCGCCCAGCAGCACTGCCTGTCCCTGGACAGCGTGGGCCAGGCCGAGGCCTTCCGCCAGCGC
>CBIHLT010000002.1:0-77511 GCA_966210615.1 uncultured Massilia sp.
CGACGATCGCGCGCGTGTTCGGCGTGATCTTCTTGCGCATGTCCTCGATGTCGGGGAACCAGCCGGACTGTTCGTCGCACACGTAGTGGACCGGATTGCCGCCGGCCAGGCTCACGGAAGCGGTCCAGAGCGGATAGTCGGGCGCCGGCACCAGCACTTCGTCGCCGTTGTTCAGCAGGCCCTGCATCGCCATCACGATCAGCTCGGAGGCGCCGTTGCCCAGGTAGATGTCGTCGATGCCGACGCCCTGGATGTTCTTTTCCTGGGTGTAGTGCATGACCGCCTTGCGCGGCGCGAACATGCCCTTGGAATCGGTATAGCCGGCCGCGCCCTGCATGTTGCGGATCATGTCATGCACGATCTCGTCCGGCGGATCGAAGCCGAACACGGCCAGGTTGCCGATGTTGAGCTTGATGATTTTCTGGCCGTCGTCTTCCATCTGCCGCGCCTTTTCCAAAGCGGGGCCGCGGATTTCATAGCAAACGTCGTCGAGTTTGTTTGATTTGAAAATCGGTCGCAAGATATCCTCTGGAAGAAAGCCGCGATGAAACGCCGGTAAAACCAAGTTTCATGTTGCAGTGCGAAAAATACCATTCTGCCGCAAGCGACCGAATCAGGCAACCTTGCCGATTTCGGTACAATGACCGATCACCTGCCCTCTGACGAAGCAAGACAATGAAGCTCCACTCCGACAACACTCAACAATACCAGACCGTCACCGGTTACGACGCCAAAGGGGTCGAAATCAACGCCCAGCGCTTCGATTTCAGCCTGACGGTGATGCCCGAGGTCCCGCCGCGCCCCTGGAACGTGGCCCGTTTCGAGGATCTGACCAACGCCCACTTCGAGGAAATCGCCAAGGACGCGCCCGACGTGGTCGTGCTCGGCACCGGCGAGCGCCAGCGCTTCGTGCACCCGAAACTGGTCGCCAGCCTCTCGGCGCTGCGCATCGGCGTCGAATGCATGGACAGCCAGGCCGCCTGCCGTACCTATAACATCCTGATGGGCGAAGGCCGCAAGGTCACCCTGGCGCTGATTATCGAACGGGCCTCTTGAAAAAAAGAAACACGTCTCCATCTTGGCGAAAATTGTTACCTTGGCAGCATGGGACTAGCCTGCGGTGGCGGTGCGGATTATCATGCGCACTGCCGCTCCCTGCGCGCCAGGGAGGATGAACGCGCAGCGCGCCGCGCTGCCACTGCCCAGGAGACGCCCGTGGCCGAGAGCCCAATTGCCGCACCTATCGCACCTACGCCGGTCGCGCCCTTCTCTGCGCCGATGACCAGCGGCCTGACCTTCGAGCTGGCCGGACGTCCCGCCAAGTACACGGTGCTGTACTTCTATCCCAAGGACAACACGCCTGGATGCACCACCGAGAGCATCAACTTCCGCGAAGCCTATCCCGAGTTCCAGGCGCTGGGCGCCGAGATCTATGGCCTCAGCCGCGATTCGCTGCGCTCGCACGAGAACTTCAAGGGCAAGCTGGGACTGCCTTTCGAACTGATTTCCGACCCGGAAGAAACCGTTTGCAACCAGTTCAATGTCATGAAAATGAAGAATATGTATGGGAAGCAAGTACGGGGGGTCGAGCGCAGTACGTTTGTCATTGACGCTCAAGGCCGATTGGTGAAAGAATGGCGTGGCGTGAAAGTCAATGATCACGTCGCCGAAGTGCTGGAATTTTTGAAGAGCCAGCCTTAAAGGAAAGGATGGCTCCAGGTAAACAACTTCTGGATTGCCATCGCCTATTTTGAGTCATCCCGTAACACATCCGCATCAATCCAATCTGGCTGCCTGCCGGCCCGGGCTCATTCCAGGCCGAGCCCGCACCGCAGCCCCCACCCGAGTACCGATTCCGAACGACGGCGCGGCCCCGTGGCCCGCGCGCGTTCGGCCTTCCCGTCTTTTTTAAGATTGAGACCCTGATGCCACTGCCCAAAATGCCTACCAAGCCAGCCACCATGCTGCTGGCCAAAGATTACCCGAAGGCGGAGCCCGGCAAGTCGCCGGTCCGCCCCGCATCCACCCAGACCGACAGCGAACTCGAAGAGCTGATCAGCGGCCAGGCCGTGCCTGCGCCCAAGGCCCGCACGCGCAAGAAGGCGCCCCCCGCCCCCGCACTTGCCGCCGTGCCTGCGCCCGAGCGCGGCGAGACCCAGCGCAGCGCGCCGGCCACCGTGGCCAAGCTGCGCGAGACCGACGCCGACCAGCCGCATCCGGCCAAGCACAAGCCGGTCGAAGTCAACGTCAAGTCGTCCACCAGCCGCAAGGCCGACAAGTCCGGCATCACCAAGGTCTTCGTGCTCGACACCAACGTCCTGATGCACGACCCGACCTCGCTGTTCCGCTTCGAGGAACACGACGTCTACCTGCCGATGATGACGCTGGAAGAACTCGACAACCACAAGAAGGGCATGTCGGAAGTCGCGCGCAACGCGCGCCAGGTCTCGCGCACCCTCGACGCCCTGATCGCCAATGTCGACGACGACGCGATCGAGGCCGGCATCCCGCTGGCCAAGCTGGGCAACAAGGACGCCAAGGGCCGCCTGTACTTCCAGACCAAGCTGGGCGCCGCGCCGCTGCCGGAAGGCCTGCCCTCGGGCAAGGCCGACAACCAGATCCTGGGCGTGGTGCGCGCGCTCGAAGAAGAGATGGCCGGCCGCGCCATCGTGCTGGTGTCCAAGGACATCAACATGCGCATCAAGGCGCGCGCCATGGGCCTGCCGGCCGAGGACTACTTCAACGACCACGTGCTGGAAGACACCGACCTGCTGTACTCGGGCATCGTCCAGCTGCCGGACGACTTCTGGGACACGCACGGCAAGGACATCGAGTCGTGGCAGGAGAACCGCAACGGCTACTCGTCCACCTTCTACCGCATCACCGGCCCGGTGGTGCCGAGCCTGATGGTGAACCAGTTCGTCTACCTGGAACCGAAGGATGGCGACTCGTCCTTCTACGCCCAGGTCAAGCAAATCAACGGCAAGACCGCCGTGCTGGAGACCCTGCGCGACTACGGCCACAACAAGAACAACGTGTGGGGCATCACCGCGCGCAACCGCGAGCAGAACTTCGCGCTGAACTTGCTGATGAATCCGGAATGCGACTTCGTCACCCTGCTCGGCCAGGCCGGCACCGGCAAGACCCTGCTGGCCCTGGCCGCGGGCCTGGCCCAGGTGCTGGAGACCAAGCTGTATAACGAGATCATCGTCACCCGCGTGACGGTGCCGGTAGGCGAGGACATCGGCTTCCTGCCGGGCACCGAGGAAGAGAAGATGTCGCCCTGGATGGGCGCCTTCGACGACAACCTGGAAGTGCTGATGAAGTCCGACGGCGACGCCGGCGACTGGGGCCGCGCCGCGACCCAGGACCTGATCCGCTCGCGCATCAAGATCAAGTCGCTCAACTTCATGCGCGGCCGCACCTTCGTGAACAAGTTCCTGATCATCGACGAGGCGCAGAACCTGACGCCGAAGCAGATGAAGACCCTGGTCACGCGCGCCGGTCCCGGCACCAAGATCCTGTGCCTGGGGAATATCGCGCAGATCGACACGCCTTACCTGACCGAAGGCTCGAGCGGGCTGACCTATGTGGTCGACCGCTTCAAGGGCTGGGGGCATAGCGGGCACGTGACCCTGGCAAGGGGCGAGCGTTCGCGCCTCGCGGATCACGCGAGCGACGTGCTTTGATTCTTGCCGCTCCAAAGAGCCCGCCGCATGGCGGGCTTTTTTTATTCTTATTCGTAGCGGGTACTTATCATGCTTGCGGCCCGCTTGCAAACTTGGGTTCCCGCCTTCGCGGGAATGACGGCTCAAACGTAAGTGGCAAGCACTGGTACGTCATCCCCGCGCAGGCGGGGACCCAGGTTCGTACACCCACCACCTTCACTACCACCCACCAATAACAAAAGCATGCCGCTCTTACTGAAACTCCTGCTCGTCCCCTCCCTCATCGCCGCAGTCAGCCTCGCGGGCCGCCGCTGGGGCCCTAACGTCGCCGGCTGGCTCTCCGCCTTCCCCATCGTCTCCGGCCCTATCCTGCTGGCCATCGCCCTCGAACAAGGCAGCGACTTCGCCGCCACCGCCGCCGCCAACACCCTGCTCGCCGTGCTGGCCATCCTGGTCTTCAGCGTCGTCTACGCCCGCGTCGCCAGGCACAAAGGCGTGTTCGCCTCCATGACCGCCGCCCTGCTCGCCTGGGCCCTGAGCGTCGCCCTGCTGCGCAGCCTTGCATTCCCCCTGTGGGCCGGTTTCGCCGCCGTCCTCGCCGCCCTGCTCGCCGCCCCGCGCCTGATCGGCCAGAACCAGGACCGCAAGGGCGCAAGCCCAGCCCCGGCCCGCGACCTGCCCTGGCGCATGGCCGCGGGTGCGGCCCTGACCCTGGCCGTGACCGCCGCCGCCGCCCACATGGGCCCGCGGCTGAGCGGCATGTTCGCCATGTTCCCGGTCATGAGCACGGTGCTGGTCGGCTTTTCGCACCGCGCCTCCGGCCCCGGCTTCGCGGTCGACCTGCTGCGCGGCATGGTGCGCGGCTACTATGCCTTCGCCGTGTTCTGCCTGGTGCTGGCCCTGCTGCTGCGCGCCCAGCCGCTGGCGCCCGCCTTCCTGGCGGCCACGGCCTGCGCCCTCGCAGTCCAGCTGGGCTTGCGCGCGGCCATGGCCCGCTTAAAATAGCCTGATTCACCATACACAAGGAGACCGGGATGCCCCACATGTTGCTGATCCATGAACCCGTCGGCCAGCGCGCCACCCGCAGCGACGCCGAGGGACGCGCCGTCTACGACCGCATGCTGCGCTGGGGCGACGAGCTGAAGGAGCGCGGTCTGCTGCTGGGCGCCGAATCGCTGTCCTCGCTCGACCACGCGGTGCGGGTCAGCACCGCCGGCGGCCGCGCCCGCATCGTCGACGGCCCCTTCGCCGAAGCCAAGGAGATGGTCGGCGGCTTCTACCTGCTCGACGTCGACACGCGCGAGGAAGCCGTCGCCCTGGCCCAGCGCTGCCCGGCCGCCGAATGGGCCACGGTCGAGGTGCGCGCGCTGGCGCCCTGCTTCGAACCGTAAACAATCGGATTGGAAATTTTTTTTCCGGGGCGATGTCGAAACACCCCGCCGCCGTTCGTCGTAGGGAGTGAAAGCCGGCTTCCGCCGGTCTTCCATCCAAGGAGAACGACATGCGTTTCATGATCATCGTCAAGGCGACAGGCGCGACCGAGGCCGGCATCATGCCCGAGGCCAGCCTGTTCGCCGCCATGGGCGAGTACCACCAGGAGCTGGCCCGCGCCGGCGTCCTGCTCGACGCCAACGGCCTCAAGCCGAGCAGCCAGGGCTGGCGCATCCGCTACGAGGGCAGCCGCCGCAGCGTGATCGACGGCCCCTTTGCCGAGACCAAGGAGCTGATCGCCGGCTACACCCTGATCCAGGTCCGCTCGCGCGAAGAAGCGCTCGAATGGGCGCGCCGCTTCCCCAATCCCCACGGCGAAGGCGCCGCCGCCGAGATCGAGGTACGCCCGCTGTATGAAATGGACGACCTTCCCGCCTACGCCAACACGCACAAGGAGCAGTGATGAACACCCAGATCTATGTGAACCTCCCGGTCAAGGACCTCGAACGCAGCAAGGCTTTCTTCGGCGCGCTGGGCTTCGGCTTCAATCCCCAGTTCAGCGACCAGAACGCCGCCTGCATGATCGTCAATCCGGACGCCTATGTGATGCTGCTGGCCGAACCCTTCTTCCAGGGCTTCACGCGCAAGCCGATCTCCAGCGCCCGGGACAGCACCGAGGTGCTGGTCTGCCTGTCGCGCGACAGCCGCGCCGCGGTCGACGAGATGGTGGCGAAGGCGCGCGAGGCCGGGGGCAGCGTGCCGACGGAGCCGCGCGACTACGGTTTCATGTACCAGCACGGTTTCGAGGATCCGGATGGCCACATCTGGGAGCTCGCCTACATGGAATCGATGCCGCCGGCACAGGCCTGATGGAGAGCGTCGACCAGGCGATTTCCGCCGTCTGGCGCATCGAGTCCGCCCGCATCGTCGCCGGCGTGGCGCGCATCGTGCGCGACGTCGGGCTGGCCGAGGAGCTGGCCCAGGACGCGCTGGTCGCGGCGCTCGAGCACTGGCCGCGGGACGGCATTCCCGAGCGCCCCGGCGCCTGGCTGCTCACCGCCGCGCGCAACAACGCCCTCGACCGCCTGCGGCGCGACCGTTCGCTGCGCGGCAAACTGGAACAGATCGGCCTCGACCTCGAGGCCCAGGAGGCGCTCGTGGTGCCCGACTTCTCCGACAGCCTGGACGACAAGCGGCGCGACGTGTTCCAGGACGACATGCTGCGCCTGATGTTCACCGCCTGCCATCCGGTGCTGTCGGCCGACGCCCGGGTGGCGCTCACGCTCAAGCTGCTGGGCGGCCTGTCGACGCAGGAGATCGCGCGCGCCTTCCTGGTGCCGGAAGCCACCATGGCCCAGCGCATCGTGCGCGCCAAGCGCACCCTGGGCGAAGCCGGGGTGGCCTTCGAGCTGCCGCCGCCCGCCGAGCTGGACGAGCGCCTCGGCACGGTGCTCGAAGTCGTCTACCTGATCTTCAACGAAGGCTATTCGGCCACCGCCGGCGAAGACTGGATGCGCCCCCAGCTGCTCGAGGAAGCCCTGCGCCTGGGCCGCATCCTGGCCGAACTGGCGCCCGGCGAACCCGAGGTGCACGGCCTGGTGGCCCTGATGGAACTGCAGGCCTCGCGCATGCACGCGCGCCTGGACGCCGCCGGCAAGCCGGTGCTGCTGCTCGAGCAGGACCGCGCGCGCTGGGACCGGGTGCTGGTCCGGCGCGGCCTGGCAGCCCTGGAGCGCGCCGCGAAACTCGGCCTGGCGCGCGGCCCCTATGTACTGCAGGCGGAACTCGCGGCCTGCCACGCGCGCGCCCACCGCGCCGAGCTGACCGACTGGCGCCGTATCGCGGACCTGTATGCGGAACTGGCGGCGGTCCAGCCCTCGCCGGTGGTCGAGCTCAACCGCGCGGTCGCCATCGGCATGGCGGACGGACCGGCCGCCGGCCTGGCGCTGGTGAATGTCCTGGCCGCCGGCGGCAAACTGGATGGCTACCACTGGCTGCCGAGCGTGCGCGGCGACCTGCTCGCCAAGCTCGGACGCCCGCGCGAAGCGAAAGCGGAATTCGAACGCGCCGCCGGCCTGACCTCCAATGCGCGCGAGCGCGAACTGCTGCTCGAGCGCGCGGCCGCCCAGAAATAACAAAGCCCCGCGGCCGGGAGGCGCGCGGGGCTTTGCCTTGCAAGTCAGTCAGCGGACGATGCAGTCCGTCGACTGCCCCTGTCCGGGTCCATTGCTGGCCACCGGACCGCCGCCGCCGGCGTCGAAGCTCGGCGGCGGGACGAACTGGATGCCCGGATTCGAAGGCACGATCACCGGCGGCTGGTTCACGTTCGGCACATAGCCGAACTGGCCGGCCTGGAAGCCGAGCGCACCGCCGGTGTTGGTGACGATAATCGCGCCGTCGGTCACCTGCAGGTGCAGGCCGGGAGCCAGCGCCTGTGGCGGCGCCGGCCGGTCCGCCGGGGGGGGCGGCACGTAGTGCGCCACGAAGGTGGTGCCGCGGATGCCGATGGTCGCGGTCGGCGTCTTGAGCGAGAACTTTTCCTTGTTGCGCTTGCCCATCAGGCCGGTGATCGAGCGCAGGCCGCCCTTCACCAGGCTGTAGCTGGCGTTGTCCGCTTCCGGCTTGTTCTCGTCATAGGAGAAGTTCTCGACCTTGAAGGTGGTGCCGGGGCGCAGCGTGATCTCGCTGTTGTCGACGAACCTGATCTGGGCGTAGGTGTTCTTCTCCGACACCAGGGTGTCGCCGCTTTCGATCTCGGAACGCAGGCCCAGCGCCTTGACGCTGCCGTCCGCCTTCTTGGCCAGCAGCGGGCCGCTCAGGCGCGTCACCATGCCCGCCACCTGCGCCGCCCAGGCCGCGCTGCCGAAACCGAGCAGCAGCGCGAACAGCAGGGCCTTAATTACAGTACAGTTTTGCAGCAGGTTTTTCATTCTTCACTCCAGTGTTCTCCGCGGGTGCAGGGCCGGCCTGCTTCTCGTTCTTCTCCGTCTGGCCCGGCTCGCCCTTGCCGGCATTGGCCTTCGGTTCGGACTGGCGGTTGATCAGGTTGACCGCCACGCGCTGGGTATCCTCGATCGGCGCAGTCGCATTGCCCTGGCCGGGAGTCGACACCTGGCACACCGGGAGGGTCGGATCTTTCGAGCACAGCACGGGCGCCGGCAGCACCGCTTCGCAACCCGGCGAGCCTGGCGAGGCCACGCACTGCGCCAGGCTGGGCAAGCGGACTTCGCAGCCTTGCAGTCCCGGGCTGCCGATGCACTGCGCCAGGGTCGGCAGCACCACGCCGCAACCCGGAGCGCCAGGATTCACGACGCACGCCGACAGCGTGGGAAGCACGCCTTCGCACACCGGGGCGCCCGGATCGGCCAGGCAGGAATCGAAGGTCACCTGCAGCGTCTGGGCGCAGCCTTCCACGCCAGGCGTCACCTTGCAGACCTCGACGGCCGGCAGCACCACGGCGCAGTTAGGACCGGTCGGGTTGACCAGGCAGGCCTCGAAGGTCGCGCGCCGGATCACCGGTTCGCAACCCGGCAGCTTGGGATTGAGCTGGCACTGGCTCAGCGACGGCAGGACGCTGCCGCACTCCGCACCGGCCGGATTGACGATGCAGGACTGCAGGGCCGCGTCCAGCACCGGGCCGCAGCCCGGAAGCGCCGGATTGACCAGGCAGGCCGACAGCGTCGGCGGCACCGGCTCCGGTTGCGGTTGCGGGTCCGGCTGCGGCTCGGGTTGCGGGTCCGGCTGCGGCTCGGGCTGCGGCTCGGGTTGCGGGTCCGGCTGCGGCTCGGGTTGCGGGTCCGGCTGCGGCTCGGGCTGCGGGTCCGGTTGCGGCTCGGGTTGCGGGTCCGGCTGCGGATCGGGCTGCGGGTCCGGCTGCGGCTGCTGGTCGGGTTCGGGGTCCGGCTGCGGGTTTGGCTGTGGATCCGGCTTCGGCTCCGGATCGGCGCCGGTGGTGGTCACCTTTACGCGGTCCGCCGGCACCAGGATGCTGCCCGGGGCAATCGACGTCGAGCCGCCCTCCACGCTCACGCTGCCGCTGCCGGTGTTGACGCGCGCGGCCGCGCCGATGGTGACCGCGCCGCCGTTGTCGGCGAACAGCCGGATGTTGCCGCTGTCCGAGTTCACGCTGCCTTCGATGGTCAAGGGGCTGTGGGTGACCAGGCTGATGTCGCCGCCGACCGACTTGACGCCCTGGCCATAGTCCCCGGTTGCCGCCACGGTCAGGCCGCCGGTGCTGTCGATCGAGATCGCGCCGGCGTTGCCGCTGCCGGCTTGCACGACGTCCTTCAGGATCAGGGGGCGGTCGTTGACGATGTTGATCGGGGCGGTGCCGGCCGCCGTGTTGGTGGCCGACAGGATGTTGGCGCTGGTGTGCAGCGGAAGGCTGTCGCTGCCGATGCCGCCGCGCGAGCTCAGCGACAGGAAATTGCCCGTCAGCTTGCCGGCGCCGCCGATGGAAGCGGCGTCGACCAGCACGGCGCTCCCCGCGGCCAGGCTGTCGACGAACAGGTTGCCGCCGCGCAGGCTCACTTCGACGCCGGCTTTCACGCCGGCCAGGCCGCCCACGGAGCCGATGCGCAGGCTGTCGATCCAGTTGAAATGGAACTGGTTGCCGGAAGCGGCCCCCGCCAGGGTGCCGACCTGGTTGGCGCCGGCCAGGTACACGTTGACGCCCTGGACCTTCAGGCTCTGCGCCTTGATCGGGCCTGCGCCATTGATGCCGCCGCGCGCGCTCAGGTCGGCCAGGCCGTTCGCTTCCACGGTCCCGGCCAGGACCAGTTCGTCGCCCGCTTCCAGCACCACGCTGCTCGAGGTGATCTTGCCGCCGACGTTCAGCTTGTTGCCGCTCAGCTGCACCTTGCCCGGGGCCTCGATCGCGCCGCCTGTGCTCACCACGATCCCCGCGCCGCCGAGGCGGGGATGCAGGTTGCCGAGGAACTGGGTGGCGCTGCCGGTCAGCGTGACCGGCGCGTTGATGCCGATGACGCCCTGGGTATCGAGCACGAGGTGGCCCGCCACGCTCAGGGCGCTGTCGATGCTGATCGTGCCGGTGTGGGCGCTGCTGCCCAGGTTGATCTCATAGGCCTTCATCGCCGCCAGCTGGGACGGCGCCAGGACCAGCGCGCCGCCGGACGCGGTGCCCGGACTGCTTGGGACATTGCTCACGCTGATCGGGGCGGCGTTGTTGTAGGGATTCAGGCTAACGGTCGGCAATACCCCGCCGAGGCCGCGCACGCTGCCCTCGAAGCTCATGCTCCCGGCCTTGACGTCGAGGTAGCCGCCGGTGGCGAGCGAGCCTTCGGTGCTCAGCACGAAGGCGTTCGCGGCGCGGAAGTCGAAGCCGGCGCCGGCCAGCAGCGCCGCGTTGACGACGATCTTGTTGCCTGCCTGGGCGCGCACGGCGTTGGCCGTCTCCAGCCCCACTTCAAAGGTCAGGTCGTGCTGGGCCTGGAGGACAATGTCGGCATTGCTCGCCAGCAGAGCCGCCGGCAAGACCCGGCTCACGCCGTTCAGGTTGCCGTTGCCGAACAGGGCGACATCGAGCGCCGTGGCGTCGTCGCGCTCCCCGACCACCATGATGTCGTAGGGGTCGAGCAGCCAGGTGCCCTGGCGTCCGCGTGCCGAACCGGCATCGACGCGGATGCCGTCGACATCCAGGTCGTGGCCCGAGGTTTCTACCAGGCCGCCGCTGCCCGCGCCCATGGCGCGCGCCGAGATGCTGCCGGAGGCCGCGGTGGCGCCGTCGGACCACAGCACGACCTTGCCGCCGTCGCCCTGCCCGAGCGCGTCGGCGCGGATGCTGGCGTCCTTGCCGAACCAGGTCTGCCGCGCGTTGGGCAGCAGCGGGTTCTTGCCCTGGTAGCCGCCGCCAACCAGCACCGTGCCGCCGCCCTGCCGGCCGCTGGCGTCCGCCGCGGCGTTGCCAGCCAGGCCGACGCGTTCGCCCAGCAGGTGGATCTCGCCGCCCGTGCTGCCCTCGGCGGCGCCACGTGCGCTGGTGAAGCTGCCCTGCTCGAGCACCGTGTCGCGGCTCGCCTTGAGCACGATCTTGCCGTTGGCGCCGACCACGGCGCTGTCGGCGTTGACCACGCCGCGCTGGTTCACCAGGGCGCCGTAGATGCCGATGCGGCCGCTGGCGGCCACCACCTGGCCCAGGTTGATGGCCTGGTCCTGGGGCGCCGACACCACCACGTGCAGGTCCGGATTGCCGGCGTCGACCAGCTCCACGCTGCGTCCGGCCGCCAGCACCACCTCGCCGCCGGGCGCGCTGATCACGCCGCTGTTCTCGACCTGCGGCGCGACCAGGAACACCTTGCCGCCGTTCGGGGTCGAAATGGCCCCTTCGTTGCGCACGCCGCCCGCGGCTGCGCCCTCCTTGAAGCGCTTTTTCCCGGCCAGGAAGTCGGCGTCCGTCATGTTCAGGGTGGAAGCCACCAGGCCGTTCACGTCGACGCGCGCGTCGCGCCCGAACACGATGCCGTTCGGGTTGAGCAGGAAGACCTTGCCGTTCGACTGCAGCGCGCCCAGGATGCGGCTCGGGTCCTGGCCCAGGATGCGGTTGAGCACCGCGCTGTCGCTGCCTTGCTGGATGAAGCGGGTGACCTCGCCCGGATTGACCGAGAAGCTCTGCCAGTTGATGATCGTGCCGGGGGTGTTCGTGATCGAGAACACGTTGCCCTGCTGCGAGAAGCTGGCCTGGCCGGCCACGACTTGCGGCGCGGCGGGAGCGGCATGCGCGGCCCCGATTCCCGCCATGGCGGCGGCCACCAGCAGCGCGGCCGGGCGCAGCTTGAACAATGCTTGTTTCATCTGGTCTTCCTTTAGTAGGCCAGGGCGATACGCACGTGCAGCTTGTCGCTGCCCTTGCTCACCTGGGCGCCCAATGCGCCCGCTTTCACGACATGTCCGTAATCGACCTGCAGCGAGGCCGCGCCGCCGGCCGCGAAGCGCAGGCCCAGGCCCGCGCCGGCGATGGTGGTGCTGTCCAGCTCACCCGGCAGCGGATCCTTGCGCTTGCCGTAGGCGCTGTCGTAGAAGGCCAGCGCGCGGCACTGCCAGCCGGCGCGGCTGCACCAGTTGGGCGTGTACAGCTCGAGGTTGGCGCTCAGGCCGGAGTCCGCCGACAATTCGCGCTCGCCGAAGCCGCGCACCGAGGTCGAGCCGCCGGCGCCGAACTGCTCGCCCGGCACCAGGGCGTCGGCGCTCAGCTGGCCGTTGGCCAGCAGGCGCGCCTGCCAGTCGCTCCCGCCCAGGGCCTGGCTCCAGGCGCCGGAGACGCGCAGCGCGGTGTAGCCCGGCCTGGCGTTCAGGCGTGCGCGCCGGAAGTCCTCATCCGAGCCGCGCGAGCCTCCCGGCACATTGCGCAACAGGGTCAGCGCGAAGTTCGCTTCGCCGCCGTCGAGCGCCACCCGGCCCGCGTAGCCGATGCTCAGCGGGCGCACGGTGACGTCGTTGCCGAAGTCCTGGTCCGCGAACAGCACGCTGTTCTTGTAGGCCTTGATGTCCGCGCCCAGCAGCAGGCGCGCTTCGAAGTCGCGCCCGGCCAGCAGGCCCTTGGGCAGGATCTTCGTGTAGCGCGCGCCGTACACCGCGCCGCGGCCGCTTACGGCCAGGTCGAACAGGCCGGCGCTCACCACGCCGGAGTCGACGTCCGAATAGCTGGCGTAGAAGTCCAGCGCCGCGCCTTGCGCGTACAGGGGAATGTGGTAGCCCAGTCCCCACACGGCCACCTGGTCGGGTTTTTCCACGGTGGTGGTGTACTGCAGGCTGCCGACATGGTCGCGGCCCCACAGGTCGGCGTGCTGGAGCAGCACGCCCGCATGGGTCTTGCCGGTCGCATCAAGGCCGGTGTTGTCGAGGTTGAGCATCACGCTCCACGGCTTGACGTCCTGCACCTCGATGGCGGCGTCGACGCTGTCCTCCAGCGTGCCGCTGCCCAGGCTCAGCTTGATCTTCTTGGACGGGTTCTCGTTGGCCAGCTTGAGGTTGGCCGACACGTCCTTGAGGTTGGGCGTCTGTCCCGCGGCCAGGGCCGGCAGGCTGCGGCGGATGTTCGCTTCGCTGTGGTAAGCGTTGCCGGTGACCTTGATGCCGCCGATCCGGGTCTGCACCACCTTCAGGCGCACCACGCCGCCATTCAGTTCCTGCTCCGGCAGCTGCACCGACACGACGTTGTAGCCGCGCGCGTGGTACAGGGCTTCGAGCGCCTCCAGGGCGCGCTGGACGTCGCCGAAGTCGCGGTTCGGGCCCGCGTGCGGCGCCACGGCCTGGTCGATCTCCTTCGGGTCCAGCAGGGTGTTGCCGGCCACCTCGAAGCGGCTGATCTCGAACCGGACGATGTCGTCGGGCGCGGGCGCGGCAGCGGGAGTCCCGTCCTGGGCCCACGCTGCGCCGACTGCGGCGGCAAGCACGGAGCCTGCGAGCAGGCGTGCAAAGCGTTGTTTCATGGTTAGGCTTCTACGATGTTTGTTCTTGTCTGTTCTCGGCGCTGGCCGAGCGCACCGGCAGGGACGCCGTCTGGTGCGCTGGTAGGACTGCATGCAAGACGAGTGTACTCAGCTTTATCTTGCAGTGTAGAAAAAATAGGGGAAGCAAAGCAACTTCCCCCACCCTGAGGGGGAAGAAAGGCGACACATTGTTGTTCCGTTGCAACCTTAGATAGTCATTTGGTCTCGAAACTGGTGACCCCGTCCCAGTCCGGTCCCGGCGGATAGCGCCGGTAATGGGCGATGCGCTCCAGGTAGAGGGCGTACAGCCCCCGTTCCGGGTGCGCCGCCTGCAGCGCCTGGACCGCGTCCTCGGCGGCGTGCCATTGCTGGGCGCGCACCAGCGCCAGCGCCGCATCCCAGGCGGCCAGCTCTGCGTGCACGGCGGGATCCAGCGCGCCGGCCCGGCCGAGCGGTTCGAAGATCGCGACCGGCTCGGCCTTGCCCTTGACCCGCACCAGGTCCAGCTCGCGCCAGGCGAATTCCGGCGCCGCCAGGCGGGTCGCCTGGCCGGCGGCGATGCCCACGCCGTACACCTTGGTGATGCCTTCCAGGCGCGCGCCCAGGTTGACCGCGTCGCCCATCACCGTATAGGCGCGGCGGATGGCCGAGCCCATGTCGCCGACGTGCATCAGGCCGCTGTTCAGGCCGATGCCGATCTTCAGGGCGGGCCAGCCGCGCTGCAGGAACTCGCGGTTCAGGCGTGCGGCGCTGTCCTGCATCAGGAGCGCCGTGGCCACCGCGCGGCTGGCGTGGTCGGCGAAATGCACCGGCGCGCCCCAGAAGGCCATCACGGCGTCGCCGATGTACTTGTCGAGCGTGCCCTGGTGGCTGGAACGGATGTCCTCGGACATCGCGGTGAGATACAGGTTGATGTACTCGCGCAGCTCCTTCGGGCTCAGGCCCTCGGAGATGGTGGTGAAGCCGCGCACGTCGACGAACATCACGCTCAGCTCGCGGCTTTCGCCGTCCATGCTGTAGGCGGCGGGATCCTCGGCCATCTTCGCCACCAGCTCGGGCGCGACATATTCGCCGAAGCGCGAGACCAGCGCCCTGCCCTTGCGGAACTCGAAGAAGTAGCCCCAGGCAAGGTTGAGCACGAACAGGGCGCCGATCAGGAGCAGGCAAATGAACAGGTTGAGCACCACGTCGTGCCCGGCGTAGAGGTAGTAGTTCAGCCAGGCGCAGGCGGCGAAGACGGTGCCCGCCAGCAGCACCGACCAGGCCGGCGACAGCAGCGCCAGCGCGGCGGTCAAGACCAGGCCGACCACGCCGGCCTGGATCGCTTCCACCGCTTGCGCCCACCATGGACGGGTCTTGAAGCGTCCGTCCAGCATCGACTTGATCAGGTTGGCGTGCACCTCGACCCCCGGGAAGACCGGATTCACGGGCGTGGCGCGCAGGTCCTGCAGGCCGGGCGCGGTGGTGCCGACCAGGACGATCGCCCCCTCCAGCACCTGCTTCGGCACCTTCCCGGCCAGGACGTCGGCGGCCGACACGTAGCGGAAGGCGCCGCCGTGCGGCCCGCCGCTGCCGCGGTACTGCACCGTGACGGTCATCGCCTCGCCGACCGGAATGCCGGTCGCGCGCTGTCCCGGGAAAAACATGTCGAGGAAGCCGATGGTGTCGGCCTGGCGCTCGAGCGCGGACAGCGTGTCCACCGTTTCGGTGAAGCGCGGCTTGATCGACACGGCCTCGGCGTAGGCCGCCGCCGTCGCCAGCGAGAGCGCGGGATAGAAACCGTCGCCGATGCGGAACATCAGCGGCGAGCTGCGCACCAGGCCGTCGGGACCGGGCTCCGTGGTGAACACGCCCGCGCCGGCCGCTGCCTGCTGCAGCCTTGCGATATTGCCTTCGTAGCCATCGGTGGCGTAGGCCAGCACCGAGCGGCCGTTCAGGTAGTCGCTGGTGAAGGACGGCTCCGGCAGCATGCCCTTCTTCTGCTCCGGCGCCAGGTTAAAGCCGAGCACCACCTTACGCCCCTGCAGGGACTGCGCGAACAGGCCGTCGTAGTCGAGCTGGCCCTTGATCTGGCCGAGCTCGCGCTGCAGGCCCGGCACGTCCTTCAGTTCGTGCGCGGCCAGGCGCTCCAGCACGGCGTAGCCGGAACTGGTATCCGCTTCCGGGAAGGAGATGTCGAAGCCCACCGCGCCCGCCTCGTAGTGGCGCGTGAGCCGGTCCACCAGTGTGGCGAGCACGTTGCGCGGCCAGGGAAAACGTCCGATGTCGGCCAGGCTCTTGCTGTCGATGTCGACGATGACGATGGAGGGATCGAGCTCGAAGGGCTCGAGGCGCATGCGCAGGTCGGCGATGATGGTGTCCTGGCGCACGACCGTATGGCTGGACCAGAAGTCCAGCGGATACAGCACCGCGGCCAGGGTGAGCAGCATGCCGAGCGCCCAGCGCGCGCCATAGCGCGTCCAGGCGCGGGTGAATGCCAGCCGGATCCGTCCCATCCCTGCCTCCGGCGCTTACGGCTGGTAGCCGGGGATCGCCGCCTCGTCGACCTGGTCGATCTGCGACGGGTCCAGGTGCTCGCGCGCGAACTCGAGGTAGACCTTGCGGCGCACGAAGACGTCGAACAGGTCGGGGTCGATGTGGCCGTTGAGCGCGAACTTGCCGAGGATGTGCAGCGACTCCGACAGGGTCTTGCCCTTCTTGTAGGGCCGGTCGCGCGCGGTGAGCGCCTCGAAGATGTCGGCAATGGCCATGATGCGCGCCTGCACCGACATCTGCTCGCGCGTCAGGCCGCGCGGATAGCCCTTGCCGTCCATGCGTTCGTGGTGGCCGCCGGCGTATTCGGGCACGTTCTTGAGGTGCTTCGGCCAGGGCAGCGACTCCAGCATGCGGATCGTCACCACGATGTGGTTGTTGATGATCTTGCGCTCTTCCTCGGTCAGGGTGCCGAAGCGCACGGTCAGGTTCAGCACCTCTTCGGCGCTGAGGAGATCCTGTTCCTGGCCATCCGGCCCCGTCCAGCGGGTGCGCGCGATGCGGCGCACGCGCTCCTGGTCTTCCGGCGCCATGCCTTCGCCGCCAATATTGGCGCGGCGCAGGAATTCGCGGTCGGCGCGCAGGCGCTCCTGCTCCGAGCGCAGGCGGTCCTCGATGGCCGCCGGATCGGCGTCCGCCTCCAGCCTGGCGCGCAAGGCGCGGATCTCGGCGTCGCGCAGCAGCACTTCGTAGCGGGTGTCGACCAGCTGGATGCGGTCGAAGATGGTCTGCAGCTTGGTGGCCTTGTCCACCACGTGCACCGGGGTCGTGATCTTGCCGCAGTCGTGCAGCAGGCCGGCCAGCCACAATTCGCGGCGGTCGGCGTCGTTCATGCTGAACCCCGCCAGCGGCCCGCTGCCCGACGCATGCGCGGCCTCGGCCAGCATCATGGTCAGCTCGGGCACGAACTGGCAGTGACGGCCTGTGTACGGCGATTTTTCGTCGATGCCGATGTTGATCAGGTTGACCAGGGCTTCGAGCAGGCCTTCGAGCTGCTTGACCAGCTGCTGGTTGGTCAGCGCCACCGCGGCCTGGGCCGCCAGGGCTTCGATGAAGCGCTGGTCGGTCTGGGTGAAGGCGCGGATCGCGCCGCTCTCGCGGTCCTTGGCATTGACCAGCTGGAGCACGCCCACCAGCTCGCCCTCGTGGTCGGTCATCGGCACCGTCAGGAAGGATTGCGAGTGGTAGCCGAAGGCCGCGTCGAAGGCGCGCATGCCGGAGAAATTGAAGACGTCCGCCTTGTACACGTCCTCGATGTTGACCGACTGGTTGAAGTTGGCCGCGTAGGCCGCCACCGAGGCCAGGTTCTTGTTGCCGTAGCCGTCGTACAGCGGCACCGGCTGGATGTCGATCGGCTTGCCGCTCACCCCGCCCTGGTAGATCTCGAGGCTGTCGTTGATCGAAATGTGGAAGCACAGGTGCTCGCCGTCCTCGCTCGGGCGGTACAGGGTGCCGCCATCGGCGTCGGTCATTTGCTTGGCCACGCGCAGGATGCGGTCGAGCAGCGCGGCGGTGTCGCGGTTGCCGCCGAGCGCGACGCTGACCTCGGTAAGCTGGTGCAGGCGTTGCGCGACTTGGGACGGGTTCAACTCTTCCATGTTTCGACAGCAATGTGAATTGCAAAATAGTATCTTTCCCGAGTGTATCTTTCTTGCGCCACGCTGACCACTCAATTCCGCTCATCGTCGCAATTTTTAGAGCCACAAGGACACAAACCCGCTATCATCGGACTTGTTTTCACAGCAAAAAGACAAGTTCTGGCAGGAGTGTCCTGATGAAATTCCGCTTCTGGGGTGTCCGGGGATCGATCCCCTCTCCGGGTCCCCGCACCGCGCGCTACGGCGGCAACACCACCTGCATCGAAGTGCGCACCGACGACGACACCCTGATCGTGCTGGACGGCGGCACCGGCCTGTTCCCGCTGGCCCAGCACCTGCTTGCCCGGCCGCGGGAAGGCGGCATCGCCGCCAACATCTTCATCACCCACAGCCACTGGGACCACATCCACGGCCTGCCTTTCTTCACCCCGCTGTTCGTCAAGGGCAGCCGGGTGCGCCTGCACGGCGCCTACGACCCGGTCACCGGCAAGGGCATCGAGCACGTGATGGCGGTGCAGCTGCAGAACAGCTACTTCCCGGTCAGCGAGACCCAGATGGACGCCACCATCGAATACCGCACCCTGGAACTCGGCCAGGCGATCGCGGTGGGCGACGCGCGCGTCTCGAACGTGCTGATGAACCACCCGGTCACCAACCTCGGCTACCGCATCGACTGCGGCGGCAAGTCGGTGTTCTTCACGGGCGACCACGAGCCCTGGCACAACCCGCATGCGCCGGGCAGCCATGATCATGCCGCCGTCGAGGAGCACCTGGCCGCGCGCCAGCGCGAGATCGACGCCGCCATGCGCGGCGTGGACGCCCTGATTGTGGACTGCTCCTACACGCGCGAGGAATACCCGTCCAGGCTGGGCTGGGGCCACGGCACCTTCGACGCCGCCATCGGCATGGCGCTGCGGGTGGGCGCGCGCGCGCTCTACTGCACCCACCATGAACCGACCCGCGGCGACGACGAGCTGGAAGCCGTGTTCGCCGAAGTGCTGGCCCGGCATGCGGGCCACCTGGGCGGACTGCAGGTCCACCTGGCCCATGAGGGCCTCGAAGTCAGCCTGGAAACCACACTGCGATGAACGACGCCGCCAGCCACCCTGCCGCCGACGCCGAGCGGCGCCTGGCCTTCCTGTCCAGGCTCCAGAGCACCACCACCAAGATCCACGCCACGGCCAACCTGGACGAGATCATGCTGGACCTGGGACTGGACTTCTGCGACCTGTTCCATTGCGACCGCTTCACCCTGTACGCGGTGGCGCCGGACAAGCAGCACATCGTCTCCAAGGTCAAGACCGGCCTGACTTCCTTCCGCGACCTGCGCCTGCGCATCGCGCCCAGCTCGGTGGCGGGCTACGCGGCGCTGACCCGCCAGACGGTTTCGATCGCCGACGTCTACGACGAGGACGAATTGCGCCGGCTCTCGCCCGAGCTGCACTTCCAGCGCGGGGTCGACCAGCGCACCGGCTACCGCACCCGCGAGATGCTGGCCGCGCCCCTGGTGGCGCAGGGCGGCGAGCTGCTGGGCGTGGTCCAGTTCATCAACCACCGGGACGGCGGCCCCTTCCCCGCCCTCTACCTGGACGGCGTGCGCCAGCTGTGCGACACCCTGGCGGTGGCGCTGGACAAGCGCCTCGGGCCGCAGCAGCCGGTGCGCGGCAAGTACGATGCCCTGGTGCAGGAAGCCGTGCTGTCGGCGGCCGAGCTGGAACAGGCCACCCGCGCCGCGCGCGACCGCGACATCGACCTCGAGGACCTGCTGGCCGACGAGCTGCGCGTGCGCCGCGCGGCCATCGGCGCCGCGCTGGCCGCCCATTACGGCCTGCCGTACGAGCCCTTCCGCCCGGACCGCATCAAGCCGATCGAGCTGCTGCGCAACCTCAAGCGCCAGTATGTCGAGGAAAGCGGCTGGCTGCCGCTCGAGGACGGGCGCGACGGCCTGGTGGTGCTGGCGACCGACCCTGACCGCACCAGCGCCTCGCGCATCGTGTCCCAGCTCTTCCCCAAGGCGAAGGTCGCCTGGCGCGTCACCACGCGCCAGGAATTCCGCCAGACCGCCGAGCAGTTCTTCGGGGCCGGCACGGCCAGCAACGAGTCGGTGGGCGAGCTGCTGTCCGGCCTGGAGGACGACGAGGATGGGGAAGGCAGCGCCGAGGTGTCGGAAGCGGTCGAGAACGAACTGGTCAAGCTGCTCAACAAGGTGATCATGGATGCCTACCGCCAGGGCGTGTCGGACATCCACATCGAACCCCAGCCCGGCAAGGGCAAGACCGGCATCCGCTTCCGCAAGGACGGGGTGCTGGTGCCCTACATCGAGATTCCGTCCAGCTACCGCAACGCCCTGGTGGCGCGCGTGAAGATCATGTGCGACCTCGACATCTCCGAGCGCCGCAAGCCCCAGGACGGCAAGATCAAGTTCCGCAAGTACGGGCCGCTCGACATCGAGCTGCGCGTGGCGACCATTCCGTCCAGCGGCGGGGTCGAGGACGTGGTGATGCGCATCCTGCAGGCGGGCGAGCCGATTCCGCTCGGCCAGCTGGGCATCGGCCCCGCCAACCTGGAGCGCCTGGTGCCGGCCATCGAAAAGCCCTACGGCCTGTTCTTCGTGTGCGGCCCCACCGGCTCGGGCAAGACCACGACCCTGCATTCGATCCTGGCGCACCTGAACACGCCCGAGACCAAGATCTGGACCGCCGAAGACCCGGTCGAGATCACCCAGAAAGGCCTGCGCCAGGTACAGGTGAACCGCAAGGCCGGCCTGGACTTCGCCACCGTGATGCGCGCCTTCCTGCGCGCCGACCCGGACGTGATCATGGTCGGCGAGATGCGCGACCGCGAGACGGTCGGCACCGCGATCGAAGCCTCGCTCACCGGACATCTGGTGCTGGCCACCCTGCACACCAACAGCGCGCCGGAATCCATCGTGCGCCTGATGGACATGGGCATGGACCCGTTCAACTTCGCCGACGCCCTGCTCGGCGTGCTGGCCCAGCGCCTGGCGCGGCGCCTGTGCACGGCCTGCCGCGAGGCCTACCATCCGGGCGAGGACGAGATCGAGGCCTTGCTGTTCGAGTACTGCGAGGACCTGGTCGAGACCCGCTCCTTCCGCGACGACCCGGCAGCCGCGCGCGACAAGGTGCTGGACGGATGGCGTGCCCGCCACGCCGACAGCGAAGGCCGCTTCACCCTCTACCGCGCGGTCGGCTGCGAGGCCTGCACCAAGGGCTACCGCGGCCGCGTGGGCCTGCACGAGCTGATGCTCGGCACGGACAACCTGAAGCGCCTGATGGTCGAACACGCGCGCGTGGCCGCGCTGCTGTCGGCCGCGCTCGAAGACGGGATGCTGACCTTGAAAATGGATGGTGTCGAGAAGGTGCTTTCGGGCCTGACTGATATTAAAATGGTACGTGCCGTTTGCATCAAATGACGGGGCGATGCAAGCAGCATACATTCATTTAACCGGAGTTAAATCTCAATGAAAATCACAATGATGTTCGTTGGCGCCGGCATGCTGCTGGCAGGCTGCGCTTCCACCACGGTTGAAAAGCAGCCGGGCGAGAAAGTGGCCTACGAGGACCGCTACGTCCCGACCGGCACCTTGTTCCGGAATCAGGATCCGAAGCGTACCGACAGGACGCGGGTCACCAACGGTTCAGAACTGGAGGAAATGGTTCGCAACGGTGGCGGGGTCACCAACCCGGGCGCCAAAATGTAGGCTGCACAAGCCAGGTTGCGAGGGCCGTGGACGCGCTGCGTTCACGGCCCTTTTTCTTTGGCGCCGTTCCCACGACCCCTTGTACACCCGTCCGGGAAGCGACAATTGGTGACATTGAAGCGGATTTCCCCATATTAGAATGACATGCGTTGTTTGCATCAATTGAACGAAGATGCGCACAACATACATACATTTAAAACGGAGATCGATGACCATGAAGACCACTTTGACGGCCCTCTGCGCGATTGCGCTGCTGACCGGCTGCGCCGCCACGCCCACCGGCTCGGCACCCGGCGACAAGCTCGCCCAGGAGGAACGCTATGTTCCGACCGGGACCCTGTTCTCCAAGAAGGACCCGAAGCGCACCGACCGCACCAAGGTCACCAGCGGCGAGGACCTGGAGAACATGCTGCGCCAGAGCGGCTCGGTGCTGGACCCGAACGCACGCATGTAATCGACAAAGACTGCTTCCAAGGGCCGTGAGCGCGCTGCGTCCACGGCCCTTCTTCTTTTTACTCGACGAACACCGCCGCGGTACGCGCCGGGATCGTGAAGCTGCCGCTGGCCGGATCGAAGGCGGCGCCCTGCACCACCGCGTCAAGCGACTTGCGCTGCTGCTTGTGCAACGACAACCTTGCGCCGCGCAGTTCCGGGAAGCTGACGGTCTTGGGCGCCTTGTCCACGTTGAACAGCACCACCACGCTGCGGTACTGCGCGCCCGGGTAGCGGAACGGGCGCTCGCCATCGATGCGCATCGCCACCAGTCCCGGCACCTGGTCCGGCCCGGTATTGAAGAAGCGCAGGCGCTCGCTGACGTCCTGCGCGCTGCGCAGGCGGAACAGGCTGCTGTCCTTGCGGATCGCCAGGAATTCCTCGAACACCACCTTGGCCGACTGGATCGCGCGGCTGTCCGGGTTGATCAGGGGATTGGCCAGGATGGGCTGCATCACCCACCAGTTGTCGCGGTTCACGCCCGCCATCGGCAAGCCGACGCCGAAGTTGTTCGAGCCATAGCTGTAGTCCAGGCGGTTGAACCAGTCGCCCGCGTTGTAGCTGTCGCGGTCGAGCGACTTGGAGCGCAGGATCTCCTGGCCCGCGTGGATGAAGGGCACGCCCTGCGACAGCAGCACGATGGCCGCGCCCAGGTTCTGCACCCGCACCCGGTCCGCCACGCTGGTGTGCTGCGGCAGGCGGAAGGCGTTGATGTCGAACAGGGTCTGGTTGTCGTGCGCCTCGATGTAGTTGACGGTCTCCGCCGGGTTGGCCGCGAAGCCCGCCTGCTGGCCGAAGTAGTCGATCTGGGCATTGCTGCGCAGCGAACCGAAACGGTCCGTGAAGCGGTAGTCGCGCAGGGTGCCGGACAGGCCCACGCGCACCAGGTCGGCCAGGCGCAGGGCATCGTCCTTCGACTGGTTGGCCCAGGCGTTCGGGTCGAGCCACGCGCCGTTGATGAAGCCCTGCTGGCTCACCAGGTTGCCGCCGCCGTCGCAGCAGCCGCCGCCGCGCACGGCGTCGCGCAGGCGGTCGTTGAAGGAACCGATGCCGCTGCCGAACATATTGGCCTGGCGCGCCTGCACGAAGCGCGCGTCGTTTCCGACCGCGCCGAAGTTCCAGGCTTCGCCGTACAGATAGATCTCGCGGCCGGCGGCGCGGTTGACCTGGGCCTGCAGGCGCTTCATCAGGTCCAGCGGGGCGAAGCCCATGATGTCGAAGCGGAAGCTGTCGACCTGGTAGTGCCTGGCCCACAGCGCCACCGAATCGATCATCAGCTTGCCCATCATTGCATGCTCGGCCGCGGTGTCGGCGCAGCAGCTGTCGTTCAGGATGGACCCGCTGTTGTTCAGGCGGTAGTAGTAGGCGGGGACGATCTTGTCCAGCACCGAGGTCGGGCCCTGCTGCGAACCGCTGGTGTGGTTGAACACCACGTCCATGGTCACGCGCAGGCCGGTCTCGTGCAGCGCCTGCACCATCGAACGGAACTCGCGCACGCGGGTGGCGCCGTCGTCGGCGCTGGTGGCGTAGCTGCCGTCCGGCGCGTTGTAGTGGACCGGGTCGTAGCCCCAGTTGAAGCAGTCGCTGTCGCGCACCGCGTCCACCGCCGCCTGCTGGCTTTCGGCATCCGGCGCCGCGCCGGCGATTGTCGGTGTGGTGCAGCCGGTTTCGTCGACGCTGGCGATGTCGAACACCGGCAGCAGGTGCACATGGCTCAGGCCCGCCTTCTGCAGCGACTTCAGGTGGCGCATGCCGTTCGAGTCGCGGTCGGCGAAGGCCAGGTATTTTCCGCGATGGCTTGCGGGCACGCTGGCGTCGCTCGCGCTGAAGTCGCGCACGTGCAGTTCGTACAGCGAGATGTCGGCCGGGTGCTCGAGCTTCGGGCTGCGCTGGTCGTCCCAGCCGGCCGGCTTGAGCGCGGCGCTGTCCAGGTTGCCCACGAAGCTGCGGCGGCCGTTGGCGTTCAGGCTGACCGAATACGGGTCGGTGACGGTGTTGGTGACCACCGCGTTATTGGCCCAGCGCGACAGCACCTTGACGGTGTAGGTGTAGTAGCTGCGGTTGGTCCAGCCGGCGTTGGGCGCGGTATAGCTCCACAGGCCGCTGGCGGCGTCGCGCCGCATCGCCACCTGGGTGGTGGCGGGCGCGGAGGCGTCCGGATAGATGTCGAGGGCGACCGAGCGTGCGGTCGGGGCCCAGACGCGGAAGGTCGGCACGCCGGCGCGGTCAAAGGAAACGCCCAGCTCGGCGTCCATGGCCCTGGCCGCGAACACCTCGTCGAGCATGCCGGCGTTCTGGAGCGAGGTCACCTGCACCAGGCGGCCGTCGGCGCCGAACTGGGCGATCGCGAACTGGGCGCTGGCCAGGCCCGCGGCCTGGGCCGCATCCGCGTCCGACAGGGCCAGGCCGGTGGCGCCGGCCAGGTGCGGGAATTTCTGGCGCACCGGTTCAGGAAGATTCGCCGGCAGGAGCGCGAAACTGCCGTCGGCGCCGGTGACGCCGTCGACGCCGGAGCCCAGCCCCCCTTCCCGCGCGTAATACAGGCGGTAGCTGCCGCCGGCAGGCACGCCCGGCCAGGCCAGGTGGCGCGCGGACAGCCAGTGGGCGCTGGCGCTGGAGAGGTTGCCGAAGCTGATCGCCGGCGGCGTGACGTAGATAGTGCAATCGCCTTCCAGCAGCCAGATCTCCTGGCCCTTCTCGTGGACGTCGGCGTTCAGGGCCGCGCCCTGGTCGTTGCCGCAGTTCTTGGTGCCGTTGCCGTCCGTGACCAGGAACCAGAGCGCGCTCTTGCCCGCGGCCAGCGGGATGTCGACGTAGCCGCCGAAACCGTCCGTCCTGGCGAACATGAAGCGGGTGCTGATCCAGGCCGTGCTCGGATGTTGCGGGCCGTCCCAGGAATACACGCCCCACTCGGCGGTGTCGTTCTGGACGCGGCGGAAGTGGACGCGGATGCTGCCGGGCGCAACCGCTTCGCTCGCCGCGGCCACGGTCGTGGCGGCGAGGCTGCGGCTGCCCGACATGCCGGACGCCGCGGGATCTTCTGCCCCGCCGCAGGCGGCCAGCAGCCCCCCGGCGGCAAGCGCAGCCGCGAGCACGCGCAGCCGTGAAGTGAAACTACGTGTTTGACGCATTGTGTCTCCTCTATCATTTTGTCTGCGCTGCCTTCGTAGCGAGGCTCCAGTACCGGCGGCAGCGGTGGCCTGCGGTCACTGTGTAATATTACTACTTAAGTTAGCAAAAATGTAAAGAAGTATGCAGCTTGCGGCGGATGCGCGACAGGCGAAAAAAAAGCGGAGCATGCGCTCCGCTTTTTTGCCGGCCAAGCCGGGAATTACATGATGTGGGTGCCGATCCACCAGGCCACCGCCGCCATGAAGGCCGAGGCCGGGATGGTGAAGATCCAGGCCCAGACGATGTTGCCGGCCACGCCCCAGCGCACCGCCGAGGCCTTCTGCGAGGCGCCCACGCCGACGATCGCGCCGGTGATGGTGTGGGTGGTCGAGACCGGGATGCCCCAGAAGCTGGCCATCAGCAGGGTCATGGCGCCGCCGGTCTCCGCGCAGAAGCCGCCGACGGGCTTGAGCTTGGTGATCTTCTGGCCCATGGTCTTGACGATGCGCCAGCCGCCGAACAGGGTGCCGAAGCTGATCGCCGCATAGCAGGAGATGATGACCCAGGTCGGCGGGAGCGCATCCGTCGGGCTGGTGTAGCCCGCCGCGATCAGCAGCATCCAGATGATGCCCATGGTCTTCTGCGCGTCGTTGCCGCCGTGGCCCAGCGAATAGCCGGCGGCCGAGGCAAGCTGCAGGCGGCGGAACCAGACGTCGACCTTGCGCGGGGTGGATTTCACGAAGATCCACGACACCATGAGCATGATGACCGAGCCGAGCACGAAGCCCAGCAGCGGCGCCAGCACGATGAACATCACGGTCTTGATCAGGCCCGCCGAGATCAGCGCGCCGGTCCCGGACTTGGCCACCGCGGCGCCGACCAGGCCGCCGATCAGGGCGTGCGAGGACGAGGACGGGATGCCGTAGTACCAGGTGATGATGTTCCAGACAATGGCCCCGACCAGGGCCCCGAAGATCACGTAGTGGTCGACCACATGCGGATCGATCGTCCCCTTGCCGATGGTCTGCGCGACCTTCATGCTGACCACGAAGATCGCGATGAAGTTGAAGAACGCAGCCATGGCCACCGCGGTTTGCGGCTTCAGGACGCCGGTGGAGACGACGGTCGCGATCGCGTTCGCCGAATCGTGGAAGCCGTTCATGAAGTCGAACACCAGCGCCAGCAGCACCAGCATGCCCAGCACGTAAATGCTGATGTGTAGAGTTTCCATAGTTATTCTTGTTCTGTGGCCGCGTTACGCGTTTTCGACGATGATGCCTTCGATGATGTTGGCGACATCTTCGCAACGGTCGGTGACGGTCTCGAGGATCTCGTAGATGGCTTTCATCTTGATCAGGTTGCGCACGTCCGGTTCATCGCGGAACAGCTTGGACATGGCGGCGCGCATCACGTGGTCGGCGTCCGACTCGAAGCGGTCGATCTCTTCGCAGATGGCGACGATCTTCTGGGCGTTGCCCATGTCGTGCAGCATGGCGACGGCTTCCTGCACCTTCAGGCAGGCCGACAGGCACAGCTCGGCCAGGCGCTTGGCTTCCGGGGTCACCGCATGCAGGTCGTACAGCGAGATGGTCTGGGCCGCGTCTTCCATCATGTCGAGGATGTCGTCCATGCGGGTGATCAGCTTGTGGATGTCGTCGCGGTCGAGCGGGGTGATGAAGGTCTTGTGCAGCAGGTCGACGCAGGCGTAGGTGATCTTGTCAGCCTGTTTTTCGATGCTTTCCACGGCATGGGTACGGTTTTCCAGGTCGTCGAAGTTGGTCATCAGGCCAACCATTTCCTGCGCACCCTTCACGCACAGTGCGGCGTGCTGGTTGAATAAGTCGAAAAACTTGCCCTCCTGGGGCATCAGGCGTCCAAACATATTGTTCTCCGTAGTGAATCTCTTGGGACATCGAAACCGCTGCGCCGATCGGCAGCGGCATTGTTATCGACGGTTTAGTCGCCTTGGTAGATGGCGAGGTTACCGCTGTAATTGCCAAACTTGGTGTACTGGCCGATCCAGGTCAGGCGAATCGCGCCGATCGGACCGTTACGCTGCTTGCCGATGATGATCTCGGCGGTTCCCTTGTCGGGCGAGTCCGGATTGTAGACCTCGTCGCGATACAGGAAGATGATCACGTCCGCATCCTGCTCGATAGCGCCGGATTCGCGCAGGTCGGACATGACGGGCCGTTTGTTGGGACGTTGTTCCAGCGAGCGGTTCAGCTGGGACAGCGCGATGACCGGGCAATGCAATTCCTTGGCCAGGCCCTTGAGCGAACGCGAAATCTCCGAGATCTCGGAGGCGCGGTTGTCGCCCGGCTGGCTGCCCTGCATCAGCTGCAGGTAGTCGACGATGATCAGGCCCAGTTTGCCGCATTGGCGGGCCAGGCGGCGCGCGCGTGCGCGCATCTCGATCGGGTTCAGCGCCGGCGTCTCATCGATATAGAGCTGGGCGTCGTTCATCTTCTGGATGGCGTGCGTCAGGCGCGGCCAGTCCTCGTCGTTCAGGCGGCCGGTACGCAGGCGGTGCTGGTCGAGCTGGCCCACCGAACCCAGCATACGCATGGCCAGCTGGGCGCCGCCCATTTCCATGGAGAACACGGCGACCGGCAGGCCCGCTTCGATGGCGACGTTCTCGCCGATGTTGACCGAGAACGCGGTCTTGCCCATCGACGGACGGCCGGCCACGATGACCAGGTCGCCCGGCTGCAGGCCGGAGGTCATGCGGTCGAGGTCGATGAAGCCGGTCGGGACGCCGGTGATCTCGCCCTGATTCTCGCGCGAATACAGTTCGTCGATGCGCTCGACCACCTGGGTCAGCAGCGGCTGCACCGCGGTCCAGCCCTGGGCGCCGCGCGCGCCCTGCTCGGCGATGGCGAAGATCTTGGACTCGGCCTCGTCCAGCATCTGCTTGACTTCCTTGCCCTGCGGATTGAAGGCATTGCCGGAAATCTCGTCGGCGACGGTGATGAGCTTGCGCAGGATGCCGCGGTCGCGCACGATCTCGGCGTAGCGGCGGATGTTGGCCGCCGACGGCGTGTTCTGCGCCATCGCGTTCAGGTATTGCAGTCCGCCCACATCCTCGGCCTTGCCGAGCTGGTTGCAGGCTTCATAGACCGTGATCACGTCCGCCGGCTTGCCCGAGTTGATCAGGCGGATCATCTGTTCGAAGATGATGCGGTGGTCGTAGCGGTAGAAGTCGTCCGCGTGCATGAAATCGGCAATGCGGTCCCAGGCCGCGTTATCGCGCAGCAAGCCGCCGATGACGGACTGTTCTGCTTCGATGGAGTGCGGCGGGATGCGCAGGGATTCGATTTGCGGATCGGCGGGAGCGGAATTCATGGGCGGCATTATACCTGCTCCGGTCACGCGGCTGAAATAATTGGAGAATTTTGCCAATAAAAAAAGCCGGGCGAACCCGGCTTTTTTCTTTTATACAACAACAGCTTAGCTGTGCTGAATCAGGCTGCTTCGCCCACGACGGCGATGGTGATCTCCGAGACCACATCGGTGTGCAGGGCGACGGCCACCGGGAATTCGCCGGTGGTCTTCAGCGGGCCGGTCGGCAGGCGAACCTGCGACTTCTCGACCGGGAAGCCTTGCTTGCTCAGGGCTTCGGCGATGTCGAAGTTGGTGACCGAACCGAACAGACGGCCGTCCACGCCGGCTTTCTGGGCGATGGTGACGGTCATGCCGCTCAGCTTGTCGCCTTGCGCCTGGGCAGCAGCCAGCTTTTCAGCAGCAGCTTTTTCCAGTTCGGCGCGCTTGGCTTCGAACTCGGCCACGGCCGACTGGGTCGCGCGGCGTGCCATCTTTTGCGGGATCAGGAAGTTACGTGCGTAACCGTCCTTGACTTTGACGACGTCGCCCAGGTTGCCGACGTTGACTACTTTTTCCAACAGAATAACTTGCATGTTTTATCTCCAGGATATCTGACTGTCGTGGCCGACGATTAAGCGTTGTGCAGGTCGGTGTACGGCAGCAGCGCGAGGTAGCGGGCGCGCTTGATGGCGGTGTCGACCTGGCGCTGGTAGTGCGCCTTGGTGCCGGTCAGGCGTGCCGGCATGATCTTGCCGTTTTCCTGGACGAAGTCCTTCAGGGTGTCGACGTCCTTGTAGTCCACCTGTTCCACGCCGGCGGCGGTGAAGCGGCAGAACTTCTTGCGCTTGAACAGCGGGTTCTGCTGTTTGCGCTTGAGTTTTTCTTTAGCTTTGTTTTTGTCGAACTTTTTACCGAATGCCATTTTGAGGCTCCTGTATCTATCTAGTGCCGCTTAGGCGGCTTGAAAATCAATGATGTGAAACACCAGGGCTTTGCTGTTGCGGTTTTTCTTTGCGAGGAATCCGCTGAAACGGTAGCTGGCGCCGAGTTCCGCGCTGCCGAACCTGCCTGAAATCTCACCCGCGGCGAAGGCGGGGATTTCGAACTCGACCTGCCTTGCGACACCGGCTTCTTCCTGTTGCCCACTGTGCATCAGGATGGCGGACACGATGGGCACGCCGGCCGGGGTGTAGCGCAGGACATCACGCTCGGCGATGGTCGCTACGAGCTCGAGCTGGTTCACTACTACCGTTATTACTGATTCCTGGAGAAAAACTTAGGCAGCTGCGGCCGGGGCAGCGGCTGCTGCTTCTGCGCGGTGGCTCTTGGCTGCGTCTTCGCGCTGGACCGACTTCATCATCGGCGACGGTGCGGTTTCAGCTTTCTTCATCTTAACGGTCAGATGACGCAGGACAGCATCATTGAATTTGAATGCGGTTTCCAGCTCGACCAGGGTCTCGTTGTCGCACTCGATGTTCATGCAGATGTAGTGAGCCTTCGGCAGCTTCTGGATCTGGTAAGCCATCTGGCGACGGCCCCAGTCTTCCACGCGATGGATGTTACCGCCGCGGCTGGTCACCGTGGTCTTGTAACGCTCGATCATCGCCGGAACTTGCTCGCTCTGGTCCGGGTGGACGATAAAAACGATTTCATAATGACGCATGCAACACTCCTTGAGGACGTTTAAACAAATGCCCACCTCGGCGTCAAGACGAGTGTGGGAAGGGAAAGCCTTCGATTATAGCCTGAAAAGTGGGTGGAAGGGAAATGGAATCTTGGGCGGCGGCGGCTCGCTGCGCGCTGGCGATGTTGGCGGTTTGCTACGGACCTGGGTTCCGGCCGAGGGCGACGCCGAGTCCCGGAAAGACGTGCCAACAGGCGCGGTCGACGCCGATAGCGCGATGTTTCCGCACCGTAAAAAACGTCACCCGGCGAAGGCCGGGATCCAAGTTTGCGTGCAAACCACCACATTCCCCCCTCCTCACCCCGCGCTGCACAAATTTTTTACACTTTTCGCGCGTTCCCCCTTGCGCATACCAGAATACTGTACAAAAATACAGTCTGCTCCTACAACCATAGCTGTAACACACCCATGCTCAAGCTCACTGCAAGGCAAGAACAGATCCTCAACCTGATCAAGGAAGCGATCGAGAACACCGGCTTCCCGCCGACACGCGCCGAGATTGCGGCCGAACTGGGCTTCAAGTCGGCCAATGCGGCCGAGGAGCACCTGCAGGCCCTGGCGCGCAAGGGCGCGATCGAGATTTCGCCGGGCACCTCGCGCGGCATCCGCCTGGTCGGCGCCAGCGTCGAGCAGATCCCGATGCCGCCGCCGGCCCTGATGATGTCCCTGCCCCTGGTCGGCCGCGTCGCCGCGGGCTCGCCCATCCTGGCCCAGGAACACGTGGAAGCCACCTACAGCGTCGACGCCGCCATGTTCTCGGCGCGGCCGGACTTCCTGCTGAAGGTCAAGGGCTGGTCGATGCGCGATGCCGGCATCTGCGACGGCGACTTTTTGGCGGTCAAGAAGATCGACAGCGCCAAGAACGGCCAGATCGTCGTCGCCCGCCTGGGTGAGGAAGTGACGGTCAAGCGCTACCGCAAGACGGGCAATACCGTCGAGCTGCTGCCGGAGAATCCGGACTTCAAGGTGATCCGGGTGGAACCGGGGGACGAGTTTGCGCTCGAAGGACTGGCTGTTGGGTTGATGCGTAGCTGGCACTGAGTGCCATGTTGCGGTAACTCTGCGCTGCGAAACCTGGGTCCCTGCCTACGCGGGGATGACCTTGATTCAGTGTGCCGATGGTTTCTGCACTACAACTTCGACTATGTTCGTCAGCACGTCATTCCCGCCACTGGCGGCAACGACTCCCCGCGTAGGCGGGGATCCAAGTTTGCGTGATCAGCTACCACCGCTCACTGCAGCTTCGACTTGAGCGACCCATCCGCATTATTCTTGATCATCGCGTTGTGCTCCGACACATACGCCTCGGTCGCCGCGCGCCAGGCCGCGAAGTCCGCCAGGATCAGCTTGGAACTCACCTTCGCCTCTTCCGCCAGGTTCTCGCGCACCCGCTCCAGGTGAGCGTGCGCCGCCTCGGTTTCCTGCTTGCTCATCAGCTTGGCGATATCCGCCGGGATCTTCTTCGATAGCGGCGAGGACTCGTTCAGGTTCGTCACGAACTTGTTGTAGCAGTTCTGCCAGTTGGTCACCGCTCCGCTGACGCGGTCGATCTCTTCATTGATCTTCGACATCGCCGGAATGCGCGGCACCCGGCAGGCATATTCGCCGGACTTCAGCTCCGAGCCGTCGTAGCCCTTGACCCAGTAATCGATATCCTTGCGGCGCTCCACGCGCTGCTTCATGACCTCGAGCGAAGCAGCCGCCACCTTGTTGCCCTTGGCGGCCGACTTGCGGAACAGCGCCTCGGCCTTGGCCTCGTCCACCTGCCCGGCTTCGCCATACCAGTACATCTGCGCCAGGTGCTGCTGGGCCTCCGGATTGCCGGCGTCGGCCAGCTTGGTGTACAGCTTCACCGCCGTCGGAAAGTCCTTCTTGGCAAAGGCCGCGTGCGCGTCTTCAAGGGGACCCGCGAACGCGGTGGCGGACAGCAGGAGGGAAAGGGCGAGAGCGGACAAGGAACGTTTCATGGGCGTCGAAGGAATGGCAAGTCGAATCTCCATGATAGCGGCATTCGCATGCCCTGCTCAACCGCTGAAACAAAAAGGGCGGCATCGCGCCGCCCCTATATTTACGCGTCGAGCGCCTGGCGGAAGTCCGCCAGCAGGTCGTCGGTGTCTTCGATGCCCACCGACACCCGGATCAGCGATTCCGCGATCCCCATGCTGGCGCGGCGCTCCGCTCCCATCTCGAAGAAGATGGTATGCGCCACCGGGATCACCAGGGTGCGGGTGTCGCCCAGGTTGCTGGCGGGGATGCCCAGCTTGAGGCGGTTCAGGTAGTCGAAGCAGTCGATGCCTTCCTTCAGCTCGAAGGACAGCAACGAACCGCCGGAACGGAACAGCTCCTTGACGATGCCGTTCTGCGGGTGCGAAGCCAGCCCCGGGTAATGGACTGCCGACACGCGCTCATCGGCTTCCAGCATCGCGGCCAGCGCCAGCGCGTTGGCGCTGGCGCGCTCCATGCGCAGGGCCAGGGTCTCGGCGCCCACGGCGATGTGGTGCGCCGCTTCCGGGCCGAGGGCCGCGCCGAAGTCGCGCAGCGCCTTGGCGCGCAGCTGGGCCATGCCCTGGGCCTGGCTTGGCTGCTTGCGGAAGTTCTGGGCGATGTTCGGATAGGCGCTCCAGTCGAACAGGCCGGTGTCGGTCAGCGCGCCGCCGAGCGCGATGCCGTGGCCGCCGATCGACTTGGTCAGCGAATTGACCACCAGGCCCGCGCCGACCGCCTTCGGGCGGAACAGGTAAGGCGTGGTCATGGTGTTGTCGACCACGTAGAGGATGCCGCGCTCGCGGCACAGCTGGCCGATGCGCGCCAGGTCCGCCACTTGCGTGCGCGGGTTGGCGATGGTCTCGACGAACACCAGGCGGGTGTTCGGCTTGAGCGCCGCTTCCACCTTGGCGGCGTCGGTCGCGTCGACGAAGGCAACGTCGACGCCCTGCCCCGCCACGGTCTGCCACAGGCTGTTGGTATTCCCGAACAGGAAGGACGAGGAGACGATGTGGTCGCCCGCCTTCAGCAGCGCCTGGAACAGCGCGCCGATGGCGCCCATGCCGGTGGCGAAGCACAGCGAGGCGAAGCCGTCTTCCATCCTGGTGATCTTGTCCTCGAGAGCGCCCACGGTCGGGTTGCCCTGGCGGCCGTAGCGGAAGCCCGGCTCCTTGCCCTGGAAGACACTGGCCAGCTGGCGCGCGTCGCCGTAGCCGAAGGCCACCGAGGTGTGCACCGGCTTGTGCAGCGAGCCCTGCTCGATCGCCTTGCGGCGATCGTTGTGCAGGATCGTGGTGGTGAAGCCGTACTGGTTGGTGTCGCTCATCGGGATTACTCGGCGGCGACGGACGGGTTCAGGTTGAGCTGGGTGCGCACCGGATCCTCGATGGTGTTCTTGCTCGGCTTGTGGCGCGCCGATTCCAGGTTGTCGAGGTATTCCGGGGTCACGTCGCCGGTCACGTAGACGCCGTCGAAGCACGAGGCTTCGAAGTTCTTCAGCGCCGGATTCACGCTTGATATCGCCCGCTTGAGCGCATCCACGTCCTGGTAGACCACGCGGTCGGCGGTGATCTCCTTGCAGACTTCCTCGACGGTGCGGCCGTGGGCGATCAGCTCGTCGCGGGTCGGCATGTCGATGCCGTACACGTTCGGGTACAGCACCGGCGGCGCGGCCGAGGCGAAGAAGACCTTGCGGGCGCCCGCTTCACGCGCCATCTGCACGATCTCGCGGCTGGTGGTGCCGCGCACGATCGAGTCGTCGACCAGCAGCACGTTCTTGTCCTTGAACTCGGCGCTGATCGCGTTGAGCTTCTGGCGCACCGATTTCTTGCGCATGCCCTGGCCCGGCATGATGAAGGTGCGGCCGATGTAGCGGTTCTTGATGAAGCCTTCGCGGTATTCCACGCCGAGCTTGAGCGCCAGCTGGATCGCGGCCGGACGCGAGGAATCCGGGATCGGCATCACGACGTCGATCTCGTCGACCGGAATCTCCTGGCGGACCTTGTCGGCCAGGTATTCGCCCATGCGCAGGCGGGTGGCGTAGACCGAGGCACCGTCGATCACCGAGTCCGGACGGGCCAGGTAGACGAATTCGAAGGCGCAAGGGTTGAGCGAGGTGTTCTCGGCGCACTGGCGCTCGTGCAGGTTGCCGTCGTTGTCGATGAAGACCGCCTCGCCCGGCGCGATGTCGCGCACGAAGCGGAAGCCCAGTCCTTCGAGGGCCACGGACTCGCTGGCCACCAGGTATTCATTGCCCTGCTCGGTCTCGTTCACGCCCAGGCACAGCGGACGGATGCCGAAGGGGTCGCGGAAGGCCAGCATGCCGTGGCCGGCGATCTGCGCCACCACGGCGTAGGCGCCCTTCACGCGGCGGTGCACGGCGGCAACGGCCTTGAACACGGCGTCCGGGTTCAGGGTGTAGCCGTCGGCCGCTTCCTGCACTTCGTGGGCCAGCACGTTGAGCAGGACTTCCGAATCGGAATCGGTATTGATGTGGCGGCGGTCGTTGCGGAACAGCTCGTCCTTGAGCTGGGCCTGGTTGGTCAGGTTGCCGTTGTGCGCGAGGGTGATGCCGAAGGGCGCGTTCACGTAGAACGGCTGCGCTTCTTCCTCGCTCGACGAGCCCGCGGTCGGATAACGGCAGTGGCCGATACCGGTGTTGCCTTGCAGCGAACGCATGTTCCGGGTACGGAACACGTCGCGTACCAGGCCGTTGGCCTTGAACATCGAGAACATGCTGCTGTGATTGGTCGCGATCCCCGCCGCATCCTGGCCGCGGTGCTGCAGCAGCAGCAATGCGTCATACAGAAGCTGGTTGACGGGAGAATGCGAGACGACGCCGACGATGCCACACATGGTGCGCTCCTAAAAACTGGACTGCTTGATTGCTAAAAGGTTCAAAACTTGGTTCAGTATCCGACGTGCCGCGCCAGCGCAGCGGGCAGGAAAGGCTTGACGGTGCGCACGCCGGTTTCCGCCATGGGCGACAGCAGCGCGTCTTTCCAGAAAGCCTGTTGTGGAATGGCTGTCATCCCACACAATATGACGGCGGCAAGCACGATTACAATGCCGCGCGCCAGACCGAACAATCCTCCGAGGCCGCGGTCGGCAAGGCTCAGGCCGCTGGCTTCCACCAGGGCGCCGATCGCCAGGGACAGCAGGCCCATCAAAATTCTTACGCCCAGGAACAGCACGATGAAGGCCAGGATCAGGCGCGCCGTGTCGCCCGGCAGCAGGTCCGGAAGCATCGGCGCCAGCCTGGCGCCGTAGGCGTTGGCCACCACGAAGGCGACGATCCAGCCCAGCAGCGACAGGATTTCCTTCACCAGGCCGCGCAGGGTGCTGATGACGACAGACGAGACCAGCACGAACAGGACAAGATAATCGAAAATCGTCACGCCTGCTCAACCCGTCTTACAAAGGCAGCATGGTGGGGGACAAGCCCATGCCGCTCAGCTTGGCGCGTACTTTTTCCGCCTCTTCCTTGCTGAACGGACCTACGCGCACACGGACCAGCTCGCCGGACTTCTGGGTAAAGGACGAGATCCCGGCGGCGCGCAGGCGGCTCTGCAGTTCGGCGGCTTTTTCCTGGCTTCCCAGCGCGGCGGCCTGGACCACGTAGCGCGGGGCCGGGCCTTCGGCCTTCTCGGGCGGCTTGCCTTCCAGGATGGCCATGGCGCGGGCGCTGTCGTCGGCGCGCGGATGCTTCTCGGCTTTCTCCGCGAGCTTGGGTTCGGCGGGCCTGGCGGGCTTCTTTTCGGGTTCGTGCCTGTCAGGCTCGGGCTTGCGGGCGGGCTCGGGCTTGACGGCTTCCGGTTTCGCCGCTTCCGGCCTGGAGGTGTCGACGGTGCGGACCGGCGGCGGTTCGGCAGCGGGCGGCGCGGCCCTGGCGGCCGCGGGCGGGGCGTCGATGATTTCTTCGCCGCTGTCGACGCTCTCGGCCGCCGGGACGGGCTCATCGGAGGACTCCGCGGCAGGCTCGGCCGGCACGGGCAGCGGCGCCGCCTTTTCCTTGGACGGGATGTGGATGGCGATGTCGTCGGCCAGCGGCTTGGGCTCCGAGTCGAGCAGCATCGGCAGGCCGACGGCGGCCGCCAGGGCCAGGGCGATGGCGCCGACCAGGCGGCGGCGCGCGCGCTTCTTTTCGGGAAGCACCGGATCGGCGCCACGGCCGCGCCGGGCGCCCTCTCCTGCGTGCGAGGCGCGCTTGGAGCGGGCGCGCTCGCCGAATGCGGCATCGTCATCCTTGACGAAATGCCCGCTGTCCCGGACAGTTTCTTGCTTGTTTTTATTGCCGAACGAGAACAAGCCCATGCGTTTTCAGTCGATCAGTGTAGAGAGTTTTTGCGGGCCGCCATCACGCCTGCAACGGTGTAGAACGAGCCAAAGACCACAATTCTATCATTCTCCTCTGCGCGGCTGAGGGCATTCGCATAGGCATCGCCCGGATTGGCGAACGCCGTCACCGAAAAATCCCCTTCTTTCGCGCCTGCGGGCTTCAGGGCGGCCAGCTTGCCGGCCAGCGCGCCGGCCTTGGCCGATCGCGGCGAATCGAGCTCGGCCACGCACCAGTGATCGATGATCCCGGCCATCGGCGCGATCACGGCGTCGATGTCCTTGTCTTCCATGATGCCGAACACGGCATAGGTGTAGCGGTGGAAGCCCATGTTGCCGAGGTTCTGGGCCAGGGTCGCGGCGGCATGCGGATTGTGGGCCACGTCCAGCACCTGGGTCGGGCGGCCCGGCAGCACCTGGAAGCGGCCCGGCAGCTCGACCATCGCCAGGCCGGCGCGCACTTCCTGGGCGCCGCAAGGCAGCTGCATGCGCAGGGCTTCGAGCGCGGCCAGCGCGGCCGAGGCGTTGAGCAGCTGGTTGGCGCCGCGCAGGGCCGGATAGGCCAGCGAATTGCGGCGCTGGCTGCGCCCGCCGTAGCTCCACTGCTGCTGGTCGCCCTGGTAGTTGAAGTCGCGGCCCAGCAGCCACAGGTCGGCGCCGATGTCTTGCGCATGCTGGATCAGGGTGCTCGGCGGGACCGGGTCGCTGCAGATCGCCACTTTACCCGGGCGGAAGATGCCGGCTTTTTCGAAGCCGATCTCCTCGCGGGTATCGCCCAGGTAGGCGGTGTGGTCGATGTCGATGCTGGTCACGATGGACACGTCGGCGTCGACCACGTTGACGGCGTCCAGGCGGCCGCCCAGGCCGACTTCGAGGATGGCCACGTCCACGCCTGCCTTGGACAGCAGGTGCATGATGGCCAGGGTCGTGAATTCGAAATAGGTCAGCGGGACCTCGCCGCGCACGGCTTCGACCGCATTGAAGGCCTCGACCAGGGCTTCGTTCGAGGCCATTTCGCCGTTGATGCGGGCGCGCTCGTTAAAGTCGAGGAAGTGCGGCTTGATGTACAGGCCGACGCGGTAGCCCGACTGCAGCAGCATGGCTTCCAGCATCGCGCAGGTCGAGCCCTTGCCGTTGGTGCCGGCCACCATGATCACGGGGCAGGAGAAGGCCAGCTGCATGCGCTCCTTGACGGCGCGGACACGGTCGAGGCCCATGTCGATATGGGTTTCGGCATGGCGCGACTCGAGCAGCGCCAGCCAGTCGGGCAAGGTGGTCGGGAGAGTGGACATGTGTACGTCTGGGAAGGTGTGCAAGGCGCACCGGGAAGCGGCGCACGGTGCGGCAGCGCGTGGGCGCGCCGCACCGGGAGTGGATCAGGCCAGTACCGGCTTAGGCCAGGACCTCGGCAGCCTGGTTCTGCAGCAGTGCCAGCAGGCGCGCGATTTCTTCGCGCATCTTGCGGCGGTCGACGATCATGTCGACGGCGCCCTTCTGGACCAGGAACTCGGCGCGCTGGAAGCCTTCCGGCAGTTTCTCGCGCACGGTGTTCTCGATCACGCGCGGGCCGGCGAAGCCGATCAGGGCTTTCGGCTCGGCGATCACGACGTCGCCCATGAAGGCGAAGGAAGCCGAGACGCCGCCCATGGTCGGGTCGGTGAGGACGCTAATGAAGGGCAGTTTCTTTTCCGACAGCTTGGTGAGCATGGCGGTGGTCTTGGCCATCTGCATCAGCGACAGCAGGCCTTCCTGCATGCGGGCGCCGCCGGTGGCGGTGATGCAGATGAAGGGGACCTTCTGCTCCAGGGCCACCTGGGCGCCGCGGGCGAAGCGTTCGCCGACGACGGAGCCCATGGAGCCGCCCATGAATTCGAATTCGAAGCAGGCCACGACGACCGGCAGGCTCATGATCGAGCCGCCCTGGACGATCAGCGCATCGGTCTCGCCGGTGGCGTCCATGGCTTGCTTGAGGCGGTCCGGGTACTTCTTGGAATCCTTGAACTTCAGGGTATCGACCGGCAGGGCTTCCTGGCCGATGTCATAGCGGCCGCCTTCATCGAGCAGTGCATCGAGGCGCTCGCGGGCGCGGATGCGCATGTGGTGGTCGCACTTCGGGCAGACGTGCAGGTTGGACTCGAGGTCCGCGCGGTAGAGGACCGACTCGCACGATGGGCACTTGACCCACAGCCCTTCGGGCATGGTCTTGCTCTTGGCGGCATCGGAGCGCTGGATCCGAGGGGGCAGCAGTTTTTCCAACCAACTCATCTTATCTCCTTTGCGGCAAATCTTTCAGGTGGCGGTAGTGTAGCCGCTCAGGCCCCGCTTGTCGAATCGTAGCAAGCCGACAATTATCATTTAAACAATCCGCCCACCTCCTCCCCCCCACCAATGGGGGTCAGAGTCGAATTGTTTGACAACTTTGAAGAATTTCCCAGCAATTCAACTCTGACCCTAATTGCCCATGAGTTGTTTCTTCTTTAATAAATGAGGGTCGGAGTCGAATTGTTTGACAACTTTGAGGAATTGCCCAGCAATTCGACTCTGACCCTCATTTGGGCGGCGTGCGTGTTGCCGCGCCCACCGGGATCAGGAACGCTCTTCGATCTCGGCAGTCGTGAATTCGAATCCGCCGATGCGCGCAGCGATCAGGTTATAGAGCCACGCACCGATGACGGTGAAGATAAAACCGAAGATGGTGTAGCCGATCGGCATGACGACAAGCATCATCAAGGGAAAGGACTCATTGCTCATCATGGCCGGAATGGCCATCAACAGCACCAGAGGCAAGGAGAGCGCGAGATAGAGGGCGGCCATCACCTTGGCCGATTGCATGATAGAGACGTTGACGATTTGTTTCTTCATCTTATAGTCCAGTAGTTTGCCACGTGGCAAGTCTACTTTACCCTATGACTCTTAGAAAGAAAACATCTCGTGCTATCGCCGACTGGCGAGTAATCGCAATGCCAGCGCAGGGTCAGAGTCGAATTGTTTAGCAACTTCTGACAATTTCCCAATAATTCGACTCTGACCCTAATTGCTGAGAAGTTATTTTCTCAACAATAAATTAGGGTCGGAGTCGAGTTAAATGACAACTTTGGGGAATTTCCCAATAATTCGACTCTGACCCTAATTACTGCCCCTAATTACGAGGGCTGCGCGGGGCCTTATTTGCTGTCGAGGGCGGTGCGGATGCCGGAGGTGAAGCTGCGGACGGCTTCGACGGCGCTTTCCTTTGGCGTGTTTTCCAGTTCCTGGATGATGCGGCTGCCGATCACGACCGCATCGGCCACTTCCGCCACCGCCTTTGCCGTGGCGGCGTCGCGGATGCCGAAGCCGACGCCGATCGGGAGCTTGACGTGCTCGCGGATGGCGCTCACGCGGCGCGCCACGTCGGCCGTGTCGATGCTGCCGGCGCCCGTCACGCCCTTCAGCGAGACGTAATAGCTGAAACCGCTGCCGTAGCGGGCTACCTGCTTCACGCGCTCGACCGTCGAGGTCGGGGCCAGCAGGAAGATCAGGTCCAGGCCGTTTGCGCGCATGGCGTCGGCGAACTCCGCGCACTCCTCCGGCGGGTAGTCCACCACGATGGCGCCGTCGGCGCCGGCTTCGCGGGCAGAGCGGATGAAGTTCTCGGGGCCGATGCGCTCGATCGGGTTGGCATAGCCCATCAGGACCACCGGCGTGGTCTGGTCGTTCTTGCGGAACTCGCGCACGAAGCCGAAGACATCCTTCAGGCCGATGTTGAACTTGAGCGCGCGCTCGCAGGCGCGCTGGATCACCGGGCCCTCGGCCATCGGGTCGGAAAACGGAACGCCCAGCTCCAGGACGTTGGCGCCGCCCTCCACCAGGGCGTGCATCAGCGGGACGGTCAGCTCGGGGCCAGGGTCGCCCGCGGTGATGAAGGTGACGAGGCCGGTCTTGTTCTGCGCCTTGAGCGCGTTGAAGGTCTGTTCGATACGGGACATGCTGTGCTTTCTATGGTCGATAAGGTGAGCGGGAATGGCAGAACAATCAGCCGCCTAGCTGAAGTCGAGCCCCATTCGCGCCGCCACCGTGTGCATGTCCTTGTCGCCGCGGCCCGACAGGTTGACCAGGATGATCTTGTCCTTCGGCAGGGTCGCCGCCAGCTTGACCCCGTAGGCGATCGCGTGCGACGACTCCAGCGCCGGAATGATGCCTTCGATGCGGCAGCAGTCGTGGAAGGCGGCCAGCGCCTCGTCGTCCGTGATCGACACGTACTGTGCGCGCGCCGAATCCTTCAGCCACGCATGCTCCGGACCCACGCCCGGATAATCCAGGCCCGCCGACACCGAATGCGTCTCGATGATCTGGCCGTTCTCGTCCTGCAGCAGATAGGTGCGGTTGCCATGCAGGACGCCCGGCAGGCCAGCCGTCAGCGAAGCCGCATGCTTGCCCGAATCCAGGCCCTCCCCCGCCGCCTCGACGCCGACCAGCTGCACGCCCGGCTCGCCGATGTAGGGATAGAAGATGCCCATCGCGTTCGAACCGCCGCCGATGCAGGCGACCACGTAGTCCGGCTGGCGCCCCGCCAGTTCCGGCATCTGCACGCGGCACTCCTCGCCGATCACCGACTGGAAGTCGCGCACCATCATCGGATACGGATGCGGACCGGCCACGGTGCCGATGATGTAGAAGGTGTTTTCGATGTTGGTGACCCAGTCGCGCATCGCTTCGTTGAGCGCGTCCTTCAGTGTCCTGGAGCCCGATTCCACCGGCACCACGGTCGCGCCCAGGAGCTTCATGCGGTAGACGTTCTGCGCCTGGCGCTTGACGTCCTCGGCGCCCATGTAGACCACGCACTCCAGGCCGAAACGCGCGCAGATGGTGGCGGTGGCGACGCCGTGCTGGCCGGCGCCGGTTTCGGCGATGATGCGCTGCTTGCCCATGCGGCGCGCCAGCAGGGCCTGGCCGATCACGTTGTTGATCTTGTGGGCGCCGGTATGGTTCAGGTCCTCGCGCTTGAAATAGACTTGCGCGCCGCCAGCGAGCTCCGACCAGCGGCGGGCGTGGTACACCGGCGACGGACGGCCGACGAAGTGGGCCAGCTCGTAGCGGAACTCTTCGAGGAATTCGGGATCGGCCGAGTAACGGGCATAGGCCTCGTTCAGCTCGGCCAGCGCGTGCGACAGGGTCTCGGCGACGAAGCTGCCGCCGTAGGGACCGAAGTGGCCGGAGGCGTCCGGCAAGGCGTAATCGGGGGTCTTGAACAATGCGGCTGCGCCGCTGCTAGGAACTGCTTTCATGGTCGGACTCACTTGAAGGGGTGGCATCGGCAGCCCGCACCGCGGCAATGAAGCCGGCGATCTTGCGGGCGTCCTTGATTCCCTTGCCTTCTTCCACGCCACTGCTGACGTCGACGGCGAAGGGACGAACGCGTACCACCGCGTCAGTCGCGTTGTGTACGCTCAAGCCACCACTCAAAACGACCCGAGGCGCGAGCTCTTTTGGAATAAGAGACCAATCGAAGACCTTTCCTGCGCCGCCGTAGGCATCCACGTAAGTGTCGAGCAGGACGCCCGAGAACCAGGGGCTGGCAGCGCGGTTTGCAGCTTCCCATTCTAGCAAAGCCGCAGGCTCCGTGTCCGGTTTGACGCGAAAAGCCCGCACATACGGGCGCCCCACCGCCGCCGCGATCTGCGCGCACTGCTCGGCCGTTTCGTCGCCATGGAACTGGATCAGCGCCAGCGGCATCGCCCGCGCCACGGCCTGCACCTCGTCCACCGTCGGGTTGACGAACAGCGCCACCGCGCTCACGAACGGCGGCAGCCCCGCGCACAACTCACCCGCGCGCCCGGGCGTCACGTAGCGCGGGCTCTTGGCATAGAACACGAAGCCGAGGGCGTCGGCGCCGGCATCCACCGCCGCGCGCAGGTCCTGCTCGCGGGTGATGCCGCAGATCTTGATACGGGTGCGGGCCATGCTGATGCTCATCCTTACAACTCGTCCTTACAACCAAGGGAGGGGCGGAGCGTCTTCCTGGGGAAGGCCCCACTTGGCATCGTACTCGATCCTGGCGAAATACAGGCCGTCCGGCATGAAGGTGGGCGCGGCGACGTCGCGCGAGCGGCTCTCCAGCACTTCCTTCATCCACGACGGCTCGTTGCGCCCCGTGCCCACATAGATGAGCGAGCCGACGATGTTGCGCACCATGTGGTGCAGGAAGGCGCTGGCGCGCACGGTGAACACGATGATGTCGCCGTGGCGCTTGATGCCGACTTCGTGCATGTCCTTGACCGGCGTATTGGCCTGGCAGCCGGAGGCGCGGAAGGCCGAGAAATCGTGCGTGCCGATCAGGTATTGGCCCGCTTCGCGCATGCGTCCCACGTCCAGCGGACGGAACACCCACCCCGCCCGGTCGGCCAAGAGCGCGGACGGGTTGGCATGGTTGTAGAGCACGTAGTGATAGGTGCGCGAGCGCGCCGAGAAGCGGGCGTGGAACTCGTTGCCTTCCGCATCCGGGGCCACCTCATGCGCCCAGCGCACCACGATCGAATCCGGCAGGAAGGCGTTCACGCCGCGTACCCAGGACTGGGACGGGCGGTCGAGCTCGGTGTCGAAATGGATCACCTGCTCGATCGCATGCACCCCTGCGTCGGTGCGGCCGGCGCAGGTGGTGTGCAGGGGGACGGTGGCGAACTTCTCGAGGGCGATCTCGAGCTGGTCCTGGACCGTGTTGCGCGCGGGCTGCTTCTGGTAGCCGTTCCAGCCCGTGCCGACGTACTGGACTCCGAGTGCGATCCGCCTCACGCGAGCAGCTCGCGCATCGCGCTGGCCTTGCTCACCTGTTCGCTGCTGCCACCCTTGATGACTTCGTCCAGCAATTCACGTGCACCTTCCTTGTCGCCGATCTCCTGGTAAGCGATGGCGAGGTCCAGCTTGGTTTCCATCTCCATGTGCTCGGGCGACAGCCCGGCCGCCGTGTTCACCTCGGTGATGTCCGCGACGGCGGCAGAATCAGCCGATGCGAACTGCGGCGCGGCAGCCGGCGCGGCGCCGTTGGGCAGGTCGAGATCGATATCGGCCAGGTCGAAGGCCGGTTCGAGCGGGACGCCCGGCGACGGGGCCGCGGCTTGCGCGGGCGCGGCGGCCGGCACTTCCGGCAACGCGAAGGGATCGTCGTCCAGCGTGAACTCGGCGCCCGATGGCGCCGGTGCCGGCGCGGCCGGGGTGTGCGGCAGGCCGAAGTCCATCGCGTCGAGATCGAACAGCGGATCTTCCGACACGGCCGGCGCTTCGGCAGCGGCCGGACGGACCGCCGGCGCCTCGTCGAAGGCAGGCAGGCTCGGCGCGGCCGGGGCGCCGAAGTCCATGCTGTCCAGGTCGAACAGCGGATCGCTCATCTCGTCCGCCCTGGCGGCCGGCGCGGTGTCCTCCGCGATGGCCGGCAGCGGCGGCAGGCCGTCGAATTCCTTGGCCAGGCCCTGCATGTCGACCGTGTGGTCCACGGCCAGCGGCCGGGCTGCCTGCGGGCTCAGGTCGAGCGTGAAGTCCTCGTCGTCGGCCAGCGCCTCCGCCTGCGCGGGCTGCGCCGTCGCCGGCTGGTCGAAGTTCATGTCGAAGGACAGGTCGAAAGGCTCGTCCGCGGAGGCCGCAACGGCGCTTTCGGCAGGCGCGGCCGCAGCCTGGCCAGCCTGCGGCTCGACCGGATCGAGGGTGAACTCGAATGCCGGCACCGCGGTCGTGTCGAAGTCCGCCTTCGGCTCCGCAGCCGGCGCAGCGGCCGTCTCGTTGCCGCTCACCGGCTCGAAACTCAAGCCGCCGAGGTCGAAATCGAGGACATTGTCGTCGGCGCGCGCCTCGGTCTCGGCCGGCACCGCGGTGCGGTCGGCGTCGTCATGCGCCAGGGCTGCGCCGGCCACGGCGCCCGCGGCCGCGGCAGCCGGAGCGCCGCCGCGGAAGGCGTCTTCGAGCTGCTGCGACAGAAGCGACTGCTGGGTGCGTTCCTGCGGCGACTGCGCCGCCGGCGGCACCACCGCAGAGGCGCCCGCATACAGCGGGTTGAGCGGATCGATGCCCAGGCCCAGCGCGGCGGCCTGCGCCCACTCGTCGCCCTGGCCGCGGGTGAGGCTATACAACTCGCTGGCCTGGGTTTCGAAGGCGCGCGGGTCCTTGCGCGCGGCGTAGATCTCGAGCAGCTTCAGGCGCACCGGATGGCGCTCCGGATGCACGCGCAGGGCTTCCTTCAGGATCTCTTCGGCCTGGGCGTCGCGGCCGTAGGCGATGTAGACATCCGCTTCCGCCACCGGGTCGACCTCGTTGGTGTCGAGCTGGCTGGCCGAGGGCGCGAAGCTGGAGTTGAATACGCTGTTGCTGGTGTCCACGCTCTGGCCGCCGGTCTCGGCGAACAGCGAGTGCGCGGCCTGCTGGGTCGGAGCGCCCATGACCGACGGCTCGGTGATCACGGTTTTCTGCGGCGCGGGCTTGCGCTTGCGGCGCTGGGACAGTCCCAGGCCCGCCAGCAGCAGCACGGCGGCGCCGGCGGCGATATACGTGATGTTGTCCATCAGCGTGTCGGCCAGGCTCGGCTCTTCCTTCACCGGCTTCTTCTTCGGCTTGGCGGCGGGCTTCTGGGCCGGCTCGGCGGCCTTGCCGGCAGCCGCTCCGGCTGCCGCACCGCCGGCCGCGGCGTTCTGCGCTTCGCTGCCCGGACGGCTCTTCACCGTCATCAGGTTCTCGAGCTCGCCCACGTTCTTCTCGAGTTCCTTGACGCGGGCCTCGGCCTGGGCCAGTTCCTTCTCTTTCGCGATGGTGTCCTCGACGCTGGCGGTCGCGCCCTGCGGGCCGCCCTTGGCGCCCGGCACGGCCTTCGACAGGCGCAGCTGGTCCTGCGATTCGTTGGCGGCGGTCGGGCGTTCCTCGACCTTGGCCGTGATCTTGCCGGCGGCGCTCTGGCCGGCCTGCGGGGCGCGGCTCGGCGCGGCGGTCTCGACCTGGCCGGCCAGCTTGTTGCGGTAGGCGTTGAAGTCGGCCGCATGGGCCACGACCACGCCGCGCGCCTCGCTTTCGCCGGTGCCGCGGATGGCCTGGCTGTCAGGCACCGACAGGATCTGGCCGGACTTGAGGCGGTTCATGTTGTTGCCGATGAAGGCGTCCGGGTTGGCGCGATACAGCGCCACCAGCATCATGTCGAGCGAAATGCCGGCCGGCTTGATCCTGGTCGCGATGCGGCCCAGGGTGTCGCCCGGACGCACGCGGTAGCTGCCAGGGGCGGCTTCGTCGCCGGAAGGCGCGGCGTCCTGGCGTTCCGCCGGCGCAGGCTGCGGGCGGCGCGCCGGCTCCTGGGCGCGCGCCACCGGCGCGGCCGCGACGGCCGCGGGCGGCTGGGCGGCCTGGCTGCGCGGGGCTTCCGGCGCCGCGGCCACCTGGGCCGGCTGGGTCGTGCGCAGTTCGGCCGGGTCGAGCAGGAAGGTGTATTCACGCACCAGGCGGCCGTTATTCCAGGACAGCTCGAGCAGCATGTCGACGAAAGGCTCGTTCAGCGGCTGGGTCGAGCTCAGGCGGATGACCGGGCGGCCGCCGCGCTGCTCCACGCTGAAGCGCAGCGACAGCAGGGCCGGATTGAATTCGATGTTCGCGGCGCGGAAGGCGTCCGGCGAAGCCAGCTTGACCGCCATGCTGGACGGATCTTCGCCCGCACTGGTCGTCAGTTCGATTTCGGCGCGCAGCGGCTGCCCGAGCGCCGACAGCACCGTCAGTTTTCCAAGCCCCGCTGCGGTGGCGGCGGAAGACAGGAACACTGCACTGGCCACGGCTGCGGTGAGCGATTTCAGCGCAAACGCCATGAGCGGAGGACGGTGATTAGATTGCATAGTAAGCAGCGAAAGAAAGTTGACCAGAGGAAAGGCGGTTTCCGGGAGTCTCAACATAACATCATGCTCTGGAGCATGCAAGCATCCTGCGCACATCGATGGCGCAGTGATAAAGGATCTGTGGCCAGAATGACCGATGCGGGAAGGGTTTGATAGCGTTTGATTACCGACGCTTGTCAAGCTGTCAGGAGGTGTGGCAAGTACGGCAACAAGCGCGTACATACAGGGCTGGCGGCGCGGCCGCCAGCCCCGCGGCAAGGCGTTAGCGGTCCAGCACGATGCGCAGCATGCGGCGCAGCGGCTCGGCGGCGCCCCACAGCAGCTGGTCGCCGACGGTGAAGGCCGACAGGTAGTCGCCGCCCATCGACATCTTGCGCAGGCGGCCCACCGGGATGGTCAGGCTGCCGGTCACCGCTGCCGGCGACAGGTCGCGCATCGAGGCTTCGCGGGTGTTCGGCACCACCTTCACCCACTGGTTGTGCGAGGCGATGATGTCGTTGATCTCATCCAGCGGCACGTCCTTGGCCAGCTTGATGGTCAGCGCCTGCGAATGGCAGCGCATCGCGCCAATGCGCACGCACAGGCCGTCGACCGGGATCGCTTTCGAGCCGAAGGATTCGCCCAGGCCCAGGATCTTGTTGGTCTCGGCACCGGCCTTCCACTCTTCCTTCGACTGGCCGTTGCCCAGGTCCTTGTCGATCCAGGGAATCAGGTTGCCGGCCAGCGGCACGCCGAACTGCCTGGTCTCGTCCGCCGACATGCCGTGCTGGGTGGCCAGCACGCCGCGGTCGATCTCGAGGATGGCCGAGGCCGGGTTGTCCAGCAGCGGCTTGACGGCCGCGTTGATGGTGCCGAACTGGGTCAGCAGCTCGCGCATGTGCTGGGCGCCGCCGCCCGATGCCGCCTGGTAGGTCATGGACGTCATCCACTCGACCAGGCCTTTTTCGAACAGGCCGCCCAGGCCCATCAGCATGCACGACACGGTGCAGTTACCGCCGACGAAGTTCTTCACGCCGCGGGTCAAGGCGTTCTTGATCACGTCCTTGTTGACCGGGTCCAGCACGATGACCGCGTCGTCGTTCATGCGCAGCGTGGAAGCCGCGTCGATCCAGTAGCCGTTCCAGCCCGCCGCGCGCAGCTTCGGGAAGACTTCCGTGGTGTAATCGCCGCCCTGGCAGGAGATGATGATCTCGCACTTCGCCAGTTCGGTAATATCGGTTGCGCTTTTCAGCGCGGTTTCGTTTTTCGCCATCGACGGCGCGGCGCCGCCCGGATTCGAAGTGGTGAAGAACACCGGCTCGATGTGGTCGAAATCGCCTTCCTCTTGCATGCGCTGCATGAGGACCGAGCCGACCATGCCGCGCCAACCTACCAGACCTACGAGTTTCATCATTTTCCCTTGGTTGAATAAATCTCTATGACAGGGCCGCGACGACCGCGTTGCCCATCTCTTCGGTACCGACTTTCGTGGTACCTGGTTCGTGAATATCCGGCGTGCGCAGGCCCTGGGCCAGCACGCGCTTGACCGCGTCCTCGATGCGCTCGGCCTGGTCCAGGCGGCCCAGCGAGTAGCGCAGCATCATCGCGGCGGACAGGATGGTCGCCAGCGGATTGGCCACGCCCTGCCCCGCGATGTCGGGCGCCGAGCCGTGCGAAGGCTCGTACAGGCCCTTGTTGTCGGCGTCCAGCGAGGCCGAGGGCAGCATGCCGATCGAACCGGTCAGCATGGCGGCGGCGTCGGACAGGATGTCGCCGAACATGTTACCAGTAACGATGACATCGAACTTCTTGGGGGCCCGCACCAGCTGCATCGCGGCGTTGTCGACGTACATGTGATCGAGCTCGACGTCCTGGTAATCCTGGTGCACCTCGGTGACGATGTCGCGCCAGAACTGGAAGGTTTCCAGCACATTGGCCTTGTCGACGCTGGTCACGCGGCTGCCGCGCTTGCGGGCGGCCTGGAAGGCCACGTGGGCGATGCGGCGGATTTCGCCTTCGGCGTAGCGCATGGTGTCGAAGCCCTCGCGCTGGCCCTTGAAAGGGCCGTCCGGGCATTCGCGCACGCCGCGCGGCTTGCCGAAATAGATGTCGCCGGTGAGTTCGCGGATGATCAGGATGTCGAGGCCGGACACGACTTCGGGCTTGAGCGTCGAGGCGCCGGCGAGTTCCGGATACAGGATCGCGGGACGCAGGTTGGCGAACAGGCCCAGCTCCCTGCGCAGGCCCAGGATGGCCTGCTCGGGGCGCAGGGCGCGCTCCAGCTTGTCGTATTGGTAGTCGCCGACGGCGCCGAACAGCACCGCGTCGGCTTGCTTGGCCAGCTTCAGGGTGGCTTCCGGCAGCGGGTGGCCGTGCGCGGCATAGCCGGCGCCGCCGACCTCCGCGCTTTCCATCTCGAAGCGCTCGCCCAGGGCGTTCAGGACTTTCACCGCCTGCGCGGTGATCTCGGGGCCGATGCCGTCGCCCGGCAGGATCGCAATCTTCATCCAGTGTTCTTTCGACTTGTCAGATGGTGTTGGCCAGCCACGGCTGGGCCGCGAGGTGGCGTTGTTCGAAGGCGCGGATCTCGTCCGCGTGGCGCAGGGTCAGGCCGATGTCGTCCAGGCCGTTGAGCAGGCAGTACTTGCGGAACTCGTCGATGGCGAAACCGTAAGAGAGACTGCCGTCGGCGCTGGAAATGCGCTGCTTCTCCAGGTCGACAGTCAGCGTGAAACCCTCCACGGCCTCGACCGCCTTGAACAGGGTGTCGATGTCGCCTTCGCCCAGCACCACCGGCAGCAGGCCGCTCTTGTAGCAGTTGTTGAAGAAGATGTCGGCGAAGCTCGGCGCCACGATGGCGCGGAAGCCGAACTGCTGCAGCGCCCAGGGCGCATGCTCGCGCGAGGAGCCGCAGCCGAAATTCTTGCGGGTCAGCAGGATGGACGCGCCCTGGTAGCGCGGCTGGTTCAGCACGAACTCGGGGTTCACCGGACGGGTGCTGCAATCCTGGCCCGGCTCGCCGTGGTCCAGGTAGCGCCACTCGTCGAACAAATTGGGCCCGAAGCCGGTGCGCCTGATCGATTTCAGGAACTGCTTCGGAATGATCGCGTCGGTGTCGACGTTGGCGCGGTCCAGCGGCGCCACCAGCCCTTCGTGTACGGTGAATTTGTCCATCTGCTTACCTTGTTTGTTTTATTTCCCGCCGGCCCCGGTCACGATCTGGCCGGCGCGCTGCACGTCACGGCCGATGCCGGAAATGGTGTTGCAGCCAGCCAGCAGGACGGCGATGAGCGAGAGAGCGAATACTTTTTTCATGATGTTCGAAGTTCAGGGTTGAAAACCTTCGATTCTATAACGGCGCGTCAGAGAGCGCGCGCGTCGACGAAGTGGCCCGCGATGCCCGCTGCCGCCGCCATCGCCGGCGACACCAGGTGGGTGCGGCCGCCCTGCCCCTGGCGTCCCTCGAAGTTGCGGTTCGAGGTCGAGGCGCAGCGCTCGCCCGGTTCCAGGCGGTCGGCGTTCATCGCCAGGCACATCGAGCAGCCCGGCTCGCGCCATTCGAAGCCGGCCTCCTTGAACACCTTGTCCAGGCCTTCGCGCTCGGCCTGTTCCTTCACCAGGCCGGAACCCGGCACCACCATCGCCAGCTTGACGTTGGGGGCACGCTGGCGGCCCTTGACCACCTCGGCGGCGGCGCGCAGGTCCTCGATGCGCGAATTGGTGCAGGAACCGATGAACACCTTGTCGATGGCGATCTCGCCGATCGGGGTGTTGGGCTGCAGGTCCATGTAGGCCAGCGCCTTTTCGATGGCGTTGCGGCGCACCGGATCGGCTTCCTCGCGCGGGTCCGGCACGCGGCCGTCGATCGAGGTGACCATCTCGGGCGAGGTGCCCCAGGTAACCTGCGGGCGGATGTCCGCAGCGCTGAGCGTGACGACGGTGTCGAACCTGGCGCCCGGATCGGAATGCAAGGTGGACCAGTAGGCCACGGCCTGCTCCCACTGCTCGCCCTTGGGCGAGAACGGACGGCCTTTCACGTAGTCGATGGTGGTGCCGTCCACGGCGATCATGCCGGCGCGCGCGCCCGCTTCGATCGCCATGTTACAGACGGTCATGCGGCCTTCCATCGACAGCGAGCGGATGGTCGAGCCGGCGAATTCGATGGCGTAGCCGGTGCCGCCGGCGGTGCCGATCTTGCCGATCACGGCCAGCACGATGTCCTTGGCGGTCACGCCCGGCGGCAGTTCGCCGTCGACCTGGACCAGCATGGACTTCGATTTCTTGGCCAGCAGGGTCTGGGTGGCCATGACGTGCTCCACTTCCGAGGTGCCGATGCCGTGCGCCAGGCAGCCGAAGGCGCCATGGGTCGAGGTGTGCGAGTCGCCGCACACGACCGTCATGCCCGGCAGGGTCGCGCCCTGCTCCGGCCCGATCACGTGCACGATGCCCTGGCGCTTGTCGCGCATGTCGAAATAGGTGAGGCCGAAGCTTTTCGCGTTGGCGTCGAGCGTCTCGACCTGCAGGCGCGAGGTGGGGTCGGCGATGCCCTGGGCGCGGTCGGTGGTCGGGACGTTATGGTCGGCCACGGCCAGGTTGGCGGAGGTGCGCCATAGTCCGCGGCCGGCTTCGCGCAGGCCTTCGAAGGCCTGCGGACTGGTCACTTCGTGCACCAGGTGGCGATCGATATAGAGGACAGTGGTGCCATCGGCGTCGGCACGCACGACATGGGAATCCCAGAGTTTGTCGTAGAGCGTTTTTTGCATGGTCGATCAAGGAGGTCGGCGGGGCCGCCTCATGCGGACCCGATTTTTGATTATGCCATATTTGTGCACTGCCGCACCAAGAGGGGGCATTGCACGATTATGCCAACAACCCAGAACAACGGAAAATTTAATTTGCAACAGTTTTGTTATATGCAAATAAAAAAAGCCTGCGTAGGAAACACAGGCTTTTTGTGTGCGCTTTTGCGCAGAAGCGAAGGATTTGTTCGTTTTGCGCTGCGGGAGACGCTTCAGGCCGCCAGGCGCACGCTGCTGCGGCAGCCGTCCATCAGGAAGGACAGGCCGACCACCAGCACCAGCTCGCCCTCCGCCGAACGCGCGGTGCCGGTGATGCCTTCGACGCTCAGCGCGGTCATCGGCTTGATCACCAGGTCGGCCGTGCCGTCCACCGCTTCCACCGCCAGGATATACGGCTGCGGCGCGTTGATGACGATGCCGACGCGCTCGGAGCAGGCTTCGTAGCCCAGCGACAGCGCCAGCGAGCGCACCGGCAGCGGCCGGCCCTGGTCCTTCAGCACCGGGGCGCCGCCCACGCACATGAAGTCTTCCGGCAGCTCGACCACGCGCTCGACCACCGCCATCGGCAGCGCCAGCTGGGCGCTGGAGGTCGACACCAGCATGGTCGGCACGATCGACAGCTCGATCGGCAGGCGGATCGCGAAGCGGGTGCCCGTGCCCAGCTGGGACTCGATGCGGATCGCGCCGCGGTTCTTCTCCACCGCCGTCTTGACCACGTCCATGCCCACGCCGCGGCCCGAGACCGAGGACGCCACTTCCTTGGTCGAGAAGCCCGGCAGGAACACCAGCTGGTAGGCTTCGTCGTCGCTTTGCGCGCTGTGCTCGCCGATCAGGCCCTTGTCGACCGCCTTCTTGCGCAGCTTGACCGGGTCCATGCCCTTGCCGTCGTCCTGCAGCACGATCATGACGCTGTTGGCTTCCTGCCAGGCTTTCAGCAGGATGAAGGCCTTGGCCGGCTTGCCGGCGGCGACACGCTCTTCCGGCGACTCGACGCCGTGGTCGAGCGCGTTGCGCAGCATGTGCACCAGCGGGTCGTACAGGCTGTCCACCACCACGCGGTCGACTTCGGTCTCGGCGCCTTCGATGGTCAGCTCGACGTCCTTGCCCAGGTCCTTGGCCAGCTCGCGCACCAGGCGCGGGAACTTCTGGAACAGGCGGCCGACCGGCTGCATGCGGGTCGCCAGCGTGGCGCGCTGCAGTTCGGCCGAGTAGCGCGAAGCACGTTCCAGGGTCTCGGTCAGGGTCGCGATCAGGGTCGCGGCCTGGCCCTCGAACTTGAACTGCTGCAGGCGTTCCAGCAGCACGGCGGCCTGGTTGGCGGCCTGCACCGACTCACCCGCCACTTCGAGCAGCGCGTCCAGCTTGACCGCGTCGATACGGATGCTCTCGTCCTTGGCCGGCGCGGCCGCGGCGGCCTTGTTCTCGTTACCGCGGCGCTCGACGCCGTCCCATCCGTTCCTGGCGGGAGCAGGCGCAGCGGCGGCAGCCTCGGCCGGCGCGGCAGCCACCGCAGCCGGCGCGGCGCTCGCCGCGATGGCCTTATCGGCCGGCACCACGGCGTTGTACATCGCAGTCCAGTCCAGGCCATCCTCGCCGGCCGACGCGGCGGCGGCGACGGGCGCCGCTTCCACCACCGGCGCAGCAACGGCGACCGGAGCGGCTGCGGCAGCGGCAGCGGCAGGAGCAGGAGCAGGAGCGGGAGCGCTTGCGCCCTTGCCCTCGATCGCGTCCTTCAGGATGCGCTCCAGGTCGGCCGGCATCTGCGCCAGGCCTTCCGGCGGCGTGCCGTTGTTCAGGTCGCCCAGCTGGTCGGCCACGAATCCGGACGCCTGCAGCGCGGCTTCGATCGCAAGCGGGGTCACCGGCGCGGCGCCGGTGCGCAGCGCGTCGAACAGGTTTTCGGTCAGGTGGCAGGCTGCGACCAGCGCGGGCAGGCCCATGAAGCCCGCGCCGCCCTTGATCGTGTGGAAGGACCGGAACACCGCGTTCAGCGTTTCCTTGTTATCCGGATCGCGTTCGAGGCGCAGCAAATGCTCTTCCACATTGACTGCCAGATCCATCGCCTCGACGACGAAATCCTTGAGCATATCGTCCATTAGAATCCCAGATCGGCGAGAAGATCGTCAACGTTGTCCTGGTCCAGGGCCGCTTCCGGCACCGACGGACCTTGCATCAGCGGGGCCGGCTGGGCGGCTTCCTGCTCTTTCCTGGCCAGCTTTTCCTTCAGGTCGGCCGGCGCATTGTCGCGCAGCAGCTGGGCCAGTTCCTGCTCGACCGTCTGGGTGATCTTGACCACCTTCTTGATCAGCTGGCCGGTGATGTCCTGGAAGTCCTGGGCCATCATGATCTCGAGCAGGCGCGCCTTCTCGGCTTCGGTCGCTTCGTTCACGCTGGCCGCGAACTGGCGCGAATCGCCGGCCAGGGCCTTGAATTCGTCCAGGCTCAGCTTGCCCGAGAACAGGTCCGCCCAGCGGGTTTCCATGTCCTTGGCCTGCTTCGACAGCAGGTCCTGGGCGGGCATGCCTTCGTCGAGGGTGTTGAGCACCTTGTTGGCGGCCTGCTCGGTCAGGCTGGCGACGTATTCCAGGCGGTCCTGGGCGTCCACGATCTGGGACGAGGCTTCGGTCAGCGCCTTGTCGTAGCCCAGCTCGCGCAGCGAGTCGTGCAGCAGGCGGACAATGCCGCCCAGGCGTTCGAACATGCCGCGCTCGGCCTCGCTCACCGGGGCTTCCTCAGCTGTGACTGCGGCTGCGGCTGCGGCCACCGGCGCGGCTGCAAGGACGGCCGGCGCCGCGGCGGACACCTGGTCGAACAGCGACTCGAGGTCGTCGTCGTCGCCTGCAGCGTCGGCTACGGCTACGGCTACGGCCACGGGTGCAGGTGCCGGCTCGGCGGCGGGCGTGCTGGCGCGCTGCGCCGCCACTTCCTCGAATAGTGCGTCGAAATCGTCAGCGGCGTCGGTCATAATCCCTGCTTCTCCATAATGTATAAATTCGCAATGAGCTTTGCAATTCGGGGGTGCTGCGTCCATCCGGGGCGGTCGTTGGCCGTATTAACAGATGGTATGAGTTTGCATGCGAGTGTAGCAGTGTGGTTGCCGTAGGTAAATCTCGGAAACCGGCACGCAACAAAATGGACAAGAAAACTTAATTCCGCGACAATTAAATCGTGTGGTTCCTGAATGTTTACACAAGGCCGGTGTTGTATTTTGTAATCGTAGGGCCTGTTGCTCGGATTTCCCTTGTGCATTGAAACAACAGGCTGGGATGTTTGATCCAACTCAACAGTTTGCGTTAAAGCAATCGCCGCCGCGCCCTTGACCCTCCAGAATGGCGTGGCTTTTGGGAGGAAACGTCATGTACCGCAAAATCCTGATCACCACCGACGGCTCGGCCGTGTCCCAGCATACGGCTTGCGCCGGGGTCAAGTTCGCGCAGCAGATGGGCGCCGAAGTGCTGGCCCTGTTCGTCGCGCCCGAGTACCAGTATCCGGTGTACGTGGAAATCATCCCGCCCTCCTACCCCAGCGAGGAGGAATACCTGGCCCAGATGCGGCGCATGGGCGAGGAATACATGGGCAAGATCATGCGTTCCTGCGCCGGCGCCAACCTGCAGCACAGCTGCATGACGGCGTTTTCCGACACTGCGGCGCTGAAGATCGTCGACGTGGCGGAGCAGGAAGGATGCGACCTGATCTTCATGGGTTCGCACGGCCGCAGCGGCTGGGGCCAGCTGCTGCTGGGGAGTGTCACCAACAAGGTGCTGTCGCATACGACCAAGCCGGTCCTGGTGCACCGCCTGATCAAGGAGCCGGGCGCCTAGACCCGCTCCGCATAGTTTCAACGGCATTAACTTTTTCGCCGGGTCGCTGTGCTAACCTGAACAGGGAGTCATGCCGTTCGCGGCCGGAAGGATGGATGGAATATGGTACGAATCGTCATTGCCGATGATCACACGATCATGCGCGAAGGTCTCAAGCGCATTCTCGACGGCGCTGCGGATATCGAGATCGTCGGCGAGGCGACCAACGGCTTCGAGGTGCTGGCCCAGGTGCGCCAGGGCGGCTTCGACCTGCTGCTGCTCGACCTGTCGATGCCCGGCCGCAGCGGCGTCGACCTGATCCGCCAGGTGCGCAGCGAGGCGCCCAAGCTGGCCATCCTGATCCTCACCATGCACGAGGAAGAGCAGTACGCGGTGCGCGCCATCCGCGCCGGCGCCCAGGGCTACCTGACCAAGGAAAGCGCGGGCACCCAGCTGGTGGGCGCGATCCGCAAGGTCGCCTCCGGCCGTCCTTATATCAGCACCGAAGTGGCCGAGCAGCTGGCACTGAACATCATGGCGCCCAGCGAGCAGCTGCTGCACAAGCAGCTCTCGGACCGCGAATTCGAGGTGTTTTCGCTGCTGGTGGGCGGCAAGTCGATTACCGAGATCGCCAACGGCCTGCACCTGTCGGTCAAGACCGTCAGCACGCACAAGACCCGCATCATGCAGAAGATGGGCATGAACTCGCTGTCCGAAATGGTGCAATATGCCGTCGCCCACCGGCTGCTGGCGCCGATGAAAGCGTAAGCAAACAGATTTTGACCAGTTCCTGAGGATTTCGTGCCGCGCTTGTTGCGTGCGTCCGCTTCCCTCTTTCGGCCCTTGCCTGCACGGCCGTGCGGCGCCAACGGCGTCATCTCCCTCTGAACCATGCGTGTATGAGTCAGAAGATTCCTACACTGACGACATCTATCCTACCTACAGATTCAGGCATCGCTGATATTCGTGCCGGGCTCGTGTTGGCATACTGAATTCAGCGTTTCGACTTGCTTGCGATCTAAGAGCGCCTAACAAAACCTCCAGGGCAAGGCGCGGCGTCGAAGACAGTACACCTGTACGGCAAGACGCTGCAACGCAGCCATGGAGGTTTTGTCAGGCGCTCCAAGTGTCAGCCAAAACGGATCGCTGCCTGAAACCCTGAGTCACTCACCTGGAGATGAGCATGCAGTCCCAGTCAACGTCAGAACAACGCAATGTCACCCAGCCGACCCTGCATACGCCGATGGAAGCGGGCCGCCAGCGCCAGGGACGTCTCTGGTCCAACCTGAAGGAAGTCTGCGATCTGCTCCGCATTCCGGCCAGCGTTTCGGTCACGTCCGAAGAATTGCTGTTCCAGCACGTCCAGTTCAAGACCGGGCAGCGCGTGCACACCATCGGCCAGGCCTTCGACACGCTCTATATCGTCAACTCCGGGTTCCTCAAGACCGTGCTGATCGACGAGTTCGGCAACGAGCAGGTGCTGAGCTTCCCCATGAAAGGCGACATGCTGGGCGTCGACGGCATCCACACCCGCCATTACGCATCGGAGGCGGTCGCGCTGTCCGACTGCGACCTGATCCTGCTGCCGTTCAAGAAACTGACCGCCCTGGGCCGCGTGCATTCCGAGCTCGAGAACATGATGTACGGCGTGATGAGCCGCGAGCTGGTGCGCGAGCAGACCATGATCGGCATGCTCGGCGCCCTGTCGGCCGAGGCGCGCGTGGCGCGCTTCCTGGTAACGCTGGCCGACCGCTTTGCCGCCATGGGCTATTCGAGCAAGCTGTTCAACCTGCGCATGACCCGGCACGAGATCGGCAGCTACCTGGGGCTGACCCTGGAGACGGTCAGCCGGACGCTGTCGGCGTTCAACGAGATCGGGCTCATCACGGTGGACCAGCGCACGATCGGCATCAAGGATGCGGATGCGCTCAAGACCCTGCGCCGGCTGCCGCCGTCGAGGTCGCGCACCAAGGGCGCGGCGAAGCAGAAGGCGGAGCTGGAGCAGCCGGGGGATGATCAGGTGTTGACGCCTGCCTGACAACAAGAACAGGAGCAGCGAAAAAGGTTGCCGGAGCCGCCGTACCCGCTCACGCCCGACCATAAACCAACGACATCCCCGCGAAGGCGGGGATGCCGTTTATAGGGCGCAGGCTGGCGAAAGCTGCCGCGATATTCTCGTGCTCACTGATCCCGCGACAACACCCCGTCATTCACCCTCACCCGGTCCCCCACCCTGAACCCCGGATCGTTCTCATACTGAATCGCCTGCGTCGCCCCGCTGTTCGTATACCGCACCACCACCTCGTAGCGCTGGCTCTTGCGCATATTCCTCTCCAGCTGACGCCCGGCTACCGCGCCGCCGACCGCGCCGGCCACCGAGGCCGCCTTGCGCCCGCTGCCGCTGCCAACCTGGTTGCCCAGCAAGCCGCCCACCACCGCGCCGCCGATGGTGCCCAGGTAGCTGCCGTCGCCGCTGACCTCGATCACGTTCACCGCCTCCACCGTCGCGCAGCTGGTGCAGTAGCGCGTCTCTTGCGGCGCCGCCGTGCGTCCACCAGCCGCCAGCAGCGGCTGGCCCAGCACCGAGCTCGTGTAACGCCCGTTGGCGCGGATGGTCGCCGTCACCCGGCTGTTGGACAGGATGCGGTCCGTATTGCGCACCACATACACCGCGCTGTACTCACCCTCCCTCACCTCCGGCAGGAAGAACACCCCGCGCGCGCCGGCGATCGCCACTTCCACGCGCGCTCCCGGCGTGCCGCGCACGGTGAAGCGCAGCTCGTTGCCCGGTCCCAGGTCGGGACTCCCCTGCACATCGAAACGCTCGATGCGCGGCGACGTCGCCAGTTCGCCGCGGCGGTTCTGGGCGCGCGGCGCGTCGCCGCGCAGCAGCGACTCGGCCAGCACGTTGGTCGCCACCTGGTTACCCAGGCGCAGGTTGGCGGTGACGCCACTTTCCGGACGAATGCGGTCATGCGTGCCGACCGTGTAGGTGCCGCTGTATTGCCCCGGTTCGACCTCGGTCATGTGCACGTTGCGCGTGGCCCCGTCGATGCGCAGGGTCGCCGTGCCGCCGGGGCTGCCGTACAAGTCGAAATGCAGCTCCACGCCCGGCGTCAGCCGCGGCACTTCCTCGACGTTGAAGCCGTTGATCACCGGCCCGTAATTCCGGTTTTGCTCATACTGCTGGGCATGCGCGGGTGCGCTTGCCATGGTCATCAGTGGCACGAGCGCGGCCACCAGGGTACAGAACAGTTTGCGGAAATGCATGGCTCACCTCCAGGCTGGTTATGCCTGGAGACCTTACGCCCGCGCAATGGAGGGGTCGGTACGCTATCGAACGCTGTGAACGGCCTCGCCCGAGGTGACGTAGATGCTGTCGCCCGGCCCGGGCCGGATCGCATGCCCGCCCGTGAACGCACCGAAGGACGGCAGGATCATGCGTTCGCGCCCGACCACGAAGCACGGCAGCCGCAGCGCATCGAAGCGCGTGGCCAGCACATAAACCGGATGGATGTGCCCGGCCAGCGCATACCCGGGCACGTCCATTTCGGGGTGATGGCAGAAGGCGAACGGCCCGATCGTGTACGGTTCGTCCACCAGCGCGATGCCGAGCGCCGCCGCCGGATCGCCCGCATGCAGGTCATGGTTGCCGCGCACCAGGGTCAGCGAGAGCGCGGACTGGCGCCGGCGCCAGGCCAGCATTGCCTGCTGGGTCGAGCTGGCGTGCGAGGCGCGGGCATGCAGGAAGTCGCCCAGGAACATGATGCGGCGGGCGCCATGCGCGGCCACCAGGAAGTCCAGCCCGGCCAGGTTCTCCGAGGTCGTCCCGCGCGGCACCGGCACGCCCTGGGCACGGAAGGCCGCCGCCTTGCCGAAGTGAATGTCGGCGATGATGAGCATGCGTTCCGCCGGCCAGAACACGGCCTTCTCCGGCAACAGCATCATCTGTTCGCCGCCCACCTTGACCATTGCACTCATGCCGCCGCCGCCTTCTCCAGTTCGCGCACCATGCGCGCCACCCGGTCGGACAGCTTCTCGCTGCTGACCTTCTCGCGGTAGCGCTCCACCATCAGGGTAAACCCGAAGGGCGTGGCGCGCTTCACTTCGCACAGCACGATGCGACGCGCCTGCAGCGCGCTCAGGGTGTCGCGCAGGCGGGTCAGTTCCAGCTCCTGCTCCATCACTTCGCGCTGGGCCTGGGTCAGCAGCAGGTTGCCCGAGTCGTGCTTGCGGAAGACTTCGAAGAACAGCGAGCTCGATGCCTGCAGCTGGCGCGCCGATTTCGGCTGGCCCGGGTAGCCCGAGAACACCAGCCCGGCGATGCGCGCCACTTCGCGGAAGCGCTGCTGCGACAGCTGGGTCGCGTTCAGGCTTTCCAGTACATCCTCCAGCAGGGTCGAGGTATCGAACAAGGCCACCTCCGCCCCGGTCGCGCCGTCGAACACCGCGCTCCAGTCGACCGGCTCGGGCGCCAGCAGCTCGAAGCCGTAGTCGTTGACGGCAATCGAAAAGGTGATCGGCCGGGTGCGCGCGATGCGCCAGGCGAACAGCGAGGCCAGCCCCATGTGCACGGCGCGCCCGCCGAAGGGATACACGAACAGGTGCCAGCCTTCGCGGCTCTTCATGTGCTCGATGACCAGGGTCTCGGGCGTGGGCAGCGCCGACCAGCGTTCCTGGATCTCGATCAGCGGCCGCAGCGCCTTCATTTCCGGCCCCTCGAAGATGCCTTGCGACGCCAGGCGCAGCTCGGCCAGCGCTGCATTGGCCAGTTCGGCCGACATCGGCAGCTTGACGCCCTGCCAGCGGGTGATCGCGCCGCGCTTGCCGGTGGCGCGCTTCACGAAAGCCGTCATCTCGTGCACGCGCACGAATTCCAGGATGCGCCCGCCGAACAGGAAGTGGTCGCCCGGCTTGAGGCGCGCCGCGAACGACTCCTCGACGCTGCCGATCCGGCCGCCGCTCATGTACTTCACCTGGATGCTGGAATCCGACACGATGGTGCCGATGCCCATCCGGTGGCGCCGCCCGATGGCGGCATCCGGCACGCGGTAGACGCCCTCCTCGTCCGGCAGCACGCGCCGGTATTCGGGATACACGGTCAGGCTCTGGCCGCCGCGCGCGACGAAGTCGAGCGCCCACTGCCATTCTTCTTCCGTGAGCGCGCGGTAGGACCAGGCGCGCTTCACTTCCTCGTACAGCGCGCGTGACTCGAAGCCGCCGCCCAGCGCCACCGTCACCAGGTGCTGGACCAGCACGTCGAAGGGCTTGTTGGGCACGTAGCGGCCTTCGATCCGGCGCGCCGCCACGGCCTTTTTCGCGCCGGCCGCTTCCAGCAGTTCCAGGCTGTTGGTCGGCACCAGGGTCACGCGCGACACCCGCCCCGGCGCATGGCCGCTGCGCCCGGCGCGCTGCAGCAGGCGCGCGATACCCTTGGCGCTGCCGACCTGCAGCACGCGCTCGACCGGCAGGAAGTCCACCCCCAGGTCCAGGCTGGCGGTGCAGATCACGGCCTTGAGCACGCCGTTCTTCAGCCCCAGCTCCACCCACTCGCGCACCTCGCGGTCGAGCGAGCCGTGGTGCAGCGCGATCACGCCGGCCCAGTCGGGCCTAGCCTCCAGGATGTTCTGGTACCAGATCTCGGACTGGGCGCGGGTATTGGTGAACACCAGGGTCGCCTCGTGCTGCTCGATCTCCCGGATCACGGGCTCCAGCATCTGCATGCCCAGGTGGCCGCCCCAGGGAAAGCGCGAGACCGGGTCGGGGATCAGGCAGTCGACCACGATCTTCTTGCGCAGGTCGCCCTCGACCAGCACGCCCTCGTCGCCGCCCAGCAGCACCTGGCGGGCCAGGTCGAGGTCGCCCATGGTGGCGGACACGCCCCATACCAGCAGCTCCGGACGCCAGCGGCGCAGCCGGGCCAGCGCCAGCTGGACCTGGACGCCGCGCTTGCTGCCCATCAGTTCGTGCCACTCGTCGATGATGATCATGTCGAGGTGGCGGAACTGTTCCTGCGCGGCGGCGTGGCTGAGCAACAGGGACAGGCTTTCCGGCGTCGTCACCAGCGCGGCCGGCATGCTGCGCGTCTGGCGCGCGCGTTCGCTCGATCCGGTGTCGCCGGTGCGCGCGCCGACGCGGAACTCGGGCAGCAGCACGGCGGCCGAATCCTCCAGCGCGCGCTGGGTGTCGGCTGCCAGCGCGCGCATGGGGGTAATCCATAGCACGCGCAGCCCGGCCGGCCGCCGTCCCGTTTCCAGGCCGGCACGCTGCAAGGCCGCGAACCAGACCGCAAAGGTCTTGCCTGCCCCGGTGTTGGCGTGCAGCAGGCCGGAGCGGCCCTCCAAGGCGGCATCCCACACGGCGCGCTGGAAGGGAAAGGCCTTCCAAGCCTTCTCCGCGAACCACGCCTTGATGCGCGCAGTGACTTCGTTCCTGACTCCATTCGTGCTCATGGCCCAGCGGCGGCCAGCAGGCCCTTCAAGGTATCGAGGGTATCGGCCTCCTCGACCGGCTTGTCCTCGCGCCGGCGCAGGATGCGCGGGAAGCGCACCGCGATGCCGGCCTTATGGCGCGGCGACAGGGCGATGCCTTCGAAGCCGATCTCGAACACCATGGTCGGCTTCACCGAGCGCACCGGGCCGAACTTCTCGATCGTGGTGCGGCGAATCACGTTGTCGACCTGGGCGATCTCGGCGTCCGTCAGGCCGGAATAGGCCTTGGCGAAGGGCACCAGCTTGCGCTCCTGGCCTTCACCGTCCCACACGGCGAAGGTGTAGTCGGTGTAGAGCGAGGCGCGGCGGCCGCTGCCCGGCTGGGCGTAGAGCAGCACCGCGTCCACCGTATAGGGATCGATCTTCCACTTCCACCAGGTGCCCACGTCCTTGGTGCGGCCGACGCCGTAGCGCGCCTCGCGCGCCTTGAGCATCATGCCTTCCACGCTGCGCTCGCGCGAGGCCGAACGCAGCTGCGCCAGTTCGTCCCAGCTATCGGCCTGGATCACGGGAGAGAGCCGCAACTGCGGCTGGCCGGCCTTCTCGATTTCGGTCTCGAGCAGCGCGCGCCGCTCGTGCTGCGGCAGGCCGCGCAAATCGACGCCGTCCAGCTCCAGCAAGTCATAGCAGCACAGCACGGCGGGCAGCTCGGCCAGCAGCTTGGCGGACAAGGTCTTGCGGCCGATGCGCTTTTGCAGGTCGGCGAACGGCGCCGGCACGCCGGAGCCGGGCTGCCAGATCAGCACTTCCCCGTCGAGCACCGTGCCTTCCGGCAGGCGCACCGCGGCCAGTTCCGGAAAGCGCTCGGTGATCAGGTCTTCGCCGCGCGACCACAGGTAGCTCTGGCCGCCGCGCCGCACCAGCTGGGCGCGGATGCCGTCGTACTTCCACTCCACCAGCCAGTCGTCGACTTCGCCCAGCGCGGACGGTTCGCCCTGCAGCTGGTGCGCCAGGAAGAAGGGATAGGGCTGGCCGCCGCGCAGCTGGTGCTCGGCATCCGTCTGCTCGGCGATCAGGTTCAGGAAGCCGGTGGCCGTGGGCTGCACGCGGCCGTCGGTCCAGCCCATCAGGCGCTGGGCGATCACCTTGCTGTCCACTGCGGCGATGGCGGCCAGCGCGCGCGTGACGAGCAGGCGCGACACCCCTACCCGGAAGCCGCCGCCGATCAGCTTGATCAACAGGAAGCGCTCGCGCCAGTCGAGTTCATCCCAATAGCTGAACAAAGCTTCGCGGATGCGGGCCGGTTCCGCCCCGCGCAGGGGCGCGATGCGCTGCTCCATCCATTCGGCCAGGCCGATGCTTGATGCCCGCGTGGGCGCCGGCAGGATGTGGGCGATGGTCTCGGCAAAGTCGCCGACCGCATGATAGGACTCGTCGAACAGCCAGTCGTCGAGCGCCGCGTATTCGATCGCGTACTGGCGCAGCAGCTTGGTCGGCACGGCCTGGCGCGGCTTGCCGCCCGCCAGGAAGTACACCGCCCAGGCCGCGTTCTCGGGCGTGGCGCGCGAAAAATACTGCTGCAGCGCGTCCAGCTTGCGGGTGGTGGACGTGGTTTCGTCGAGATCGGCATACAGGCGGGCGAATTCACGCATCCGATTCTCCTTGTCGCACCTCCTTGTGCGCCGCCGCGCCTGGAGGCGGCGTGGATTCGTCCTCTTCCTCGTCGCCGTATTCGGTCGTGAAACCCTTGGCGTCCAGCCCGTTCTGGCACAGCCAGCGCACCATGGTCGGGATCGAGCCGTGGGTGACGATGACCTGCTCGGCTTCGGTGGCCTTGATGGCGCTCATCAGGCCCGGCCAGTCGGCGTGGTCGGACAGCACGAAGCCGCGGTCCACGCCGCGGCGGCGGCGGGCGCCGCGCAACAGCATCCAGCCGCTGGCGAAGGCGTCGCTGTAGTCGCCGAAGCGCTTCATCCAGGGCGAGCCGCTGGCGGACGGCGGCGCCACCACCAGCGCGCGGCGCAAGGCTGCCTTGTCGATGTCGCTCACCATCTGGGTCGGCGGCAATGCGACGCCGCCCGCGCGGTAAACCTTGTTGAGCGGCTCCACCGCGCCATGGCAGACGATGGGGCCGATCGCCGGGTCCAGCCCGGCCAGGATGCGCTGGGCCTTGCCGAAGGCATAGGCGAAGACCACGCTGCAGCGGCCCTCGTCGGCGTTCTTGCGCCACCAGCGGTTGATCTCGTCCATCACCTGCTGCTCGGGTTCCCAGCGGTAGATGGGCAGGCCGAAGGTGGATTCGGTGATGAAGGTGTCGCAGCGCACCGGCTCGAAGGGGACGCAGGTGGGATCCGGCTCGACCTTGTAGTCGCCCGAGGCCACCCAGACTTCGCCGCCGCATTCCATGCGCACCTGGGCCGAGCCGAGCACGTGGCCGGCAGGATGGAGGGAGATGGAGACGCCGTTATGGACGATGCGCTCGCCATATTCCAGGCCGTCGACCGCGATATCGCCCAGGCGCGACTTGAGCACGCCCACACCCGGCGCGGCGGCCAGGTAGTGGCCGTGCCCGTAGCGCGCATGGTCGCCATGGGCGTGGGTGATCACGGCGCGGTCGACCGGCCGCCACGGGTCGATGTAGAACTGTCCCGGTACGCAATAGAGTCCTTCCCTGCGGACGACGACCATGTCTCCCATGCGGCCCCTTCCCGGCTCAGGCCGGCTCGAGAAAATCAGCCAGGAAGGTCCTGCTATCCTGGTCCGGGAACTCCAATGTCACCTGGTCGCCGGCGACGGCGACCACCACGCCTTCTCCATACTTCGGCGCCTTCACGCGCGCGCCCACCTCGAATGTCGGCCCTTCGGGCTCCGGAGCCCGGTCCTCCTTGCGATCGAACTCGTCGTCGCGGATCTCGATGTCTTCCGTGAGCGTGAGCGCCGGCGGGTTCAGGCAGTTATCGCAGCGGCAGCACTTCTCGAAGCCTTCGACCTCGTCGCCGAAATAGTCGAGCAGCAACTTCCAGCGGCAAAAACCGCTTACCGCATAGCCTACCATCTGCTCGAGCGCTTCGCGATCCCGTTCCTGCTTCTGGACGTAGACCTGGGCCAGGCCGTGGAAGCTGCCGCTGCGCGGCTCGGTGCTGGTCGGCAGGTATTCGAGCTTGCGGTTCTGGCGCAGCAGCTTGCCGTCCTTGAGCAGCTTGAGACAGACCTTGATGTTGGCGTCGAGGATATCTTCCAGCTGGTCCTCGATACGGTCCACCGTCACCGGCCCGTCCTCGCCAAGCGCACGCACCGCGTCGTAGATCGTCCTCAGCTCCTCGGCGCCCGGGTAGTGCTTCACCAGGAAGAACTGCTGGATGCGCTTGTCGTCCTGCAGGAACAGCAGGGTGCACTGGGCGTCCAGCCCGTCGCGCCCTGCCCTGCCCGACTCCTGGTAATAGGATTCGAGGTTGGCCGGAATCTGCAGGTGGATCACGAAGCGGGTATCGCTCTTGTCGATGCCCATGCCGAAGGCGTTGGTCGCGACCATCACGCGGCGCTCCCCGGCCATGAACAGGTCCTGGTTCAGCTTGCGCTCCGCGGCCGGCAGCTTGCCGTGGTAGAGGGTGACCGATTCGCCCGCTTCCTCCAGCACCGCCAGCATCTCCTCGGCCGCCTTGACGGTGGCGGCGTAGACGATGCCCACGCCCTCGGTCTCGCGCACCAGGCGCAGCGCTTCCGCGTATTTCTCGTGAGCATTCGTCACCTGCACCACGCGATAGTGCAGGTTCGGCCGGTAGATGCCGGTATTGATGACGTTCATCCTGGGCCGGTTCAGCTGCCTGGCGATGTCGTCGACCACTTCTTCGGTCGCGGTCGCCGTCAGCGCCAGCACCGGGGGCTTGCCGAGCGCGTCGATGGCGGCAGCCAGGCCGATGTAGGCCGGACGGAAGTCATGGCCCCATTGCGAAATGCAGTGGGCCTCGTCGATCACGACGATGTCCAGGGTGACCTGGCGCAGCAGCGCGATGAATTCAGGGGAGACCAGGCGCTCCGGCGTGCAGAAGACGATCTCGCAGGCTTCGTCGGCGATGGCCTGGAGGGCGCTCTCTTCTTCCGACGCGCTCAGGCTGCTGTTCACCTGGACCGAGCGGATCCCCAGTTCCTCCAGTTTCCCGAGCTGGTCCTTCATCAGCGAGATCAGGGGCGAGACGACGACCGTGATCCCCTTGAGCATCCGGGCGGGAATCTGGTAGCACAGCGACTTGCCGCCGCCGGTAGGCATGATGGCCAGGGTGTCCTTGCCATCGAGGACGCTGTCGATGACGCGCTGCTGGCCTTCGCGCAGGTGTTCGATCCCGAACACGGAAGTAAGCAAGCGGCGGATGGTGTTGCGGCGCACGGCGAGCAAGCCGCGGTGCATGAGTTTGGGGTCGTGTCGGGTCATGATGGAAGCCATTCTGGCTTCGGCGCCCGGACTCGACTATAGGACACGAGCTAGCGCAAACGTAGGAAGCCTACTTTCGGCGCAGCCGAAATAGCACAAGGTGAATTCCTACAATGTGACGGAGAATCCGCCGATGCCTGCTGTCGGGTCGGATCGATAACATGGGCACCATCATCCATAGCACTTTACGCACTCGGGAGAATTATCATGGCGCGCCATCATCCAATCACGTGGACCGCAGTCCACCTGGCGCTGGCAAGCGCAGCCACCTGGCTGTTGCTGGAAACCGAGGCCCTGCCTGGGGCCCTGATGGTGTTCTTCCACTGACGGGCGTATTGTAGCGTGGGGTGACAATGTTTGATGTCACCCGAGGTCAATCGTGCGCAGGGTGGTGGTTTTGACAATCCCAGCGCAACGCCCTGCCCGCTTTCACTGTTACCCTTGAAACCGTCGTACGCGCCACTGGCGCCTACGGCGGCTTTGCGGATGCGGGCATCAAGCAGCGCTGGCTCGGCTCAACATGAAAACGCCATCTCTTCCGAGATGGCGTTTTCACTTCAGCGGACCGCCGGCCCGCCACTCCCGTCTTTACGCAGCCTCGACCGCCACCGGCCTGCGGATCAGGTAATCGAAGGCCGACAGCGCACACTTCGCCCCGTCCCCCGCCGCGATCACGATCTGCTTGTATGGCGTGGTCGTCGCATCGCCGCCCGCGAACACACCCGGAATACTGGTCTCGCCGCGGTCGTTCACCACGATCTCGCCGAAGCGCGACAGTTCCAGCGTGCCCTTCAGCCATTCGGTATTCGGCACCAGGCCGATCTGCACGAACACGCCTTCCAGCTGCACCAGGTGCTCTTCGCCGCCGATGCGGTCCTTGAAGCGGATGCCGTTGACCTTCTTGCCGTCGCCGACGATCTCGGTCGTCTGCGCGTTGGTATGAATGGTCACGTTCTTCAGGCTTTCCAGCTTGTTGACCAGCACCGCATCCGCCTTCAGCTGGTGCGCGAACTCCAGCAGGGTCACGTGCTCCACGATACCGGCCAGGTCGATCGCCGCCTCGACGCCCGAGTTGCCGCCGCCGATCACCGCCACGCGCTTGCCCTTGTACAGCGGGCCGTCGCAGTGCGGGCAGTAGTTGACGCCGGCGTTCTTGTACTCCTGCTCGCCCGGCACGTTCACGTTGCGCCAGCGCGCGCCGGTCGACAGGATCACGGTGCTCGACTTCAGGGTGCCGCCGTTGGCGAAGCGCACCTCGACCAGGCCGTCGGGGGTCGCCGGCGCGACCAGCTGGGCGGCTTCCTGCTGCTGCATCACTTCCACGCCGTAGTGGCGCACCTGGGCTTCCAGCGCGGCCGCGAACCTCGGGCCGTCGGTTTCGAGCACCGAGATGTAGTTCTCGATCGACATGGTGTCGTTCACCTGGCCACCCATGCGGCCGGTGGCGATGCCGGTGCGGATGCCTTTGCGGGCCGCGTACACCGCCGCCGCCGAACCTGCGGGACCGCCGCCGATGATCAGGACGTCGTACGGATCCTTGGCGTCCAGCTTGGCCGCTTCGCGGGCGCCGGAGCCGGTGTCCAGCTTGGCGACGATCTCTTCCACGGTGGTGCGGCCCGAGTTGAACAGCTCGCCGTTCAGGAACAGGGCCGGCACCGCCATCACCTGGCGCGCCTCGACTTCCTGCTTGAAGGCGCCGCCTTCGATCACGGTGGCCTTGACGCGCGGGTTCAGGATCGCCATCAGGCTGATCGCCTGCACCACGTCCGGGCAGCTATGGCAGCTCAGCGACATATAGACTTCGAAATGGTAGTCGCCGTCCAGCGCCTTGATGCTGTCGATGACGTCCTGCTCGACCTTCGGCGGGTGGCCGCCGGTCCACAGCAGGGCCAGCACCAGCGAAGTGAACTCGTGGCCCAGCGGCAGGCCGGCGAAGCGCAGTTGGGTGCCGGACCCCGGACGCGCCAGCGAGAAGGACGGCTTGCGCGCGTCGTTGCCGTCGTAGCGCACCGAGATCTTGTCGCTGCGCAGGCCCTGGATGGTCTCCAGCAGGTCGCGCATCTGCTTCGACGTGTCGCTGTCGTCCAGGGAAGCAAGCAGTTCGAAAGGCTGCTGCACGCGCTGGAGGTAGGCGCCAAGCTGGGTTTTCAGTTCAGGTGTGAGCATCGTCTTCTTCCTTCTTCGTCGTTTCAGCGTTCAATAAGCAAAGTAGTAGATCTGCGGAGAGATCGACTAGTTTGATTGCCTGGCTTTCCAGGCGTAAAAAGCTGGCTTAGAAATGAACCGGGCCGCCGCGGCGGCCCGGACAAACTACGGGACTACGCGATTAGATCTTGCCGACCAGGTCCAGCGACGGGGTCAGGGTTTCGGCGCCTTCGGTCCACTTGGCCGGGCACACTTCGCCCGGGTGCGATGCGACGTACTGGGCAGCCTTGACCTTGCGCATCAGTTCCGATGCGTCGCGGCCGATGCCGTTGTCGTGCACTTCCATGACCTTGATCTGGCCTTCCGGATTGATCACGAAGGTGCCGCGCAGGGCCATGCCTTCTTCTTCGATCATGACTTCGAAGTTGCGCGACAGCGCGCCGGTCGGGTCGCCGATCAGCGGGTAGTTGACCTTCTTGATGGCGTCCGAGGTATCGGCCCATGCCTTGTGGGCGAAGTGGCTGTCGGTCGACACGCCGTACACCTTCACGCCCATCTTTTCGAATTCAGGCTGGAATGCAGCCAGATCTTCCAGTTCGGTCGGGCAGACGAAGGTGAAGTCAGCCGGGTAGAACATCACGACCGACCAGGTGCCCTTGAAGTTTTCTTCGGTCAGGTTGATGAACTTGCCAGCGTGGTAAGCGGTCGCCTTGAACGGTTTGATCTGGGTGTTGATGAGGGACATGTAATCTCCTGTTTTGCGGTTGATGAATCAGTCAGTGAGGAGCAGTCTATCGAACTGCTCATCGTTTGTGAAATTGATTGAAACGATATTCTTGATTGATTTTACCTATCAGTCAAGTGTTGCTCAGCCCGTTTAATAAAACGTCATGGGGGAAATGGAGCCCGGACAGTGTGGACCAAATGCCAAGCGGGTGCAACCGCCGGCCCGATTGGCGTACGGCGGCCGCTCCGCCACCGTACGGCAGGGAGAAGCATCAGGCGTCGCTGGCGGCCGTGACGACGACCAATTGCTCGGTGCAGGGAAGATGCAGGCTGAAGGTCGAGCCCTCCCCCGGCGTGCTGGTCACGCGCAGCTCGCCGCCATGCGACACCGCCAGCTGGCGCGAGATGTACAGGCCCAGGCCCAGTCCCTTGGGCTCGCCGTTGCGGGCGCCGCGCTCGTAGGGCTCGAAGATGCGCTCGATGTCGGTTGCCGCGATGCCCTTGCCCTGGTCGCGCACATCGATCTTCACCATGTCGCCCTCCATCTGCACGCTGACCTCGACCGGCTGGCCGCCGCCGTAGCGCAGCGCATTGGTGAGCAGGTTGACGATCACCTGCTCGATGCGGAACTCGTCCCAGCAGCCCTTGATCGGGTCGTGGGGCACCAGGGTCAGGGTCGTGCCGGTGGAAGCCGCCTGCAGGGCCAGGTCGCTGACCACCCGGTCCAGCAGGCTCATCAGTTCGACATCGCAGGGCCGGATCGACAGCTTGCCGCTGCGCATGCGCGAGACGTCGAGCATGTCGTCGATCAGCCGGATCATGGCCTTGATCTGGCGCTCGTCGCGCCGCACCATGGCTTCCATCTGGTCCGGGCTGAAGGCCGCGGCATTGCCGCGCCTGAGCTGCAGGCTGCGCATCTGGGTTTCCAGGAACAGCGTGTTGAGCGGCGTGCGCAGCTCGTGCGCCACCAGCGACATGAATTCGTCGCGCATGTGCAGCGAGCGCTGCAGCTGTTCCTGGGTCTGGTTCAGCTCGCGCAGCAGGGTTTCCTGCTCCTGGCGGCTGCGCTCCAGCGCCGCCATCTGCCGGCGCGTCTCGCGCCGCTGCTGGTCGAGCGCGACGAAGACCTTGACCTTGCCGCGCACCGCATCGGGGTCGAGCGGCTTGTACAGGAAGTCGACCGCCCCGCTCTCGTAGCCCTTGAAGGCGTAATCGAGCTCGCGCCCGGCCGCCGACACGAACACGATCGGGATATTGCGGGTGCGCGAGGTGGAGCGCATCAGCTCCGCCAGCTGGAAGCCGTCCATGCCGGGCATCTGGACATCGAGGATGGCCAGCGCGAACTCGTGCTCGAGCAGCAGGGCCAGGGCCTGCTCGCCCGAGCCGGCCTGGTGGATCTCGCATTCCTCGTTGCGCAGCAGCGCTTCGAGCGCCTGCAGGTTCTCCGGCAGGTCGTCGACGATCAGGATCTTGCTAGGGTCTTGGACGCTCATGGTTTCTCCAACAAGGGCAGCAGCGTGCGGATGCCTTCCAGGGGCAGCACGAGCTGCGGGGCGCAGCGCCGGATGGCTTCTTCCGGCATGGTGCTGGCCTGGGCTTCGTTCGGGTCTTGCACCACAGTCAGCCCGCCGCAGTCTTTGATGCGGGCCATGCCGTCGGCGCCGTCGTGGTTGGCGCCGGTCAGCAGGACGCCTGCCAGCGCCGGCCCGTAGACGTCGGCGGCGGATTCCATCAGGACGTCGATCGCCGGCCGCGCGAAATGCACGGGCGGCTCGCAGCTGAGCGAGAAGCTGCGGTCGCTCTCGATCGACAGATGATAGCCCGGTCCGGCGAAATACACCGTGCCGGGCTGGATCGGTTCCTTGTCGCGCGCCTCGCGCACCGGCAGCGCCACGCGGGCGGCGAACAGCTCGGCCAGGCGGCTGTCGCGGTCGGACGGAATGTGCAGGATGCACACCACGCCCAGGGCGAAGGGCGCGGGCAGCGCCGGCAGCAGGCCGATCAGGGCGTCGACGCCGCCGGCCGAGCCGCCGATGATCACCAGCTCGATGCTGCGGCCGTCCAGCGCCTCGGCAATCTGTACGTCGAAGCTCATGGCGCCACCTTGCGGAACAGGCGCTCGCGCCGCGCCAGCGGTTCGAAGCGCTGGGCGTAGCTGGAGAAGTCGATCGACTCCTTGCTGCCCAGTCCCAGGAAGCCGCGGTGGCACAGCGAGTCGTGGAACAGGCCCAGCACGCGGTCCTGGAGCTGCCGGTTAAAGTAGATCAGCACGTTGCGGCAGCTGACGAAGTGGGTCTCGGAGAACACGCTGTCGGTGGCCAGGCTGTGGTCGGCGAAGGTCACGTTCTCCACCAGCGAGCGGTCGAACTTGGCGCCGTCGTAGGCCGCGACGTAGTAGTCGGAGAACGCCCTGGTGCCGCCGGCCTTCTGGTAGTTCTCGGTGTACAGGCGCATGCGCTCCAGCGGGAACACGCCGCGCCGCGCCGCTTCCAGCGACTGCGGGTTGATGTCGGTGGCATAGACGATGCTGCGCTCGAGCAGGCCCTCTTCCTTGAGCAGGATGGCGAGCGAGTACACCTCTTCGCCGGTGCTGCAGCCGGCTACCCAGATCTTGAGCGAGGGGTAGGTGCGCAGGAAAGGCGCCACCTGCTCGCGCACGGCCAGGAAGTATTCCGGGTCGCGGAACATCTCGGTGACGGGAATCGTCAGGTATTGCAGCAGCTGGGCGAAGCCGTTCGGCTCGTGCAGGACCTTGGCCTGCAGCGCCGATACGGTGTCGCAGCCCATCTCGCGCATGGCCACCAGCACGCGCCGTTTTTGCGACGCGCCGGTGTAGTCGCGGAAGTCGTAGTTGTACTTCAGGTAAACCGCCTCGACCAGCATGCGCAGTTCGATGTCGAAATCGCTCGGTGGCTTAGTCATGGCTCGTCAAATCCGCTCCAGTGCCGGCATCCACACCCGCAGCAGCGAGTACAGGCGGCCCAGGTCGATCGGCTTGGCCAGGTAGTCGTTGGCGCCGGCGGCCAGGCACTGTTCCTGGTCGTCCTTCATCGCCTTGGCCGTGATCGCGATGATCGGCAGGCGGTCGAAACGGCCGTCCGCACGGATGCGGCGGGTCGCTTCCAGCCCGTCCATGCCTGGCATCATCACGTCCATCAGCACCAGGTCGATCCCCGGCACCTGGTCGAGCTTCTCCAGCGCTTCATACCCATTCCTGCCCACCTCGACCCTGGCGCCGCGCTGTTCCAGCGCGCTGGTCAGGGCGAACACGTTGCGCACGTCGTCGTCCACCAGCAGGATGGTTCGCCCTTCGAACACGCGGTCGCGCCCGCGCACGGCCTTCAGCATGGTCTGGCGCTCGGACGACAGTTCGGACTCGACCTTGTGCAGGAACAGCGTCACCTCATCCAGCAGGCGCTCGGGCGAGCGCGCGCCCTTGATGATGATGGAGCGCGAATAACGCAGCAGCTCGGCTTCCTCGTCACGGGTCAGGTTGCGGCCCGTGTAGACGATCACCGGCGGGAAGGAGCACAGCTCCTCGCTGGCCATGCGCTCGAGCAGCTCCCTGCCCTGCATGTCGGGCAGCTTGAGGTCGATGATCATGCAGTCGAAGATCCCGGTGCGCAGCAGTTCCAGCGCCTCGCCGGCCGTGCCGACCGGCGCGATCTCGACGTCGTCGTCGGCGATCAGCTGCACCACGCTCTCGCGCTGGCGCTCGTCGTCCTCGACCAGCAGCACGCGCTTGATCTTCTGGGCCGATTTCTCCTGCAGCTTGCGGAACACCTCTTCCAGCTGCTCGCGCGAGGTCGGCTTGAGCGCATAGCCGATCGCGCCCAGGTGCAGCGCCTCGCCGCCGTTCTCCATGCTCGACACCACGTGCACCGGGATATGCCGGGTGGACGGGTTGTCCTTGAGCTGCTGGAGCACGGTCAGGCCGGAGCGGTCCGGCAGGCGGATGTCGAGCAGCACCGCGTCCGGCCCCTGGCTGGCGGCCAGGGCCAGGCCTTCGTCGGCGGACTGCGCCACCAGGCAGCGGTATTCCATCTCGTGCGCCAGGTCGTAGAGGATGCGCGCGAACTGCGGCTCGTCCTCGACCACCAGCACGGTGCGGCGGCCGTCGCGCGCTTCGTCGCGATCGTCCGGGAAGGCTTCCACCGGTTCCTGTGGAGGAGCGGCTGGAGCGGCAATCGGCGCGGCCGGCGCCGGCTGGACGGCAGGTTCGTAGGCCGATGCCGGGGCCGGGCTGGCGAGCGCGGGGACGCCGCCGCGCGGCAGGTTCAGCGTGAATACGCTGCCCTCGCCCGGCTCGCTGGATACGGTGAGCGTGCCGCCCAGCAGGCGCGTCAGGTCGCGCGAGATCGACAGGCCCAGGCCGGTGCCGCCGAAGCGGCGGCTGGTGGTGCCGTCGGCCTGGTGGAAGGCGTCGAAGATCTTTTCCTGCTGGTCCCGGGCGATGCCGATGCCGCTGTCCTGCACGCGGAAGGCCAGCATGCCGTTCGCTCCGGCCGCCACCGACAGGCTGACCGCGCCGGTGTCGGTGAACTTGACCGCGTTCGACAGCAGGTTCTTGAGGATCTGCTCGATGCGCTGGCGGTCGGTGTGCAGGGTGGGCGGCACGTCCGGCGCGATGTCGATCTTGAAGTCGAGCGATTTGTGGCGCGCCAGCGGCTCGAAACTGCGCGCCAGACCCTCGACCACGCGGCGGATCGGCACGTCTTCCGGAACCAGGTCCAGCTTGCCCGCTTCGACCTTGGAGATGTCGAGGATGTCGTTGATCAGCTGGAGCAGGTCGTTGCCGGCCGAGTAGATCGTGTGGGCGAAGCGCACCTGCTCGTCGCTGAGGTTGCCACCGGCGTTATCGGCCAGCAGCTTGGCCAGGATCAGCGAGCTGTTGAGCGGCGTGCGCAGCTCGTGCGACATATTGGCCAGGAATTCCGATTTGTAGCGGCTGGCGCGTTCGAGTTCCAGCGCGCGCTGCTGAAGCTGTTCCTGGACGCCGGTCAGGGCGGCGTTCTTCATGTCCAGCGCCAGCGCCTGTTCAGCCAGCTGGTCGTTGGTGGTGCGCAGCTCGGCCTGCTGGTTTTCCAGCGCGGTCTGCGATTCCTCCAGCGCGCGCGACTGCTCTTCCAGCTCCTCGTTGGCGGTGCGCAGCTCTTCCTGCTGCACCTGGAGTTCCTCATTCAGGGTCTGGGCCTCTTCCAGCGCATGCTGCAGGCGCTGGCGGTAGAGCACCGCCGCGATCGAGGCGCCGACCACCGGCGCGATCAGCTCCATGAACTCGCGGTCGCGCTTCGACACCGGGTGCAGGAAGCCGATCTCGATCACGCCCTTGACCTTGCCGTGGTTGTAGACCGGCGCGATGATCAGTTCGCGCGGCGGCGTGTTGCCCAGGCTGGAGGCGACCTTGAGGTAGCCGTCCGGCAGGTCGCGCAGGACCAGGATGCGGTTGTCGCCGGCAGCCTTGCTGGCCAGCGACTCGCCCGGCTGGATCAGCTTGGCGGCGTCGTTGCCGTCATAGGGGAAGCCGTAGGCGCCGATGCGGCGCAGCACGCCCTCTTCGCTGCGCACGTACATGGCCCCCACGGCGCCGTCCAGGTAGCGCGCGACATAGGCCAGCACGGCTTCGGCCAGGGGCTCCAGGTTGTGGATGCCGGCGCTCTGCATGGTCAGCTCGTTGACGCCGGTGCGCAGCCAGGCCTGCTGGCGCAGCTCCGCGTTGTGCTCGGCCTCGTGCTCCAGCACTTCGCGGTAGCTGGCCGACAGGCTCACCAGCTGGCGGCGCCCGAACAGGGCCAGGCCGACGCCGACCGCCACGCTGAAGGTAAGGAAGCTGACCACGGACCAGAACACCACCCGCCGCGCGGAATCGTTGCGCTCCTGGAGCACGCGTCCTTCGACGGTGACGAATTCGTCATAGTTGCGGCGCACCTCGTCGGTCAGGACCTTGCCGCGGCCGCTGCGCACCGATTCGAGCACGTCGGCGCCGACGCGGCGGCGCGCGATCATCTCGCCGGCGTACTGGTTCCACTGCTTCTGGGCGGTGTCGAGGCGGCGTACGCGTTCAGCCTGGAGGGGCGAGGCCTTGACCAGCTCGGCCAGGGAGCGCAAGCCGTCTTCCGCCCGCTGGGACGCCAGCAGGTAGGGAGAAAGGAAAGCCTCGTCACCGGACAGCAGGTAGCCCCGCATGCCCGCCTCCATGTCGGCCGACAGCTTGCTGACCTCGTGTGCGTTGCCGATCACCTTCTCCGAATGCTCGACCCAGTTCAACACATTGATCAGGTAGGCGATCAGGCCGACGAACACGACGGCGCTCAGGAAACTCATTCCTAAGGGCAATACAAGGTTGCGGGTGAGGATGCGGCGGAACTCGACGTTATCGATGGATGTGCCCGTCATGCGTTTTGGATATTTATTAGGAAAAAAATATCCAAAGTGTAACTCATACAATTTTTTTGGCGCACACGGTAGGTGGGCGCTCGTTTGGCCGTGCTGCCCAGCCTTTCATGCTGCTCGGAACCGATCCGCCAGATGCTGCTCGCGGAAATGGTCGAGCACAAAATCGACAAAGACCCGGGTCTTGGCAGGCATCAGTTTCTGGCTGGTGAAGTAGAGCGATACGGCCCCCATGTCCTCATGCCACCCGGGCAGCACGCGTAGCAGTTCGCCGCTGTCGAGGTAGCGCAGCGCGTTCGGTATGGCCACCAGGCCAATCCCCATGTGCATTAGCACTGCCTGTACGACAGCGTCAGGATCGTTGACAGTGATGCGCGCACGCTGCTCGCAAGCGTATTCCTGTCCTGTCGCATTGCGCAGGAGGCGCTGGCGCACCCGGCCCGTCAGCACCGAACGCATGACCACCCCGTCGCACCCCGCCAGCTCGGCCGGGTGCGACGGCGCGCGGATGCCTTCGAGGAAGCGGGGCGTCGCCACCGCCACGACATGCGCGCGTGCCAGTTCGCGTGCCACGACGCCGGGCTGGAGCGCAAAGCCCCCGCCGACGGCAGCGTCGAATCCCTCGCGCACCAGGTCGACCTGGCGGTTTTCCAGGTGCCAGTCGGGAATCACGGCCGGATAACGCTCGGTGAACGCCGGCATCAGGGGCAACAGCCAGTCGCGCCCGAAGCCGGGCGGCGCGCTCAGCTTCAGCACCCCGGCCGGCTGCCCGGCCTTGGCCGTCACCTCGGCGATGGCGCCCTGGATGCTGTCCAGGCCGGACCCGACCGCCCCGAGGAAACGCTCGCCGGCCTCGGTCAGTCTCAAGCCGCGCGTACTGCGCTGGAACAGGCGCACGCCGAGATTGCGTTCCAGCTGGGCCACGTTGCGGCTGACGGCCGCGGGCGTCAAGGCCAAGCGGCGTGCAGCAGCGGAAAAGCTGCCCGTCTCGGCACTGCGGACAAAAGACTCCAGGTTGGACAAGGTTTCCATGGCCTATCTTCAACGTTTACTTGAAAGTCATTATAGCTCGCTGCTACTAGCGATAAGGAGTTGCGCTGCCCATACTGGCATCACTCACCCACCACTCTGAAAGGACGCATCATGAACCGCAGCACTCCCCTACAAGGCAAGATCGCCATCGTTACCGGCGCCAGCCGTTCGATCGGTGCCGCCATCGCGCGCCGCCTGGCCCGGGATGGCGCTACCGTCGCCATCACCTACCATGCCTCTCCCGACAAGGCGCAGGCGGTGGTCGCCGCGATCGAAGCCGACGGCGGCCGTGCGCTCGCCCTGCAGGCCGATGCGGGCGACCCGGCGGCGGTGCGCCGCGCCGTGGCCCAGGTGGCCGAGCGCTTCGGCAGGATCGATATCCTGGTCAACAACGCCGGCATCAGCGTGCTGGGCGCTCCCACCGAGATCGCTTTCGAGGAATTCCAGCGCATCCTGGCGGTCAACGTGACCGGCGTGTTCGTCGCCACCCAGGAAGCGCTGCGCCACATGGGAAGCGGTGGACGCGTCATCCATATCGGCAGCTCCATGGTGCATTACGCGGCCTTCCCGACCGCCTCCGCCTACACCTTGAGCAAGGGCGCGGTGGCCGGCTTCACCCGGGGGCTGGTGCGCGACCTGGGTCCGAAAGGCATCACGGTCAACACGGTCCATCCGGGGCCGACCGACAGCGACATGAACCCGTCAGACGGCGCGATCGCGGACTTCCTCAAGCCGGGCATCGCGCTCGGCCGCTATGGCGAAGGCAAGGACATCGCTTCAGCCGTTGCCTTCCTGGCCTCGGAGGACGCCGCCTTCGTCACCGGCGCCGACCTGCTGGTCGACGGCGGCTTCACCGCCTGATGCGCCATCCCATCGACCACCACACCAAGGAGTTCGCATCATGAAGATCGCTATCATCGGCGCCGGCGCAATCGGCTCGGCCATCGCACGCCAACTGGCGCGCGCCGGCATCGACGCTTCGATCGCCAACCGTCGCGGCCCCGCCTCGCTGGCCAACCTGGAACGGGAAACGGCAGGCCGCATCCGGGCCGTGCCGGTCGCCGAGGCGGCGCGCGCCGACATCGTGTTCCTGGCCGTGAACTGGTCGACGCTGCCGGAAGCGCTCGACGGCCTCGGTCCCTGGGATGGCCGCGTTCTCGTCGACGCCAACAATCCGATCCAGGCACCCGACTTCATCCCTTTCGAGCTGGGTGGACGCACCTCGAGCGAGGTGGTGGCCGCGCTGGCGCCGGGAGCGCGCGTGGTCAAGGCCTTCAACCACCTCCAGGCGGCGCTGCTCGAGGCGAATCCGCAGGCCGGCGGCGGCCGCCGGGTGCTGTTCCTGGCCGGCGACGACGCGGCGGCCAAGGCCGAGGTGGCGGAGCTGGCCGAGCGCCTGGGCTTTGCCGGCATCGACCTGGGCGGGCTGATCGATGGCGGACGCCTGATGCAGTTTCCCGGCGGTCCGCTGCCGACCCTGAACCTGCTCAAGCTTGGCTGAACTCAGTCGAGATGCTTCCTCAGGTAAGGCGCGGTGCGGCTGATCTTGTTGCGCGCCACCTCGGCGGGCGGACCGCAGGCCACCAGCTTGCCGCCGGCCTCGCCCGCCCCCGGACCGATG
>CBIHLT010000003.1:0-68745 GCA_966210615.1 uncultured Massilia sp.
CCCCCACGATCCCCGACAGCACGCCGATCCCGCCACCCACCGCGAACATGCCGGGCGCCTTGGGCAGCTCGCGCGTCCCCGCCGGCTTTTTCCCGATCAGCATCTGGGTCGCCGAGAAGGCCACGAACACACCGAAGAAAGCCGCCAGCACCGACGCATTCATCTGCTTGCCGAACCACGGCCCGATCCACGAGCCAACGACGATGCCCGGCGCCAGCAGCTTCACCACCGGCCACAGGATCGCGCCGTGCGAATGATGCGCGCGCATCGAGGACAGCGAGGTAAACAGGATCGTGGCCAGCGAGGTCGCAATCGCCATGTGCACCACCAGCTCGGGAGCGATGCCGCGCGCCGTGAAGATCATGGTAATGAAGGGCACCAGGATCATGCCGCCGCCGATGCCGAGCAAACCGGCCGCGAAGCCGCCGAAGGTGCCCATCGCCAGCAGGGCGAGAATCAGCCAGGCGTCCATCACGCCCCCTTGCCGCGCACCAGGGCGACGATGGCCTTCCACTCCTGCGCCGTGACCGGCGAGATCGAGAGGCGGCTTCCTTTTTGCAGCAGCACCATGTCCTCGAGCGCGGGAATCGTGCGCAGTTCGGACAGCGGCAGGTAGCGCCCCTGTTCCACCGCGCGCACGTCGATCGAGGTCCAGCGCGGCGCTTCCTGCTTGGCCTTGGGGTCGTGGTATTGACTGTTTGGATCGAACTGGGTCGCGTCCGGATACGGCGTGCTGGCCACCTCGGCCAGGCCGGCCACGCCCGGCACCGCGCAGCTGGAGTGATAGAACAGGACGCCGTCGCCGACCGACATCGCGTCGCGCATGAAGTTGCGCGCCTGGTAGTTGCGCACGCCGAACCAGGCCACCGTTTGCTTCGGCGCGGCCAGCACGTCGTCGAAGCTGACCTCGTCGGGTTCGGATTTCATCAGCCAATAGCGCATCGCGCCTCCACATAAAACAAACCGCAAAAACAAACGCGCCGGTGGCGGCGCGCAAAAAAAAAGCGGTTGCGTACCGAGTGCGCAACCGCCTGTATCTGTGCCCCGCCTGTGCCGTTTCTGCCGGCATCCCGAACCAGAACGGTTCAAGGTGGTCGCGGTCAGATCAATTTCGGGTTCGTCGGACTAGCGACGCTCACGCCCATCGAACGTGTTCCACAACCTATGCGTAAGAATGGTTCAAGGAATATATGGCAAATCTCGAACACCGCAGGGTAGTGCGCAGTTTACTCCCTTGGCCCGGCATGTCAAACGGTTTTGACCGTCAGGACAGATTTTCCTGTGGAGTGAGCGCTTTATCCAGGACCGTGTGCATCGCTTCCAGCTTCTGCTTGACTTCGAGGATCGACATGTCCGACAGCGGTCCCTGCGGCGACTTCACCGACAGGAATTCGGCCGCGACCGACAGCGCGGCCATGACCGCGATCCGGTCCGTCCCCTTGACCTTGCCCGAATCGCGCAACGCGCACATCTTGCCGTCGAGGTAGTGGACGGCTTCGCGCAAGGTGCGCTCCTCGCCCTCGCGGCAGGCCAGGCGATAAGGCTGGCCCATGATGGTGACGTCGAGATGGATCATTGAGTGGCCTCGCTTTCGTCCGCGCCGCCCTCGTCCGCATCCGGAGCCGGCGGCAGCTGCTCGAGCAGCGCTTCCACGCGGCGCTGCGCTTCCTGCAGCCGCTCCTTGAAGGCGACGTTCTCGACGCTCAGCAAGTGGTTGGCCTGGCGCAGCAGGTAATTCTCCGCACGCAGCGACTGGGTCAGCTGGGCGAGCCGGTCGATTTTGTCTGAGAGATCTTGGAATTCGGAAATCATTCGACACTATAGGACTGAGATGGTTTTTCCGTCAACCGAATCGCTGCAGAAAAGTCAATAGCTACCCGTGCGGCACAGTCGTGCGGCACGAACGCTCCCGGGAGTGTACCCTGCCGGGCTTGGCAGGCAGGCAAGGGGCGGCGAAGCCGGCCGATCCCTCCATTAGATTGTGCCATCGCAAAAAGATCAGTTAAACAAGTCACACTGTGGCTTGAAATGGGTAATTATCGTCCCTATAATTAGCACTCGTTAGTAGAGAGTGCTAACAACTCTTTGCAGCCGACGCAGCCGGCACCAAAAACCGGTGCGGCGGCAATTGATAGATAGTCAAACCATTGAAAGATAAGGAGTTTTGCATGAACCTTCGTCCTCTGCACGATCGCGTAATCGTGAAGCGTCTCGACCAGGAAACCAAGACTGCATCCGGCCTGATCATCCCTGATGCCGCCGCCGAGAAGCCGGACCAGGGTGAGGTGCTCGCCGTCGGTAACGGCAAGGTGCAGGATAACGGCCAGGTTCGCCCGCTGGAAGTGAAGGTCGGCGACCGCGTGCTGTTCGGCAAGTACTCCGGCCAGGCCGTCAAGGTCAACGGCGAAGAACTGCTGGTGATGCGCGAAGAAGACATCATGGCCGTCGTGGCCCAGTAATCCTCCCCCTCTAGATACATTCACGAATTCATTCGGAGATACAGAACATGGCAGCTAAAGAAGTAGTGTTTGGCGATATCGCACGCGCCAAGATGGTTGAAGGCGTTAACGTCCTGGCAAACGCAGTCAAGGTCACCCTGGGCCCGAAAGGCCGCAACGTCGTGCTGGAGCGCTCGTTCGGCGCCCCGACCGTGACCAAGGACGGCGTCTCGGTTGCGAAAGAAATCGAACTGAAGGACAAGCTCCAGAACATGGGCGCGCAAATGGTCAAGGAAGTCGCTTCCAAGACCAGCGACAACGCCGGTGACGGCACCACCACCGCGACCGTGCTGGCGCAAGCCATCGTCCGCGAAGGCATGAAGTTCGTGGCCGCCGGCATGAACCCGATGGACCTGAAGCGCGGCATCGACAAGGCTGTCGCAGCGACCGTCGAAGAACTGAAGAAGATCGCCAAGCCGACCACCACCTCGAAGGAAATCGCCCAGGTTGGCGCCATCTCGGCCAACTCGGAAACCTCGATCGGCGAGCGCATTGCTGAAGCAATGGAAAAAGTCGGCAAGGAAGGCGTCATCACCGTCGAAGACGGCAAGTCGCTGAACGACGAGCTGGACATCGTGGAAGGCATGCAGTTCGACCGCGGCTACCTGTCGCCGTACTTCATCAACAACCCGGACAAGCAAGTCGCCGTCCACGAGAACCCGTTCGTCCTGCTGTGCGACAAGAAGATCTCGAACATCCGCGACCTGCTGCCGGTGCTGGAGCAAGTGGCCAAGGCCGGCCGTCCGCTGGTGATCGTCGCTGAAGACATCGAAGGCGAAGCCCTGGCGACCCTGGTGGTCAACAACATCCGTGGCATCCTGAAGACCGTCGCCGTGAAGGCTCCGGGCTTCGGCGACCGCCGCAAGGCCATGCTGGAAGACATCGCCATCCTGACCGGTGGCCAGGTGATCGCCGAAGAAGTCGGCCTGACCCTGGAAAAGGTCACCCTGCAGGAACTGGGCCAGGCCAAGCGCATCGAAGTGGGCAAGGAAAACACCATCATCATCGACGGCGCAGGCTCGGCTGAAGCGATCGAAGCGCGCGTCAAGATGGTCCGCGTCCAGATCGAAGAAGCGACCTCGGACTACGACCGCGAAAAGCTGCAGGAACGCGTGGCCAAGCTGGCCGGCGGCGTTGCCGTGATCCGCGTCGGCGCAGCTACCGAAGTCGAGATGAAAGAGAAGAAGGCACGCGTGGAAGACGCGCTGCACGCAACCCGCGCTGCCGTGGAAGAAGGCATCGTCCCGGGCGGCGGCGTGGCACTGCTGCGCGCACGTTCGTCGCTGAACATCAAGGGCGACAACCCGGACCAGGACGCAGGCATCAAGATCGTCCTGCGCGCCATGGAAGAGCCGCTGCGCATGATCGTCCAGAACGCCGGCGATGAGCCGTCGGTCGTGGTCGCAGCCGTGATCGCCGGCACCGGCAACTACGGCTACAACGCCGCCAACGGCACCTACGGCGACATGGTCGAAATGGGCGTGCTGGATCCGGCCAAGGTCACCCGCTCGGCGCTGCAGAACGCAGCCTCGATCGCCGGCCTGATGCTGACCACCGACTGCATGGTCTCGGAAGTCGTTGAAGACAAGCCGGCCGGCGGCATGGGCGGCATGGGCGGTATGGGTGGCATGGGCGGCATGGACGGCATGATGTAATTGCCCCCGAGAGCCCGGCGCGGGCAACCGCGCCTGCCTCCACAAGAAAGCCCGCAGGGTTCGCGCCCTGCGGGCTTTTTGCATTTTGCAGGCTAGGCGCGTGCAGGCGCGGCATGACGGCGCGCGGCGGGTCCCGCCTGCATGGCGCCGGCGCCATCGCCGGCCAGGAGATGGATGAGCGAGAGGGCCGCCAGGAACAGCGCATAGCCGTTGCCGGCCGGGCCGGGCAAGGCATCGGCCAGCAAGGCCAGCATGGCGAAGGATGCCGCGCGGCCGTGCACGCCGAACACGAGCAGCAGACCGCCTGCCAGCTCCAGCAGCCCCGCCATCCAGGTCAGGGACGTAGGCATGCCCTGCTCCGCCAGGAAGACGGCGATGCCGGGCACGGAGAAGGCCGCCAGGGTCAGGCCGGCATGGGACAGCCACGCGGCGCCGAGGAAGAGGCGCAGCAGCAGTGCGGCGGTCGATAGGCGGGGATGGTCGGTCATGATGGCTCCTTGCGTTCGGTGGTTGGGATGGGATGAGCATAGCTATGCATGAACGCAAGTAAAATAGGCATCCATGAAACCACCGTATGCAAAGACGCAATCGAAGCTCGGCCTGCCCGACCTGGAGATCATCCTGGCCTTGCACCGGGGCCGCACCCTGGCCGGGGCGGCCGAGCGGCTGAGGGTCGACACCTCCACGGTGTTCCGTTCGATCAAGCGCATCGAAAAGGACATCGGCGAGCTGCTGTTCGAGCGCGGCCGCCAGGGCTATGTGGCGACGGAACTCGGGCGTACCCTGGCCAGCCACGCGGAGCGGATCGAAGCCCAGCTCGAGGAAGCGCGCGAAGCCGCCTTCGACCAGGCCGCCGAGCCGTCCGGCGCGCTGCGCCTCACCATGACCGACACACTGCTGCACAGCGTCCTGCTGCCGGTGCTGCCGCGTTTCAGCGCCGCTTACCCGCGCATTGGCCTGGAACTCGTCACCACCAACGTGCTGGCCAACCTGAGCCAGCGCGACGCCGACATCGCCATCCGCGTGACGTCCGCGCCGCCCGAGCACCTGGTCGGCATCCGGCTCGGCACCATGCGCTCGGCGGTCTATGCCGGCAAGGACTACCTGGCCGGGCAGCCGGAAGGCCGCCATTACAGCGAGATGGACTGGATCGCGCTCGACGACAGCCTGCCCGACCATCCCTCCCAGCACTGGCGCCGCCAGCACTATCCGAAGCTGGCGCCGCGCCACCGGCTCGGCAACCTGCTGGCGGTCGGCGGTGCGGTCGTGAACGGGATGGGCGTGGGGATCGTGCCGCTCGCGGTCCTGCGCGACCATCCGCAGGCCGTCATCGTCGAAGGACCCCTGCCCGAACTGGACATCGGCTTGTGGGCGCTGGCCCATCCGGATACCCGCTACCTCGGGCGCATGAAGGCGATGTTCGACTTCCTGCGCAGCGAGATCGCACTGCCGGCCTGAGCCCGTCGACACATTTGCTTACATCTGTTTCGCCGTGTTGACGGAAAGGTGTGCATCCGCCGGCTACAGTGGCGAAAAGACATCCAACGAACGGGGACGACCCATGAAACGATTTTCGATGTTCCTCCTGCCTGCCCTGCTGTTCGCCGTCCAGGCCCCGGCCAGCGCCGACTCATGGAAGCACGAGCGCCGCCACGGCTACCAGCGCGAGTACAAGGAATCCTATTGGGACGGCCACTGCAAGGTCGAGCGCAAGTTCAAGCGCAACGGCGACTACAAGGAAAAGCGCAAGTGCCGCGCCCCGCGCCATGTCTACCACGACCGCTACCGCTACGAGGAACCGGTGGTCTATTACGTGGAGCCGCGTCCGGTGTACGTGCGGCCGCGTCCGGTCTATGTCGAGCCGGGCGTCTCGATCCACGGCAGCTTTTACTTCCGCTAGGCCAAGCCAGCTCATCTGTTGCCGCGCGGACAGGCATCGTTTAGTATGACCGCCTCACCCTACGAGGCTTCCCATGTCCGATCGCGCCGCTTTCCCTTCTTCCCTGCGCCTGCTCGCCGTATCGCTGGCGCTCGCCTGTGCCTTTGCCGGCTGCAAGCGCGCCGAGCGCGAAGCGCCGCCGCAACCGGCCGCCGAAAAGCCGGCCGCACCGGTGGAGCGGACCAAGGAGCAGGCCATGAGCTCGCTGCTCGAACTGCCGGAACTGAAGGCCTGGTCGGATCAAATCGAAAAGCGCTCGGGCGGCAAGGCGCATGGGGCGGTGATCGAGGACGATCCGGTTCCGCGCGAGATCAATGGCAAGAAGTACTACCAGCTGACCTTCGTCGAGAACCGCGCGGAGGATGTGCGCCGGCGGGAGAACTTCCTGGTGTCGCAGACCGGGGATGAGATCCTGGTTGAAGAGGTCGAGACGGACAAGCTGCTGAGCCTGCAGGAGTGGCGGCGCAAGATCAAGCGGGTGGAGCTCAAGAGCGCGGATTGAACGCGGCGGGCCGCAACCTGATATCCCTGAGTTACTCTAAAAACCGTCTCCCCGGCCTTCGCCGGGAGACGGTTCGTGCGCTAACTGTCGTGTTTCAGCTATCGAGGTGCGAGATAAGAAGGCGGTGTGGCTCTTCACCCTGCGCCTGCCCATGCTGCCCATCCACCGAAATCCCCACCGCCATGATGTCGATGAACAGCAGCTGCAGAATGCGCGAGATCATCGACAGGAAGCTGGTGCTGTCCTCCGCATGATCCACCGCCAGGCAAACACTGGCCTTGCGCGCCAGTGGCGACTGGCTGTTGCTGATGGCGATCACGTCCGCGCCTACCGCGCGCGCCGCATCCACCGCATCCAGCAGCTCTTGAAGATTCCCCGAATTCGACACCGCGATCACCACATCCCCCGGCCCCAGCAGCTCGGCGGCCAGCTTGAACAGGTGCGCGTCGCCATACAGCGCCGTCGGAATCCGGAAGCGGAAGAATTTGTGCTGCCCATCCAGCGCCACCGCGCGTGCATTGCCCATCGCGTAGAACTCCACGCGCTTGGCCTTGCTCACCAGCTCGATGGCGCGGTCCAGCGAGCGCACGTCCAGCTGGTCGCGGAAGCGCAGGATCGCCGACACCGTGTTGTCGATCACCTTGGCCGACAAGTCATGGGTGCTGTCGCTGACGCGCACCTGGCTGTGGCGCACCGGGATCGAGCCCGTCAGGCTGGACGCGAACTTGAGCTTGAACTCGGCCAGCCCCTGGAAACCCAGCGAACGGCAGAAGCGGATCACGGTCGGCTGGCTCACGTCGGCCAGGCGCGCGATCTCGGCGATCGGCTCATTGAGCACCATGCGCGGCTGCTCGATGACCAGGGTGGCGACGCGCTGCTCGGCCGGCGAGAGTTCGTGGCGCAGTTGCTGGATGCGGTCCATCAGCGTGTTGGCGCCGCTCCTGCCGCGCAGGTGCTCGGCCAGGATGGTCGCCACGCCGTGGAAGGCAGGGTTCGGCGTCGTGATGACGTAGGTCGGGATGTCCTGCAGGTAGGTCGAGAACCGCCCCTTGGCCTCGAAGCGCGCGCGGAAGGGCGAACGCGAGAACCACTCTCCCATGCGCGGCACGATGCCGCCGCCGATGAAGATGCCCCCAAACGCGCCCAAGGTCACCGCCAGGTTGGCCGCCGCCCCGCCCAGCATGCCGCAGAAGCACTCCAGCACTTCCAGGCACAGCGGATCGTCCGCTTCCAGCGCGCCGGCTACGATGGCGGCTGCGCTACGCGGCGGCGCGTCGACGCCATTACGCTGCGCGAGCGCGCGGTAGATGATTTCCATGCCCGGCCCGGAGATCAGGCGCTCGTTCGACACGTGCTGCCACTCGCGCCAGGCAAATTGAAGGATCGCGAACTCGCGCTCGTCGGCCGGCGCGAAGTTCACGTGACCGCCCTCGGAGCCGAGGGTGACGAAGCCGTCCGCCGTTGGGATCACGCCGGACACGCCCAGGCCCGTGCCCGGTCCCAGCACGCCGATCACGGCGTTCGAGGCCGGCTTGCCCTGCCCCACCTGCATCAGGTCTTCCTGGGCGAAGCCCGGAATCGCCATGGCGAGCGCGGTGAAGTCGTTGACGATCAGGAGGGTCGACAGGCCCAGCTCGCGCCGCACCGCGTCGGTGGAAAACTCCCAGGCGCGGTTGGTCATGCGCACGTAGTCGCCGCTGATCGGGTTCGCTACCGCGAAGGCGGCGTGGTGCAGGGACACGTCCGCGTGGTCCTGCAGGTAGTGGCGCAGCAGCGGGACGATGCCCGGGAAGTCGTCGCAGCGCAGCACGCTCACCGAGCGGAACTGGCCCGGCGCGGTCTGCAGCGCGAAGCGCGCGTGGGTGGCGCCGATATCGGCCAGCAAGCGCGGACCGTCCGCGAAGGCAGCCCGCGCGAACTTATCCGGGTCTCGGTCCATGCGTTGCTGATTCGCCATCAGCGGCTCGCCACGCTGCCGAACCAGGCGCCGTAAGGCGGCAGGGTCACCTTGCCGGCTTTCGCATCACCCGGCAGGCCGTGCGTGTCCAGGACCGACGCGCCGGCGGTTTCCGGCCAGTCGAAGCTCACTTCGCGGTCCGAGAGATTGAAGGCGGCCAGCACGCTGTCCATGCCTTCCACGTGGCGGCGCAGGGCCAGCACCGGTTCCGGCGCGCCGAAGAAGTCGATCTCGCCGCGGGTCAGCTGCGGCATGCTGCGGCGCCAGCCGATGAAGCGGCGCTGGAAATTCAGCATCGATTCCGGATCCTTGTCCTGCTGCGCGACGTTGGCGGCGATATGCGGCTCAGCCACGGGCAGCCAGGGCTTGCCGGTGGTGAAGCCGGCGTGCGGCGCTTCGCCGGTCCAGGGCATCGGGGTGCGGCAGCCGTCGCGGCCCTTGAACTCCGGCCAGAAGGTGATGCCGTAGGGGTCCTGCAGCAGTTCGTAAGGCACGTCCGCCTCGACCAAGGCCAGTTCGTCGCCCTGGTACAGGCAAGGCGTGCCCTTGAGCGAGAGCTGCATCGCCAGCACCAGCTTGCCCAGCGCAGGCGTGGGGTTGGCACCGCCCCAGCGGGTCATGACGCGGATGGCGTCGTGGTTGCCGACCGACCAGGAGGCCCAGCCGTCCTTCACGCGCTCGTTGAAGTCCTCGACCTGCTTGCGGATGTGCGCGGCCGTGAATACCGGCGTGAGCAGGTTGAAGCTGTAGGCCATGTGCAGCTTGTCGCCGCCTTCGGTGTACTCGGCCATCTGCTCCAGCGCGTCGTCCGAGCTGACTTCGCCGATCGAGACCGCGCCGAACTCGTTCAGCTGGGCGCGCACCTTCTGCAGGAAGGCGATGTTCTCCGGCTGGGTCTTGTCGTAGAGGTGCGCCTGCATGCCGTAGGGGTTCACGTCGGTGACGGTCGAGGTGTCGCGCACCAGGGCCGGCGGGTTGCTGCGCAGCTGGCGATCGTGGAAGTGGAACACGCAGGCGTCCATGCGCACGCCGTCCACGCCGCGTTCGAGCCAGAAGCGCTGGGCGTCCAGGTGGGCCTGCTGCACCTCCGGGTTGTGGAAGTTCAGCTGCGGCTGGCTCACCAGGAAGTTGTGCATGTAGTACTGCTTGCGGCGGGTATCCCACTGCCATGCCGAGCCGCCGAACACGGACAGCCAGTTGTTCGGGGGATTGCCGTCCGGCAGCGGATCGGCCCAGACATACCAGTCCGACTTCGGGTTGTCCCGGCTGGAACGGCTCTCGACGAACCACGGATGGGTGTCGGCGGTGTGCGACATCACCTGGTCGATCATGATCTTGAGGCCCAGGCTGTGCGCCTTGGCGATCAGGCGGTCGAAGTCCGCCAGGTTGCCGAACAGCGGGTCGACGTCGCAGTAGTCGGCGATGTCGTAGCCGAAGTCCTTCATCGGCGACTTGAAGAAAGGAGACAGCCAGACGATGTCCACGCCCAGGCTGGCGATGTAATCGAGTTTTTCGGTAATGCCGGCCAGGTCGCCCACGCCGTCGCCGTTGGTATCGAGGTAGCTGCGCGGATAAACCTGGTAGATGATGGCTTCGCGCCACCAGTTCGGATTAGTCTGGGTCATGGCTGAGGTCCGGGTTGAATTTCTAGCCAATATACAGGAGGAAAGAAAACTTTACAATTCAAGCAGCTGAGCGCTTAATCACATTAATTTCTTTAAATTCAACTACTTGTAAATTTTATTTGCGTCGACGCAACATATGTCACGTAACTAAACTACGTAACATCTCCACCTGCCAACATGTCGGTGAGATATTTTTATTGCAAAGTAGCTCAGCCTCGGCATAGGATCGCGTCTGTTTCGCATAATCGGGAAAACGAAGCCCATGACTTCACCAGCCACCACCACTACCGTCTCCACCGGCAGCGCAGGACGCATGCCGCGGCAGATCCCCTACATCATCGCCAACGAGGGCTGCGAGCGCTTCAGCTTCTACGGGATGCGCAACATCCTGACGCCCTTCCTGATCTCGACCCTGCTGCTGTTCGTGGCCGAGTCCGAACGCACCGGCGAAGCCAAGCACGTCTTCCACACCTTCATGATGGGCGTGTACTTCTTCCCGCTGCTGGGCGGCTGGCTGGCCGACCGCTACTACGGCAAGTACAACACCATTTTCTGGTTCAGCCTGATCTACTGCGCCGGCCACGCCTGCCTGGCCCTGTTCGAGGACAGCGTCAACGGCTTCTACTTCGGCCTGTTCCTGATCGCCTTCGGCTCGGGCGGCATCAAGCCGCTGGTGGCTTCCTTTGTCGGCGACCAGTTCGACAAGACCAACAAGGACAAGGCCAAGGTGGTGTTCGACGCCTTCTACTGGATCATCAACTTCGGCTCCTTCTTCGCCTCGCTGCTGATGCCGATCTTCCTGCGCGACTACGGCCCCTCGGTGGCCTTCGGCATTCCGGGCATCCTGATGTTCATCGCCACCATGGTCCTGTGGAGCGGCAAGCGCAAGTACGTGCACGTGCCGCCGGCGCCGAGCAACCCGCATTCCTTCCTGCGCGTGGTGCGCACTGCCCTGCTGGCGCAGGCGCCCGGCCAAGGCCGTCCCGGTCTGATCGTGGCCGGCATCGGCGCCATCGCCGCCGTGGTCTCGCTCGCGATGACGCCCAAGTGGGGCTTCGTGATCGCCGCCTGCACGGCGCTGGTGTTCCTGCTTGCTTTTGTCGGCATCGGCGCTTCGATGCAGCTGGACCGCGCCCGCGCCCAGCATCCGGATGAAGCGGTGGACGGCGTGCGCGCCGTGCTGCGCATCCTGATCGTGTTCGGCCTGGTCACCCCGTTCTGGTCGCTGTTCGACCAGAAGGCCTCGACCTGGATCGTGCAGGCCAACGCCATGAGCAACGAGGTGAGCCTGTTCGGTTCGACCTTCACCATCATCCCGGCCCAGATGCAGGCCCTGAACCCGCTGCTGGTGATGATCCTTATCCCCTTCAACAACTTCGCCCTGTTCCCGCTGCTGCGCGCCATTGGCCTGGAACCGACTCCGCTGCGCCGCATGACAACCGGCATCGCCCTGTCGGCGGCGGCCTGGGTGGTGGTCGGCAACCTGCAGGTGCAGCTCGATGCCGGCGACCCGGTCTCGATCGCCTGGCAGATCCTGCCTTACGCGCTGCTGACCCTGGGCGAGGTGCTGGTCTCGGCCACCGGCCTGGAGTTCGCGTACAGCCAGGCCCCGGCTGCGATGAAAGGCGTGATCATGGCGCTGTGGTACCTGGCCGTCACCGTCGGCAACCTGTGGGTCCTGATCGTGAACGCGGGCGTCAAGAACGAGGCCGTGATCGCCCACATCGAGAACTCGGGCGTGGGCGTGATCGCCTTCCAGATGTACTTCTTCGCCGGCTTCGCGCTGCTGGCGGCGGCGGTGTTCGGCTGGTATGCGACGCGCTACAAGATGGTCGACCACTACCGCGCGACCGCGGCGTAATCCGTTCGGTGGACGGCCCGGCCGTCCACGCCTTCGGGCAGCCTCCCTATCATTTTTTTGACGGCAGCATCCCCGGCCGCTTGCAGGCGTGGACTGGGCGCCCCGTCCACCCACCATGAGCCCACAACTTCGTTACGCCCTCCTCGCCGCCGCTTCCCTGTCCACCCCGGCCTACGCCGCGGTTCCGCTCGAAGCCTGCGACAACCCGTCCTTCCAGCAAGTCCTGCACGCTTCCAGCGCCACGCTGGAAGCCCGCGCCGTCTGGCTCGACCGCCACATGATCCGCTGGCCAGGCAGCCCGCTGCAGGGCAGCTACCGCCTCTACCATTCGCCAACCGCCGCCATCAGTGCGAAGGTGGGCGCCAAGGTCGAGGGCGCGGCCGGCTTCGTGGCGCTCGAGGTAGCCGCCATCCCCGCGTCCAGGGCCGCCGCCGAACGCTTCAAGTACGTGACCAGCGGCCCGGTGCTAACGGTGCGCGACGCCGACCTGTCCAGGCTGCCGGCCCTGCACCGCGGGCAACTGGTGCTGGTGCACGAAGCGCCGGACGGCACGGTGCGCGCGGCCACCCGCCTGCAGGTGGCGGGCGCCCTCGACGACCTGTATGCCGCCGCCGGGAGGATCGCCGACCTCGGCGCCACGCCCACGGCCAAGCGCACCGGCTTCAAGCTGTGGGCGCCGACCGCGCAACAGGTGGCCGTCTGCACCTACGACAGCGCCACGGGCCGCGCCAGCGCCGTGCAGGACATGAAGCTGGACCCGCGCACCGGCGCCTGGGGCGCCCAGGTGGCGCGCGACCTGTCCGGCAGCTATTACAAGTACGCGGTCGACGTCGTGGTCGACGGCATGGGCGTGGTGCGCAACCTGGTCACCGATCCGTATTCCGTCAGCCTGACGACGGACTCGAAACGCAGCTACATCGCCGACCTGGACTCACCCGGGCTCAAGCCGAAAGGCTGGGACAAGACGCGCGCGCCGAACACGGTCAAGGCCCAGACCGACATGGTCATCTACGAGCTGCACGTGCGCGACTTCTCGATCAACGATCCGAGCGTGCCGGAAGCGAAGCGCGGCAAGTACACGGCCTTCGGCGAGACGCAGTCGAACGGCATGAAACACCTGGCGGCGCTGGCCAAGGCCGGCCTGACCGACATCCACCTGCTGCCGGTCTACGACCTGGGCAGCGTACCGGAGCGGAACTGCGCGGTGCCGCAGCCGTCCGGCGCGCCGGATGGCGAGAGCCAGCAGGCCCTGGTGCGCAAGACCGCCGACCTGGATTGCTTCAACTGGGGCTACGATCCCTACCACTACAATGCGCCGGAAGGCAGCTATTCCAGCGACCCGGGCGACGGCGCGCGCCGCGTGCTCGAGTTCCGCCAGATGGTGATGGACCTGCACAAGGCCGGCTTGCGCGTCGGTACCGACGTGGTCTACAACCACACCTTCATCGCCGGCCAGAACGAAAAGTCGGTGCTGGACCGCATCGTGCCCGGCTACTACCACCGCCTCAACGCTGTCGGAGCGATCGAGCGTTCTACCTGCTGCGACAACACGGCGACCGAGAACGCCATGATGGCCAAGCTGATGATCGACTCGGCCGAGCTGTGGACCCGCCACTACAAGATCGACTCCTTCCGCTTCGACCTGATGGGCCACCAGCCGCGCGCGGCGATGGAACGCCTGCAGCAGCGCGTCGACAAGGCCGCGGGCCGCCGCGTGCAGCTGATCGGCGAAGGCTGGAACTTCGGCGAAGTGGCGGACGGCGCGCGCTTCGTGCAGGCCTCGCAGCTGTCGCTGAACGGCTCCGGCATCGGCACCTTCAGCGACCGCGCGCGCGATGCCGTGCGCGGCGGCTCGGCCGGCGACTCCGGCGAGGCGATGGTCAGCCGCCAGGGCTATATCAACGGCCTGGTCTACGACCCGAACGCGCGGGGCGGCCAACACCAGAAAGCCGACCTGCTGCGCGCCGCGGACCTGATCCGCGTCGGCCTGGCCGGCTCGGTGCGCCCTTACCCGCTGCGCACCTTCGACGACCGCGTGCATCCGCTGCAGGAGATCGCCTACGGCAACCAGCCGGCCGGCTATGCCAGCCAGCCGGGCGAAGTGGTGAACTACGTCGAGAACCACGACAACCAGACCCTGTTCGACATCAACGTGCTCAAGCTCCCGGTGGACACGCCGGCGGCCGAGCGCGCGCGCGTGCAGGTGCTGGGCATGGCGATCAATGCCTTCAGCCAGGGCGTGGCCTACTACCACGCGGGCATCGACACCCTGCGTTCCAAGTCCCTGGACCGCAACAGCTTCAATTCGGGCGACTGGTTCAACCGCATCGACTGGAGCTACCAGGACAACTACTTCGGCACCGGCCTGCCGCCGCAGGACGACAACGGCAAGGACTGGGCGCTGCTCAAGCCCTACCTGGGCAACAGCGCGATCAAGCCGGCGCCCGCCGACATCGCCTTCGCGCGCGACGCCTTCCGCGACCTGCTGCGCATCCGCGCCAGTTCGACCCTGTTCCGCCTGCGCACCAGCAATGACATCGTCGAGCGACTGCGCTTCTTCAACACCGGTGCGCAGCAGGAAGCGACCGTGCTGGCGGCCTGGCTGGACGGCAAAGGCTATCCGGGCGCACGCTTCGCGGGCCTGAGCTATCTGGTGAACGTGGACAAGGTGGAGCATGTGGTGACCGACGAAGCCCTGCGCGGCAAGCGCCTGGTGCTGCATCCGGCGCACCAGGCGAAGGGGGCTGCGGACCAGCGCGCGAAGCAGGCGCGCTTCGACAGCGCCAGCGGCAGCTTCACGGTGCCGCCGCGCACGGCCGTGGTGTTCGTGGCCGAATAAGCGGGAAGATGCGAACGGGAAGCTGCGCGCGCGATACGGGGGATCAAGCCAGCCCCAATCGTGCGCGCCGCTCCTGTTGTGCGGAATACAATCTTCCGGATGTGCGATACGATTCTATTGATCGAGGATAGCCAGCTCGATGCCGACCTCACGATCCTGGCTCTCGGTCAATGCGGGATCACGAACCCCGTCGTCCACGTCCCGGATGCGGAACAGGCCATCGCGCTGCTGGGCGCCACGGCAAGCGAGCCGGGTGCGCGCGACTTCGGCCTGATCCTGCTCGATGTGCGCATGCCCAAGATCGACGGCTTCGAAGTGTTGAAATTCATCCGCTCGGTCCCGCACCTGCAGGATGTCCCGGCCGTGGTGATGACCGAGGTGCCGGTCGAGGCCGACCGCATGCGCGCCTCCCTGCTGGGGGCGGCCAACTACATGGCCAAGGCGATGGGGGTGAGCGAATATTCCCAGCTGCTGCGCATCACCCTCACGCCCTTCATCTGAGTTACTGCTGGCTCGTCAGCCGCGCGATCTCGACCGACCCCTTCTCGTCGAAGATCGGGCACTCCTCCGCCAGCCGCACGGCTTCGTTGAAATCCGCCGCCGCGATCACCGAATAGCCCGAGAGCGAAGCGCTGTTGAGCTTGGGACCGCGCAAGCGGCTCGGCACCTCGACGCTGCTGTGCGCCAGGCCGCCGCGCTCTACCAGGGCGGAGCCGAGCGCGCTGAACCACGCATCCCAGCGTGCGGGATCGTGTTGCAGGCCTTCCGCCTCGTCGACGGTCGACCCTCGGTAAACGATCAGGTATCGTTCCATGCCGGCTCCTTCGCAATCGATGTCTGGATGCCAAAACCATAACAGAAGCCCCGGGCCGGTGACGCACAGCTGCTGCGCCGCGCTGCCGCCGGGCACCGTATGTATCCGTTTGTAATGGACAGTCCGGCCATCCGGCGCTAGGCTGGGTCATCTTCCTTGCCCGGGACTTGCCATGCCTTTGCTGTTGCGCCGCCTTGCAGCGGGTCTGTCGTTCGTCTTCGCCCTGCCCCTGGCCGCCGCCGCCCAGCCGGCCGCCGACCATCACCAGCACCTGTTCAGCCCGGGCATCATCGAGCTGCTCAAGCCCGGTCCCACCGGGCCGCAGCCACTCCCGGCCGAGGACCTGGTCGGCTACCTGGACAAGGCCGGCATCCGGCGCGCGGCGATCATGTCGGTGGCCTACATGTATGGGCGCCCGTCGCGCGTGATCGAGGACGAATACGGCAAGGTGAAGGCGGAGAACGACTGGACCGGCGCCCAGGCGGCCAGGTATCCGGAGCGCCTGCGCGCTTTCTGCGGCTTCAATCCGCTCAAGGACTACGCGCTGGCCGAGCTGGAGCGCTGTGCCGCGCACAAGCAGCTGCGGCACGGGATCAAGATGCACTTCGGGAATTCGGATGTGCAGCTGGACAAGCCGGAGCACATCGCCAGGCTGAAGGAAGTCTTCCGCGCCGCCAACCGCCACCGCATGGCGATCGCGATCCACCTGCGCGCCTCGATCTCGCTCAAGCGCCCGTATGGCGAAGCCCAGGCGCGCGCCTTCCTCGAGCAGCTGATGCCGCTGGCGGCCGACATTCCGGTGCAGGTGGCGCACTTCGCCGGCGCCGGTCCGGGCTACGACGACCCGCCGGCCAACGAGGTCATGCGCGTCTTCGCCGAGGCGGCGGCGCGGCGCGATCCGAACACGCGCCAGTTGTACTTCGACGTGGCCTCGATCGCCACGCCGGACATCACGCCGGAGCATGCGCGCGAGATGGTGCAGCGGATACGGATGGTGGGCGTCGACAAGGTGCTGTTCGGGTCGGATGCGGTCACGCCGACGAACATGCATCCGCGCGAGGCCTGGGCTGCGTTCACGGCCTTGCCGCTGACGAGGGAAGAGATCGAGCGCGTTGCCGCCAACGTCGCGCCCTATTTACGCTGAAGTTCCTGCTCGACGCACCCGGCGGGCAGCGTAGTCCTGGCGCAGCCCGCCACGCCCTTGTCCCTGCCGCCGGCGCACATGCGGAGCGGCAGGTGGCGGATCGTCCCCTCAGATATCCAGGTGCGAGATCAGGAGCCTGCGCTCTTCGATGTCGGCCTGGCTGCCCTCCCCCTGCGCGCCGAGCGAGATCCCGACCGACATGATGTCGACCAGGAGCAGCTGCAGGATGCGCGAGATCATCGACAGGAAGGTCGTGCTGTCCTCGGTGTGGTCGACCGCCAGGCAAACGTTGGCTTTCTTGGCCAGCGCCGACTTGCTGCTGGTGATGGCAATGACCTCGGCGCCGGCGGCGCGCGCGGTGTCGACCGCTTCCAGCAGCTCGGGCAGCTGGCCGGCGGTGGAGATCGCGATCGCCACGTCGCCCGGTCCCAGCAGGCCGGCTGCCAGGTTCAGCAGGTGCGAGTCGCCGTACAGCGCGGCCGGGATGCGGAAGCGGAAGAACTTGTGCTGGGCGTCCAGCGCCACCGCGCGCGAATTGCCCATCGCGTAGAACTCCACCCGGCGCGCGCGGCGCAGGATCTCGATGGCGCGGTCGATCGCGTGCACGTCGAGCTGGTCGCGGAATTTCAGGATCGCCGACACGGTGTTGTCGATCACCTTGGCCGACAGGTCGTGGGTGCTGTCGCTCATGCGCACCTGGCTGTGGCGCACCGGGATGGTGCCGGTCAGGCTGCCTGCGAACTTGAGCTTGAACTCGGCCAGGCCCTGGAAGCCGAGCGAGCGGCAGAAGCGGATCACGGTCGGCTGGCTCACGTCCGCCAGGCGCGCGATCTCGGCGATCGGCTCGGACAAGACCTTGCGCGGATGCTCGATGACGAGCGCCGCGACGCGCTGCTCGGCCGGCGAGAGCTCGTGGCGCAACTGCTGCACGCGGTCCATCAGGGTGTTGGCGCCGCTACGGCCGCGCAGGTGTTCGGACAGGATCGCCGACACGCCGTACAGGGCCGGATTCGGCGTCATGATCACGTAGGTCGGGATCTGCGCCAGGTAGTCGGTGAAGCGGCCCTTGGCCTCGAAACGCGCGCGGAAGGGCGAGGCGGCGAACCACTCGGCGATGCGCGGCACGATGCCGCCGCCGATGAAGATGCCGCCGAATGCGCCCAGGGTCACGGCCAGGTTGGCGGCCGCGCCGCCGAGCATGCCGCAGAAGCACTCCAGCACTTCCAGGCACAGCGGATCCTCCGCTTCCAGCGCGCCGGCCACGATGGCGGCCGCGTCGCGCGGCGGCGCGTTGACGCCGTTGCGCTGGGCCAGCGCGCGGTAGATGATTTCCATGCCGGGGCCGGAGATCAGGCGCTCGTTCGAGACGTGCTGCCACTCGCGCCAGGCGTACTGCAGGATGGCGAACTCGCGCTCGTCGGCCGGGGCGAAGTTGACGTGGCCGCCCTCCGAGCCGAGGGTGACGAAGCCGTCCATGGTCGGGATCACGCCCGACACGCCCAGGCCGGTGCCGGGGCCGAGCAGGCCGGCCACCGCATGGCTCTGCGGCGCGCCGCCGCCGATCTGCAGCAGGTCCTTGGGCTGGAAGCCCGGCAGTGCCATCGCCAGCGCGGTGAAGTCGTTCACGATCAGCAGCGTCGACAGGCCGAAGTTGCGGCGCACCTCGTCGGTCGAGAACTGCCAGTCGCGGTTGGTCATGCGGATGGTGTCGCCGCTGATCGGGTTGGCCAGCGCGAAGGCGGCGTGCAGGATGCGCGTGCCCTGGATCTGCGCCAGGTAGGCCTCCAGCAGCGGCACGATGCCGGAATAGTCGTCGCAGCGCAGCACGGCGACCTTGCTCAGCACGCCGGGCGCGGTTTCGAGGCCAAAGCGCGCGTGAGTCGCGCCGATGTCGGCCAGCAGGCGCGGGCCGTCGGCGAATGCCGCGCGGGTGGGTTTCAGTTCGGTGGAAGGATCGACGGTCATCGCGGTAGGATACCATTGATCTCCAGGGAGAAAAACCGGTGGGGTTGCTAGGTTATGGCGTGGCTGCTCAAAGAAACATGGGTCCCCGCCTTCGCGGGGATGACGGATGAGTGAGCTGGCCACAATCCTGATCGTAGTCCGCTACCCTTCCTCCGTCATCCCCGCGAAGGCCGGGAACCAGGTTTGCGTGCACACCACTAGCCCAGCAACTTCCTCACCTCGGGAACCGACAACTCCCTTCCCCGCGCCGCCTGGAACCGCTGCAGCACCCCTTCGATTTCCCGCGCCGGCCTAGCCCGGCTGAACAGCCACCCTTGCACGCAATGCGCCCCTCGCCCGACCAGCCATTCCAGGTCCGCCTCGTCCTCCAGCCCCTCGCACACCAGCTCCGCATGAAACACCCCGGCAATGCCCTGGATGAGCGCAAACAGCCCCGCCTTCTTGCGGTCCCCCGCAACCCCGTGCACGAACTGCCGGTCCACCTTGAGCCGGTCGAAGTGAAAATTCCCGAGCGCGTCGAGATTGGACGAGCCGGTGCCGAAGTCGTCGACGGCGATGCGCACGCCCAGCCCGCGCAGCGCGGCGATGCGCGCATGCAGCGGCTGCAGGGAGTCGAGCAGCACGCTCTCGGTCACCTCCAGCTCGAGCAGGCTGCCGGGCGTGCCGGTCCGCTCCAGTATCGCGCCGATACGCGCGAATACGTCGGCATGCATCAGCGACACCCGCGAGAAGTTGAGCGACACCGGCGCCAGCTTCACGCCCCTGGCGCGCCAGCCGCCCAGGTCGCGGCACACCAGTTCCAGCACGTGCAGGTCGAGCTCGATGATGCGGCCCGAGGTCTCCGCCTGCGGCACGAACATCCCCGGCCCCACCAGCCCGAACTCGGGATGGCGCCAGCGCACCAGCGCTTCCAGGCCGATCAGGCGGCCGGCGGCGACGTCGATCTGGGGCTGGTAGTGGACTTCGAGCCGCCCGTGGCGGCCGTCGCCGCGGATCGCTTCGCCCAGCTCGTAGCGCAGGCGCGTGCGCTCCACCAGGGCGCTGTCGTACTCGCGCGCCACGCTGGCGTCGATGTGGCGCGCAATCGTGGCCGCGGCCGTGTCGGCGGCATCGAGCACATCGGCCGGGTCGCCACGGTAGGGCGCCGTCTGGCGCTGGATGCCGATGCGGGCATGCAAGGTCTGGGCATAACCGTCGCCCAGGTCGAAAGGCCGGTCGATGAGCGCGCACAGCCTCACGATCCTTTCGTCATGCCGCTCCGGCTCCGCACTCAGGGCGAAGGCGAAGCGGTCGCCGCCGAGGTGGCCGAGTAGCGTGCCCTCGCCGTCCCACTCCTCCAGCCGCTGGCCGACCATGCGCAGGATGCGGTCACCGGCCGCGCGGCCGAACATGCCGTTCACCTGGCGGAAACCCACCAGGTCGATGAAGCCGACCGTCACCGAGCCCGATTCCCGCGCCAGCAGGCGGCCCAGGTGGTGCAGGAAGACGGAACGGTTGAACATCCCGGTGGCCGGGTCGCAATAACGCAGCTCGAGGATGTCGGTGACGATGCGCGCCATCAGCGTGAGCCTGGCGGCCTGGCCGGTGTCGAGCCGGCGCGGCTTCCTGCTCATCACCCACAGGGTGCCGCGCAGGCTGTGGCCGGGACTCCTCAATGGAGCGGCTGCGTAGTGGCGGTAATGGGGCGGCGCCGTGACCAGGGGATTGCCGGTAAAGCGCGGGTCGCCCCAGGCGTCCTCCACCTCGAACCATGGCGCGCCCTCGTCCAGCGCGCGGTTGCAGAACGAGCCCGCGCGCGGCAATACCTGGTTCTCGATGCCGAAGCGCGACGGCAGCCAGATCTGCGACTGGAACATGAGGCTGATGCCGCCGATATCGGCACCGGCTGTGACGACGGCCAGCCGCGTGAGGTAGTCGAGCCTGGGATCCGGCGGGTCCAGCAGCAGCGCGTCGTTGGCGACGACCAAGGGATAGGCCTGGTCCCGCCGTGCGGACACGGCGATGCCATACGACATCACGGCGCCGGCCGCGCCGTCCAGGCGACTATAGGTCCATCCTCCTGCCCTGTCTTCGCGCATCCGCTCACCCGCCTCGCATAAACCTGCGGCCAATGCTTATTCCAAAACGCTGATCCGGCTTAGATTAGCAGCATTCCGCAGGAGGGCGCGCACCGCCCAGGCAGGGCATGGAGCGGTGCGGGCATGGCTCAGTGCTGGGCGATCAGCGCCACCGGGCTGCGGCTGTCGAACTGCACCTTGCCGTCCTTGACCACGGCGGTCTTGCCCGAGTACCAGTCGCGCACGGTCTGGCCGTCGTTGAACACGCCGCCCACCGGAATCGCCACCGCCTTGTCGGCGGGCAGGTCGAGCGCGACCACCACGCGGTCGCTCAGGCCGCCCTGGCTCCAGGTGCGCTTGAAGGTATAGGGGCTGTGGTGGATCATCTGGTGGACGCCGGCGCCCACCGCCGGGTGCGCCGCGCGGAAGCGGCCCAGGCGCGCCCAGTGCTCGTGCACTTCGCCCACGCGCGTGGTTCCGCGCTGGGCGTTGGCGGCCAGCTCGTCCCAGTTCATGAACGAGCGCAGCGTGGCGTCGCCGACCGCGCCGTCGATCTTGAGCAGGCGCGCGGTCTCGTCGCCGTAGTAGATCTGAGCCGCGCCCGGGGCCAGCAGCAGCTTGTTGGCGGACTCGAAGGGACGCTCGCGCAGGGCGTCGAACGGCCCGCCGTCGTCGTGCGAGCTGATGTAGTTCAGCACCGAATAGCCCTTCATGTCGCCGTGGAGGGTCTTCGAGTAGCTGGAGAACAGCTTCTCGTAGCCCTGGGCCGCGTCCGACTTCATGGCGAAGTTGATCATGCTGTCGAAGCCGTTGGCCAGGTAGTCGACGAAGTCGCCGCCGCCCAGATCGTACTTGTGGCCGTGGCCGATGGCGTAGCCGTAGACTTCGGACACCATCCAGAACGGCGTATCGCCGGGCTTTTTCGCAGGATTGGCCTTCTTCCAGTCTTCATAGGCCAGGCTGGCCTCCTTCTTCAGCTCCTTCCACACGCTGGCCTCGGTGTGCTTGACGGTGTCGGCGCGGAAGCCGTCGAAGCCGTACTTGCGCACCCAGTCGGCGTGCCACTTGACCAGGTAGTAGCGCGGCGCGCGCGGGTAGCCGGTGCGCTTGAAGAAGGCGTCGAGTTCCTTCACTTCGCGCTCGTAGCGCCCTTCCTTCTTCCATTTCGCCGCCAGCATCGGCGGCAGCTCGACGGCCGCGTTGCTGTGGGTGAGGAAGTCCGGCAGGTTGTCGACCAGGGTGCAGTCCTGGGTGGTGCGCGCGTCCTTGAAGGTGCACTTGGGGCCGGTGCGCACCCAGGACTTCGGCCAGGCCGGGTCCTGCTCCGTGACCGGGCCGGTGTGGTTCATCACCACGTCCAGGATCACGCGGATGCCGTTGGCGTGGGCGGTGTCGACCAGGGTGCGCACGTCCTCCTCGGTGCCGAGCGCCGCATCGACCGCCGTGAAGTCCTTGGCCCAGTAGCCGTGGAAGCCGTAGCTCTTGCCCGTGCCTTCGTCGGTGCCGGCGTGGATCTGCTCCACCGGCGGCGTGATCCAGATCGCGTCCACGCCCAGGTTCTTGAAGTAACCCTCGCGGATCTTGGCCGTGACGCCGGCCAGGTCGCCGCCCATGAAACCGCGCAGCTTGGCCGCGTCCTGCTTGCGGCCGTAGGCGCCGTCGTTTGCCGGGTTGCCGTTGTTGAAGCGGTCCGTCAGCAGGAAGTAGACGGTCGCGTTCTCCCAGACGAAGGGCTTGGCCTGCACAGATGCGGGCGCGGTCTGGGCAGCGGCCAGCGGCGCGTGGGCGGCGCCGAAGGCCAGCAGCAGGGAGGCGGCAAGGACGGGAAGTTTCATGCGGGTTTCCTGTGTGGTGGGTGGTGGGTCAGGTGACCACGGACGGCTCGTCGCGGCCGGTGCGCTGGCGCAGGCCGGAGATGTCGTCCGCGATCTCGGCCAGGCGACGCAAGGCTTCCTGGGTGTCGAGGTCGTGGCGCGCCGGATCGGGTTCGTAGCGCTCCAGGTAGAGGCGGATGGTGGCGCCCTCGGTGCCGGTGCCGGACAGGCGGAACACGATGCGCGAGCCGTCGCTCATGATGATGCGGATGCCCTGGCGCGTGGCCACCGCGCCGTCGACCGGGTCGTTGTAGACGAAGTCGTCGGCCTCGGCCACGTGGTGGCCGTCGAGCCGGCGGCCGGCCAGCTCGGGCAGCCGCTCGCGCAGCGCCTCCATCAGCTGGTCGGCTGCGGCGGCATCGACCGCTTCGTAGTCGTGGCGCGAATAATAGTTGCGGCCGAAACGGGCCCAGTGCCCGCGCACGATCTGCTCCACGCCCTGGCCGCTCGCGGCCAGCAGGTTGAGCCAGAACAGCACGGCCCACAGGCCGTCCTTCTCGCGGATGTGGTGCGAGCCGGTGCCGTAGCTCTCCTCGCCGCACAGGGTGACGAGGTTGGCGTCCATCAGGTTGCCGAAGTACTTCCAGCCGGTGGGCGTCTCGAAGCAGGAAATGCCGAGCGCATCGGCCACGCGGTCGGCGGCGGTGGAAGTGGGCATCGAACGCGCGATGCCGCTGATGCCGTTTTTATAGCCCGGCGCCACGGTGGCGTTGGCGGCGATGATGGCCAGGCTGTCCGAGGGCGTCACGGCCAGGCCGCGGCCGACGATCATGTTGCGGTCGCCGTCGCCGTCCGAGGCGGCGCCGAAGTCCGGCGCGCCGGGGCCGTTCATCAGGGCGATCAGCTCGGCCGCGTTGACGGGGTTCGGGTCCGGGTGGCCGCCGCCGAAGTCCTCGCGCGGCACGCCGTTGATGACGGTGCCGGCGGGCGCGCCCAGCATGCCTTCGAGGATGGCGTGGGCATACGGTCCCGAAACCGCGTGCATGGCGTCGAAGCGCATCGTGAAGCCGCGCGCGAACAGGGCGCGGATGGCGTCGAAGTCGAACAGGCGCGCCATCAGCGCGGCGTAGTCGGCGACCGGATCGATCACTTCGACGATCATGTCCTCGATCCGCGTGATGCCGATCACATCGAGGTCGACCGCCGGCGCGTCGCTGATGCGGTAGGCCGTGAGCGCCTGGGTGTTGGCGAAGATCGCCTCGGTGATCTTTTCGGGCGCGGGGCCGCCGTTCTCGATGTTGTACTTGATGCCGAAGTCGCCGTCCGGGCCGCCCGGATTGTGGCTGGCGGACAGCACGATGCCGCCGAAGGCGGCATGCTTGCGGATCACGCAGCTGACCGCCGGCGTCGAGAGGATGCCGCCGCGGCCGACCAGCACCCGCTCGATGCCGTGGGCGGCGGCCATGCGCAGGATGGTCTGGACCGCCTGGCGGTTGAAGTAGCGGCCGTCGCCGCCCACCACCAGGGTGCGCTCGGCGCCTTCGCCGAGTGTCAGGAAAATAGCTTCAACGAAATTTTCGAGGTAACCGGGCTGCTGGAACTCGGTCACCTTCTTGCGCAGGCCAGACGTGCCCGGGCGCTGCCCGGCGAACGGCGTGGTCGCGACGGTCTGGATAGTCATGCTGGGCTCCTGTCCATGAAACGTTGCAACATGAATGATGTTGATAAAACGTTACGATACGACAGGAGCAGGATTGATGGCGCAGGTTTTAGGTATTCCCTTTGACCGGTGCGGCCTTGTCGGTGACGAACAGGGTCAGCACGGCCGCGACCAGCATGCAGGCGCCGCCCAGCATCAGGGTCTTGACGGTGTGGCCGGCGAAGAAATGCTTGGTGACGAAGCCCAGCAGCAGGCCGCTGACGATCTGGGGAATCACGACGAAGAAGTTGAACAGGCCCATGAAATAACCCATGCGCTTGGCCGGCAGCGAGCCCGCCAGGATCGCGTAGGGCATGGTCAGGATCGAGGCCCAGGCCAGGCCGACGCCGATCATCGGGATCATCAGCGCCTGCTTGTCGTGGATCAGGAACACGCTGGCCAGGCTCAGGCCGCCGATCGCCAGGCACACGGCGTGCACGGTCTTGCGGCTGGTGGCGCGGGCGAACACCGGCAGGATGAAGGCGGCCAGGGCCGACACGCCGCTGTAGACGGCGAACATGATGCCGACCCAGCTGCCGGCGTCCTGGTAGGCGGTCGACTGGGCGTCGGTGGTGCCGTAGACGTTGTCGGCGATGGCGCTGCCGGTGTAGATCCACATCGCGAACAGCGCGATCCAGGTGAAGAACTGCACGAAGGCCAGTTGCACCATGGTGCGCGGCATCTTGCCGAAGCCGCCGATGATCTCGGTGAAGGCGTGGCCGACGCCGCGCGACTGCTGGCGCTCCTTGCGGAAGCTGTCCAGGTCGGCCGGCGGCAGTTCGTCGGCGGTCAGCACGGTCCAGGTCACGGCCAGGAAGAATACGGCGCCGCCCGCGTAGAACGAATAGCGCACGGTGTCCGGGATCATGCCGTTCACGGCGGCGTTCGAGACGCCCATCGATTCGAAGATGGTCGGCAGCAGCGAAGCGATCACCGCGCCGCAGCCGATGAAGAAGGTCTGCATCGCATAGCCCGCGGTTTGCTGCGAGGCGTCGAGCTTGTCGCCCACGAAGGCGCGGAAGGGTTCCATCGACACGTTGATGGCGGCGTCCATCAGCCACAGCACCGCCACGGCCATCCACAGGGTGGCGGAATTCGGCATCAGGAACAGCGCGATCGCGGCCAGCACGGCGCCGATGAAGAAGAAGGGACGGCGGCGGCCCCATTTCGGGTGCCAGGTGTTGTCGCTCAGGTAGCCGATGATGGGCTGCACCAGCAGGCCGGTGACCGGCGCGGCCAGCCAGAACAGGGCCAGGTCGTCGGGGTTGGCGCCGAGCGTCGCGAAGATGCGGCTGGTATTGGCATTCTGCAGCGCGAAGCCGAACTGGATGCCGAAGAAGCCGAAGCTCATGTTCCACAGCTGCCAGAACGACAGGCGCGGCTTGAGCACGCTGGTTTGCATGTCCATGTGTGTCCCCAATCTGGCCCGCAACGGGTGCAGGCTCTCCTCTAGGTGGTGCGGTAGGTGGTGGGCCGGCTTCAAACTACAGTCCGGCTAGCGTATCTGTAGCAAAATAACATGGTGATTTCTGAGTGTCAATCGAAGAGTCTCCATAGTAGAATTGGCGCTACACCGATGCCTTTATGCACATCTGTGTAGTTAAACAACACAAGAACATCTACCTTTGGAGACAACGCATGCGATCCATCCGCACCATTGCCGTCCCGCTGGGCCTGGCCATCCTGGCCGCCTCCTCCACCGCCCTCGCCGCCGACAAGCCTGAACCCGCCAAGGTCTCGACCGCCCTGCCCGGCGTGAGCCTGCTGGCCGACCAGCTCGAGATGCCGGGCCTGAACCGCAAGCGCCAGATCCGCATGTACCTGCCGCCGGGCTACGCGGGCTCCGGCAAGCGCTACCCCGTACTCTACATGCACGACGGGCAGAACCTGTTCGACACCGCGACCGCCTACGCGGGCGAGTGGAAAGTGGACGAGACCCTGGACGCGCTGGCGAAGGAAGGCAAGCTGGAACTGATCGTGGTCGGCATCGACAACGGCCAGGACAAGCGCATGACCGAGCTGAATGCCTGGACCAACCCGCGCTTCGGCGCGGCGGAAGGCAAGGAGTACACGGACTTCGTGGTCAAGACGCTCAAGCCGCTGATCGACAAGACCTACCGCACCCTGCCGGACCGCGCCAACACCGCGATCATGGGCAGCTCGATGGGCGGGCTGGCCTCGCACTACGCGCTGGTGCAGTATCCGCAAGTGTTCAGCAAGGCGGGCGTGTTCTCGCCGGCCTACTGGACGGCCCAGCCTTCGTTCGACTTCGTGGCCAGGAAGCCGGTGCCGAAGGATGCGCGCGTGTTCCTGCTGATGGGCGAGAAGGAAGGTCCGGAGATGGTGGATGACGTCAAGCGCATGGCGGACGTGGTGCGCAAGAGCGGGCATCCGGCGGCGAACACGGTGCTCAAGATCGTGCCGGGGGCGGAACACAACGAGAAGTTCTGGGCGGGCGAGTTGCGCGAGGCGCTGTTGTGGATGTTTACCACGGGCGACACCAAGGTCGCGAGTGGCAAGGTCGCGAAAAGCAAATAACGCTATTTCAATCCGCACCCCGTAACGTCGTTCCAGCGAAGGCCGGAACGACGTGCAGAGGTCGCGGATTACTGCTGGCTGTTGCCCTTACGGTGAGGTTTCTTCCCCGCCGGCTTCTCGGCCAGGCGGCGCTCCACACCCTTCTTCGAAAAACTCTTCTTCGGCGCAGCCGCCGGCGCCTCTTCACCATCGCGCGTGATCTCGAGCTGGCGCCCCGCCACCCACACGCCCTTGAGGTGCTGCACCAGTTCCGGCGTCATGTCGTCCGGCAGGTCCAGGGTCGAGTAATCGTCATAGATCTCGATGCGTCCGATCAGCTTGGACGGAATGCCCGCCTCGTTGGCGATCGCGCCCACGATGTTGCCCGGCTTGGCGCCATGCGCGTAGCCGACTTCGATGCGATAGGTCGCCATGCCCGGCTCCGCCTCGCGCGCGACGCGCTCCTTCTTGAAGCCCGGCTCGCGCGCAGGACGCGCGGGGCGCTCTTCCCATTCGCGCCCGGCGCGCTCGGCCTGTTGCGGACGCGCTTCGCGGTCCGGCTTTTCCAGCAACAGCGGCTCGTCGCCGCGCACCAGCTTGGCCAGCGCCGCGGCGATGTCCGCCGCCGGCACGTTGTCCTCGCGCTCGATGTCCTCGATCAGCGAACGGAACACGTCCAGGCCGCCCTCGGCCAGGGTGGTGCGGATCTGGTCCTTGAACCTGGCGATGCGCACCTCGTTCACCTGCTTCACGGTCGGCAGCGCGAGCGGCGCCACCGGCTGGCGGGTGGCGCGCTCGATGGCCTTGAGCAGGCCGCGCTCGCGCGGGGTGATGAACAGGATCGCGTCGCCGCTGCGTCCCGCGCGGCCGGTGCGGCCGATGCGGTGGGTGTAGCTCTCGGGGTCGGACGGCACGTCGTAGTTGATCACGTGGCTGATGCGTTCCACGTCCAGGCCGCGCGCGGCCACGTCGGTGGCCACCAGGATGTCGATCTTGCCGTTCTTGAGCTGCTCGATGGTGCGCTCGCGCTGCTGCTGCGCCATGTCGCCGTTGATGGCGGTGGCGGCGAAGCCGCGCGCCTGCAGCTTGGACGCCAGCTCCTCGGTGCCCAGCTTGGTGCGCGCGAAGATGATCATGCCGTCGAAAGGCTCGGCTTCCAGGATGCGGGTCAGCGCGTCGAGCTTGTGCATGCCGGCCACCAGCCAGTAGCGCTGGGTGATGTTCTCGGCGGTGCCGGTCTTGGCGGCCACGGTCACTTCGGCCGGGTCGCGCAGGTAGGTCTTGGCGATACGCTTGATCGCCGGCGGCATGGTGGCCGAGAACAGCGTGGTCTGGCGCTCGGCCGGGGTCTGCTGCAGGATGTGCTCGACGTCGTCGATGAAGCCCATGCGCAGCATCTCGTCGGCCTCGTCCAGCACCAGGGTCTTGAGCTGGCTGAGGTCGAGCGAGCCTTTTTCGATGTGGTCGATCACGCGGCCCGGGGTGGCCACGACCACATGCACGCCGCGGCGCAATGCCGACAGCTGCGGGCCGTAGCTCTGGCCGCCGTAGATCGGCAGCACGTGGAAGCCCTTGATGTGGGCGGCATAGCTCTGGAAGGCTTCCGCGACCTGGATCGCCAGCTCGCGCGTGGGCGCCAGCACCAGCGCCTGCGGCGTGGCCTGCTTGATGTCGATGCGCGACAGGATAGGCAGCGCGAAGGCCGCGGTCTTGCCGGTGCCGGTCTGGGCCTGCCCGAGCACGTCGCGGTTGGCCAGCAGCAGCGGGATGGTGGCGGCCTGGATCGGCGACGGCGTCTCGTAGCCGACCTCCTTCAGCGCCTTCAGGACGGGCGCGGAGATGTTGAGATCGGAAAACGTCGGGAGGGGGGTGTCGGACATGGGGGTCTTTCTTGAACTTTTTGCTAAAGCGGTAGTTTACTCGCTCCCGGGGATGGACGCCGGGACAATTTGGAATGGGGTGTTGGGTGTGCTCTGCGGCAACACAATCGAAAACTGTGGGGTGTGCCGGAAAACCACGAACACAAAAAGAACGGCCGCCCCAAGGCGGCCGTTCCAACTCAGCACTCGAAAGCGCTTACATCTTCTTCGCCGCACACATCTTCCTGATGTACTCGTCATGCGTCGGCATCACTCCCACGCACTTGGCGATCACATCGCGCACGCTCTCGAGGTACTCGGCGATATCCTCCTCCGCCTGCGTATCGACCAGCGGATGGTAGCTGTCGAGCGGCATGTTCTGGCCTTCGAACACCTGCACCCAGCCCACTTCCGAGAACAGCTCGTTGTCGACCCGCACCACGCGCCCATGTGCGCGGTACATGTCCATCTTGTGGCGCAAGCTGTCCGGGATGGCCATGTTGGCGCACTCGACCCAGTACGGCGCGTCGGTGCGCTGGTTCAGGTGGTAGTGCAGGATGATGAAGTCGCGGATGCGCTCGTAGTCGAAGCGCGACTGGCGGTTGTACTCGTCGCGGTCGACGGCGCTCCAGCCGCGGTCCGGGAAGAAGTCGATCAGGCGCTGGATGCCCGACTGGATCAGGTGGATGCTGGTCGACTCGAGCGGCTCCAGGAAGCCGCTGGCCAGGCCGAGCGCCACCACGTTGCGGTTCCAGGCGAGCTTGCGCATGCCGGTCTGGAACTTGATCAGGCGCGGGTCGGCCAGGGCCTTGCCGTCCAGGTTGGCCAGCAGGGTCGCGGCGGCTTCGTCGTCGCTGATGAAGCGGCTGCAGTACACGTGGCCGTTGCCGGTGCGGTGCTGCAGCGGGATGCGCCATTGCCAGCCCGCCGTGTGCGCGGTCGAGCGCGTGTACGGAGTGATCGCGGGCGCCGATTCGCAAGGCACGGCCAGCGCGCGGTCGGCCGGCAGCCAGCGAGTCCAGTCCTCGTAGCCGGTCTCCAGGGTCTGCTCGATCAGCAGGCCGCGGAAGCCCGAGCAGTCGATGAACAGCTCCCCTTCCACCCGCGTGCCGTTCTCCAGCTCCACCGCGTCGATGTGGCCGTCCGGCTCGCGCATGGTGGCGCGCTTGATCTTGCCCTCGATGCGGACCACGCCGCGCGACTCGGACAGCTTGCGCAGGTATTTCGCGTACAGGCTGGCGTCGAAGTGGTAGGCGTAGGTGATGTCGCGCAGCGGCGAGTTCGGCACGTCGAAGCGCGCCGGCATGAAGCGGTTGGCGTTGGCGGCCATGCGCGTGATCGAGTATTCCCCGAGCGGCGCGGCCTTGCCGAGGCGGCGCATCTTGTGCCAGTACTGGTCGAAGGGCACCGTCGCCAGGTCCTGGCCCAGGCGCCCGAAGCCGTGCATGTAGCGGTCGCCCAGCTTGCCCCAGTTGACGAACTCGATGCCCAGCTTGAAGCTGCCCATCGTCTCGCGCATGAATTCGTTCTCGTCGATCCCGACCACGCGGTTGAAGCGCTGGATCATCGGGATAGTGGCCTCGCCGACGCCGACGATGCCGATTTCGTCCGACTCGACCAGGCGGATGTTGTAGCGGCCATTCAGGACCGTGGATAAGGCCGCCGCGGTCATCCAGCCGGCGGTGCCGCCGCCGACGATGACGATGTCCTTGATTGGTTCGTTCTGCATTTTCCTGCCCCAGGATTCAAGAAAAACAACCCCTGGCAGGCGCGAGCCCGGCAGGGGTTGTTACTGTACCGCGTTTAGCTTAGAACTTGTAGTTCACGCCGAAGTGGTAGGTACGGCCGTAATCCACACGGTTGGTCGGCTTGTCCGGATTGTCGGTGTACTCCAGGAACGGTGCGTTGTTCCAGTTCTGGGCCTGGACATACAGGCTTGCGCCCTTCAGCCAGCCGGTCTGGAACTCGTACGATGCCTGCAGGTCGACGATGGTCTCGCCCTTGATGAAGGTCAGCTGCGCGTTGTCCTGGTAGTCCGACACCTGGCCCAGGAAGTTCGAACGCTTGCGCGCCGCGGCGGCGATCTGGAAGCCGTTCTTCTCGTAGTACAGGCGCAGGTTGGTCACCTTGCGCGACAGACCCGGCAGCGGGATGCTGACCATGTCGCCGTTCACGTTCTCGAAGCCGATTTCCGGCAGGTCGATGCCGCTGCGGGTATCCGAGTGGTTGACCATGATGCCGAAGCCGTCCAGGTACTTGGTCAGCATCTCGAACGGCACGTTCACAGCCAGCTCGTAACCGTAGATGTTGCCGCCGTCGCCGTTCATCGGCTGGGTCATCAGGCCCATGGTCGAGCCATTGAACGGGCCGCCCACCGGCAGCGGGGTGGTCGGGGTCACGAACGGACCGAAGTCATACGCACGCGGAGCGCGGTAGATGTAGGTGTCGAGCTTCTTGTAGAAACCTGCGGCGCTGATGTAGCCCTTCTTGCCGAAGTACTTCTCGTACGACAGGTCGAGCTGCTTGGCGCGGAACGGCTTCAGGAACGGGTTGCCGCCGCTGCCGTTCAGGATCTGGAACGGGCCCGCGGTGTTCAGCGCGAAGTTCTGGCCGGCGCGCAGGTCGTCCAGGTTCGGACGCGAAACCACCTTGGCCAGGCCGAGGCGCAGCACCTGGTCGTTCTTCAGGTCGAACGACAGGTTCATGCTCGGCAGCACATCCCAGTACTTGTCGGTTTCTTCGACGCGCTGGGCCGGGCAGGTGGCCGCGGTGTTGCCGGTGCAGCGTGCGCGGTCGATGGCATAGCCGCCGCCGGTCTGCTCGGTATGGATCGCCTGGATGCCGACGTTGCCGCGGTATGCCAGACCAAACAGCTCGCCTTCGACATCGCCCTTGAAGTAAGCGGTGTTGATGCGTTCCTTCACATCCCAGAACTTGTTGTAGATGTCGGCGTCGACCTTGTTGGCCAGCTCATAGATGGTGCCGAGCGAGCCGCGCGGGTCCCACGACGCGACCATGATGCCCGAGCTGCCGGCCATGGTGGTGCCTTCGCCCGGCATGGTGGCTGCGCCGAACGGATCGCCGCCCTTGATCACCAGGCGGCCTTCGTCGCCCGAACGCGACTTGTCGCGTGCGCTGTGGTTGAAGCCGTAGGTGGTGCGCACCATCGGGCCCCACTCGACGTCGCGCGCAGCCGACAGGCGCACGGCCTTGACTTCATCTTCCACGTACGGCATGGCCAGGTAGCCGGCCTGCGGCGACGAGACGCCACCCGACCAGCCCATCACGTCGGTCAGGCGCGCGACGTTGCGGTCGGCGTAGTTCATGCCCGGGGTGTACTTCACGTCGGTGAAGTTGGCGCCGTCGAAGCCGCTGTAGCTGATGGTGTCCTTGGCGGCGTTGCCCGGGATACCGGCGTAGGTTTCGTAGCGCGAAGCCTGCTTGGTGGCCTTCGACCAGTTCAGGTCGGCCGCGGTGGTCCAGTCGCCGATCTTCAGCTCGTTGTTCCAGCCGATGCTCTTCAGGTCGTCTTCCGCGCCTTCGGAGTGGTTACGCACCACGCCGACCCAGTTGGTGATGGTGGCGCTGGTAGCGACGCCGTTGTTGATGACGTAGTTGGTCATCACGCCATTCGGGTCGTAGGCACCGGCGCTGTTGCCGCCGACGGCCGCTTCGATACCGGTCTTCTTCTGGGCGGTTTCGCCGGCCGAGTAGAACATGTCGACGGTCGACTTGAAGTTGCGGTTCGGACGGAACTGCAGCGAGGCAAAGGCGCCGTCGCGCTCATGGCTGTTGACTTCCGTGTCGAAGCCGAAGCCGCCCGGCGTCTTGACCGTGGCGGCCGGGTTGGCCGGATCGCGCGGATCCTGGAAGTCGGCGGCCCAGCCGCCCCACGAGTTGAACTTCGACTGGGCGCCGCCGGTTTCCTCGTAGGAGGTCACGCCGAAGGCCACGCCGATGGTGCGGTTCGCGAACTGGTCGATGTACGAGAAGGACAGACGCTTGCCGTCGCCTTCCGGCAGGCCGTCGCGCTGTTTCACGCCGAGGCGGCTCTTCTTGTAGTTGGCGGCGATGACGCGCTTGCCGAAGTCGAGCGGCTGGACGGTGCGCAGGTCGATGGTCGATGCCAGGCCCTGGCCGACGACAGCGGCGTCCGGGGTCTTGTAGATGACGATGGAACCCATCAGCTCGGCCGGGAACAGGTCGAACTCAGGCGAACGGGCGTTGCCGGTCGAGGCCATTTCGCGGCCGTTCAGCAGGGTGCCGTTGAAGCTCGGCGACAGGCCGCGCACCGAGATGTCGGCGGCCTTGCCCGAGTTGCGGCCGCGCTGGACCGACACGCCCGGCAGGCGCGAGATCGACTCGGCGACGCTCTGGTCAGGCAGTTTGCCGATGTCTTCGGCCGAAATGGCTTCGACGATCGAGCTGGAATTCTTCTTGATGGAGATGGCCGCTTCGATACCCTGGCGGATACCGGTCACGGTCACGGTCGATACACCTTTTGCAACCGGCTCGGCCGGAGCTGCCTGGTCGACAACCGGAGCGGCTGCGGGGGCGGTGTTGGTGGTGCCGGTGGTCTCTTGTGCGTAAACACTGCCCGCGAGCGCGGACAAGAATACGGCGCAGCCGGCGGCTACCGGGCTGAGCTGGAATGCGGAGCGGGCCTGTGCGGCACGCTTGGTTGCGAAAATCTTCATTGTCCCCTCACTGATCAGAACCAATAATTTTTTTCCCGAAACTACAGCGCGACAGTTACCAGCACGGCAGCCTCAAGCAAACGGCTTTGGTCGTTCTGATAATGATTGTGTATTAAAACTAGATGCACTGTCAACGGGAGTTGCTTGTTACTACGATATTGGCATGTTTTTCAAAAATACGCCCGAAAATAGGGGGCTGGTCGTTGTATTTGGGCTACAACGGCGCATACAGACACCTGTAGTACGACTACAAACGCCCAATTTAATTTCATTTTGTTATTTTTTTGCACTGCCTTGGTGCATCTGTTTCGTTTCAAGTCGTAAACAAGCGTGCTCCGGCGCGGCTTTTTCGATAGCGTGATGTACTTTGACTAGATTTTCTTGCAAGCGGCCGTTTTGAGCCTGCCCCGGTTCTATAGTATTCTCATGGCAACACAACAACGCGCGGCTCTCTGTACCCTTTCTTCGCCTGGCCTGCGGTTGTAGTCTGACTACCGAAAACGGGCGGCGTAGCGGGATGGAAGCCCATCCATCATGAGACAGCTCTTCGCTACCCTCCTTCTCGGCGCTTCCTTTGCCGCCCACGCCCAGTCCCCCGCCATCGACCGCATGGAACCGCCTTTCTGGTGGGCCGGCATGCAAGGCAAGCAGCTGCAGCTGATGGTCCACGGCGAGCGCATCGCCGAGCTCGAGCCCGCCCTCTCCTACCCGGGCGTGCGCATCGCTTCAGTGACCCGGGTGCCGAACCGGAACTACCTGTTCATCGACCTGGTGGTGGACGAGAGCGCCCGTCCCGGCAGCTTCGACATCCGCTTCAGCGGCGCCGGCCGCACGGCCAGCCATGCCTACCGCCTGCTGGCGCGCGAGCCGGGCTCGCGCACCCGCCAGGGCTTCAGCAGCAAGGATGCGATCTACCAGGTGATGCCGGACCGCTTCGCCAACGGCGACCCGTCCAACGACAGCGTGGCCGGCATGGCCGACAAGCTGGACCGCAAGAACGGCGGCGGACGCCACGGCGGCGACATCGCGGGCATGATTGGCAAACTGGATTACATCGCCGGCCTCGGCTTCACCCAGCTGTGGCCGACGCCCCTGGTCGAGAACGACATGCCGGCCTACTCCTACCACGGCTATGCGGCCACCGACCACTACCGCATCGACCCGCGCTACGGCAGCAACGAGGACTTCGTGCGCCTGTCGCGCGAGGCGAAGCGGCGCGGCATCGGCCTGATCCAGGACGTGGTGCTGTCCCACATCGGCAGCCACCACTGGTGGATGAAGGACCTGCCGACGCCGGACTGGGTCAACTACGGCGGCAAGTTCGTGCCCACCGCCCACCACCGCACAGCGGTGCAGGACCCTTACGCCTCGAAGGAGGATGCGGACAACTTCACGCGCGGCTGGTTCGTCGAGAGCATGCCGGACCTGAACCAGTCGAATCCCCTGGTGGCCAACTACCTCATCCAGAACAACATCTGGTGGATCGAGTACGCCGGCTTGTCCGGCCTGCGCATCGACACCTTCGGCTATTCCGACAGCGCCTTCCTGAGCGAGTACACCAAGCGCCTGATGGCCGAATACCCGAACCTGAACCTGGTGGGCGAGGAATGGAGTACCAAGGTGCCGGTGGTGGCGCGCTGGCAGCGCGGCAAGGCCAACTTCGACGGCTATACCGCCTCCACCCCCAGCCTGATGGACTTCCCGGTGGCCGAAGCCATGCGCGGCGCGCTGGCCAGCAAGGACGGCTACAACGTCTTCAACGAGGTCTACGAGACCGTCTCGCTCGACTACCTGTATCCGGAACCGGGCAACCTGGTCCTGTTCGCCGGCAACCACGACCTGGCGCGCCTGTACAGCGTGGTCGGCGAAGACCTGGACAAGGTCAGGATGGACCTGGTGTTCACCATGACCATGCCGCGCATCCCGCAGTTCTACAGCGGCGACGAGATCCTGAAGACCAGCGCCACCAAGGAGCGCAACGACGCCAGCTACCGCACCGACTTCCCGGGCGGCTGGAAAGGCGACAAGGTCGACGCCTTCGCCGGCCAGGGCCTGACGCCGCGCCAGCGCGAGGCGCAGGACTTCGTGCGCAAGCTGGTCAACTGGCGCAAGGGCCAGCCAGTGATCCATCACGGGAAGATGATGCACTACGGCCCGCGCGACAACACCTGGGTCTACTTCCGCTACGACGGCAGCAAGAAGGTGCTGGTCGCCTTCAACAACAACCCGAAGGAGATGGCGCTCGGCGTGGACCGCTTCCGCGAGATGCTGGGCGGCGTGGCCTCGGGCACGGACGTCCTGACGGGCAAGACCTACGACCTGCGCAACGAACTGCGCCTGCCGGCCCGCGCGGCCGTGATCCTCGAACTGAAAGGTGCGCCATGAAACGCCGCGTCTTGTCGCTTGCCGCCCTGCTTGCCTGCGGCGCCGCCTTCGCCCAGGCCGACGCGCCGCGCGAACTGTACGTGCGCGGCGCCTTCAACGGCTGGGGCACGGACAACGCCCTGGTCCACAAGGGCCAGGGGATCTACCAGGCCGACATCCTGGTCAGCCCCGGCAACCACGCCTTCAAGGTCGGCAGCGGCGACTGGAGCGCCGAATGGGTGGCCGACGCCAACAAGAGCGTGACCGTCGCTCCCGGTACCGCCTACGTGCTGGAGACCCAGCCGGGCCCAGAGGACTACCTGTTCGTGCGCCGGACCGGCACCTACCGCTTCACCGTCGACGCCTCCGACGCGAAAGCGCCGAAACTGCGCGTCGAGCGCCTCGAGACCGCACAGGCGGGCCCGCTGGCCGATCCGCACGCGGGCCGCGAAGCCGTGGCGGCGCTCACCTGGCCGACCTGGGACGGCAAGCAGGAAAGCGCCCGCTTCTCCACGCCGGATGCCAGCGCGCCGCTGCGCCGCTACGCCCACTCGACCACCATGAGCCTGCGCGACCCGGGTCCACAATTTACCGAATACAGCGAACAGCCCGGCCTGCCGCGCGTGCGCACCGGGAACCTGGCCTTCGACGCCCTGTTCGCGCTGGCCGGCGCCGAGATGCGCCTGGATTCGGTCAGCCAGATCAAGGACGGCAACTACAACGGCGGCGCCCCTGTCCCCTGCGAATGCTTCGAGACCGGCGAGAAATGGCATTACGTGTGGACGCGCGACCTCTCGTATGCGGCCGACCTGGGCCTGGCCCTGCTCGATCCGCAGCGGGTGCGCAACTCGCTCGACTTCAAGCTCTCGGGCTGGCGCGCCGGCGTACCGAAGGCGCCGCAGGTGGCCGGCAGCCCGGATGGGCTGCAGATCGTGCAGGACACCGGCAGCGGCGGCAGCTGGCCGGTCAGCACCGACCGCGTCACCTGGGCCTTCGCGGCCGAGGAAGTGCTGCGCACCTTGCCCGCCGCCGAGCGCCCGGCCTTCGCCGCGAAGGCCCTCAAGGCCCTGGTCAACACCCTGGAGAACGACCGCCTGGCCGCATTCGACGCGTCCACCGGCCTGTACACGGGCGAACAGTCCTTCCTCGACTGGCGCGACCAAAGCTATGCCTCGTGGATCCCGGGCGACCTCGCCTCCATGGCCAGCAGTAAGGCCTTGTCGACCAATGTCGGCCACTACCAGGCGCTGCGCCTGGCCGCGCGCCTGGCGCGCGAGCACCAGGACGCGCCGCGCGGCCAGCGCTACGACGGCTGGGCCGACGCGCTTCATCGCGCCATCAACGAGCGCCTGTGGCTGGAAGACGCAGGCATGTACAGCAGCCTCACTGCCGCCCACTTCGACGGCGCGCCGATGCACAAGTTCGACTGGCTCGGCCAGGCGCTGGCCATCGTCAGCGGCGTGGCGGACGGCGCCCGCGCGCAATCGATCCTGGCGCGCTATCCGCACGGCCCGATGGGCGCGCCCGTGATCTGGCCCCAGCAGCAGGGCATGCCGGTCTACCACAACCGCGCGCTGTGGCCCTTCGTGACGGCCTACGGCCTGCGTGCGGCGGTCCGGGGCGGCAATGCGCCGGTGGCCGACGCCGCCTACGATTCCCTGATGCGCGGCGCGGCCCTGAACATGTCGAACATGGAGAACCTGGAATGGCTCTCCGGCCAGCCGCTGCTGCTGGACGAGAAGAATCCCTCCCTGATCGGGCCGGTCATCAACTCGCGGCGCCAGCTGTGGTCCGTGGGCGCCTACCTGGGCATGGTGGTGCAGAACGTGTTCGGCGTGGCGGCCACGGACGAAGGCATCGAACTGAAGCCCTTCGTCACCGCCAAGCTGCGCCGCGAGATGTTCGGCGCCTCCCACGAGATCGCCCTGCACGAGCTGCGCCTGCACGGCCGCCGCATCGACGTGCGCCTGCAGCTGCCGCCCGCGAGCCGCGAGGACGGCCACTACGCGGTCGAGCGCATCCTGGTGAACGGCAGGCCGGCTTCCGGCGCGCTGCGCCTGGCGGAGCTGAAGGACAGCAACCAGATCGAGATCGTACTGGGCAAGCTGCTGCCGGGCCAGGGCGGCATCCGCCGCGTGAATGCCGATCCGTATGCGGAAACCAGCGCCACCTTCGCGCCCAAGGATCCGGTCATCACTTCGCTGCACAGCAAGAACGGCCGCGTGAGCTTGCGCTTCGAGGGCAGCGGCGAGGCCCGCTACAACATCTACCGCGACGGCAAGCTGGCCGCGAGCGGCCTGCCGGCCGGCAGCTGGACGGACCCGCACGCCGGCGCCACGTCCTGCTATGCGGTCGAAGCGCGCTTTGCCGACTCGGGCAATGCCAGCCACCACAGCGTGCCGCGCTGCGCCGATCCCGGCATCGAGATCAGCGTACCGGATGCGCGCATCCAGTCCAACCTGAAAGCCAGTGCGCCGAACGCGCGCTTCGCCGCCCCGCACCTGGCGAACTGGGGCCAGCCGGGCGACCGCTTCGCCGTCGACCGCATCGAGGTGAGCCGGCCGGGCCTGTACCAGGTCCAGCTGCGCTACCACAACGCGGCCAACCAGGTGAACCTGGGCATCAGCGGCGGGGTGAAGTGGCTGGCGGTCAAGGATGCGCGCGGCAAGCTCGTCGCCCAGGGCGTGGTCCAGCTGCCGCATGCACCGCTGGCCAAGGCGGATACGCCGACGGTGTATTCGACGCCGCTGGCGGCACGACTGCGCAAGGGCAGCTACCGCGCCGAGCTCAGCGACTTCTACAACATGAGCTATTTGGAGAGCAACAGCAGCTTCAGCGCGGCGGGCGGCGCGCAAGGGCCGTCCAACCGCTTCGACATCTACGGGCTGCGCCTGGTCCGGGTCAAATAGTTGCTGCTTCACCCGCCACGGGACGCGTCGCCGCGCGCGACCGTCCCGGCACCAGCAGGGCCAGCTTGCCTTCGACGGCCCGGAACTCAAGCGGCATCGGCATTTTCGTCACCTCGCCGTCGGTCGCCACCTTCATGCGCTTGCGCCCGTACAGGCGCGGCGTACGCACGCTCATGCGCTTGAAGGCAAAGGCCACCACGTCGCCGCTGCCCAGCTTGCCGAATACGCCGCGGATCAGGAGCGCCAGCAGCCCCAGCTTGCCCATCGGCTTGGGCGCCAGCGCCACCAATTGCCCCTCCTCCACCGCTTCGGTCAATCCTTCCATGCCCACCTGTTCCAGCTGCAGGCGGTTATTGCCCACGAACAGGGTCGTGGTGCGCAGGCGCCTGACCTGCCCGTCCAGCTCCAGTTCGATGCGCAGGTGGCGGTGCGGGCGCAGCGCGGTCTTGATGGCCGAAAAGAAGGCGACGACCCGGCTGCGGCCGAACTGGCGCTTGTCGTGCTCGCGTTCTTCCAGCAGCTTGGGGTACAGCCCGACGCTGGCGTTGACGAGGAAGATCTTGTTGTTGACCACGCCGATCTGCACCGGTTCCACTTTCGCCCGCAGCAGCGCATAGACGGCTTCGGCCAGGTCTTCCGGAATGCCATGGGTGCGGCCGAAATAGTTGAAGGTACCCTGCGGCAGCACGCCGAAAGGACAGCCCGCCAGCACCGCTTCGTGGGCCACCGTGTTGATGGTGCCGTCGCCGCCGGCCGCCACCAGGATGCCGCCCGCAGACTGGGCCCGCGCCGCCATGCCGCGCGCGATGTCCTGCAGGCGCTCGGGCTCGTCGACCACTTCCAGGTGGCAGAGGCGCCTGGCGCCGCGGATCACGTCCTCGATCGTCGAACGGCGCAGCTCGGTTTCGGAATGGCCCGAACCGGCATTGAGGACGATAAAGAAAGGCGCGTTGGGAGCGGGCTCGGCGATCGGCATCGGTTCCTGGGTGTGCGATGGTGGGCGACAGCGCCATCCTAACATCGCCACCCCCGGTGCCGTCGCAGCCCTCTTATCCGTCCAGCGGCGCCAGGTGGGCCAGGTAGACGTTGACGGCGGGCTCCTCCGGGACCAGGCTGGCCTGGCGCTCGAAGCGCAGGCCGAGCTTGAGCAGCAGCCCGATCGAGGCGATGTTGCCCGGCGAGGTAATCGCCACCAGGCGCCGGAGGCCGAGCGCGCGCGCATGCCGCACCACGCCATGGCCAGCCTCCAGGGCATAGCCCTGGCCGCGCCAGCGCGGCAGGAAGGCATAGCCGATGTCGACGTCGTCCAGGCTGTCGCGCTTGATCAGGCCGCTCAGCCCGACCGGCGTCCCGTCTTCGAGGCGCTCCACCACATAGAGCGAATGGCCGCGCAGCGCGTGCATGGCCAGCGGCCCGTCGCGCAAGGCGCGCCGGGCATCCTCCACGGTGCGCAGGCCGCGGTCGCCGATGTGCTCGATGAAATCGGGATCGTTGACCAGTTCCAGGTAAAAATTCGCGTCTTCTTCCTGCACGGTGCGCAGGCGCAGGCGTTCGGTGCGCAGGATCTCCATCATTCGTCCGCCGTCGGCCAGTGCTCCGGGTCTTGCAGCAGCTGGTACATCACGTAGGCATCGACATAGCCCAGCCGTTTGTGGCGGAAGGCCTTGGGCAGGGTGCCGACGATCGAGAACCCCAGGCGCTTCCACAGCCGGATGGCGGCGGTATTCGTGCTCACCACATGGTTGAACTGCATCGCCAGGTAGCCCTGGCGGCGCGCCTCGTCCAGGCTGTGCTGGCCCAGCATGCGCCCCACGCCGACGCCTTGCGCCGACGGGCTCACCATGTAGGAGGCATTGGCCACGTGATGGCCGCGCCCCACCTGGTTCGGCACCAGCCGGTACATGCCCAGCAGCCGGGTATTGTTGAGGGACGCCACATAGCTCTGCACGCCCGGCCCCAGCCAGTAGCTGTGGCCGGCTTCGCGCGAGGTCGCGGTTGTAAATGTATAGGTCTCACCTTGGGCGACGTGGGCGCAGAAGATGCTCCACATCGCCTCGAAGTCGGCTTCTTGGGCAGGACGGATCTGGATGTCTTTCACGGCAGTCAGGAGAGGTGTGCGAACAATAAAGCCGCCTATTCTGCCCCAAACTGCCGGGAATTTCACGTATCGTGCGCAGATTGGGATTCCTGGCGGAAATCGACAAGCGCTGGCCTTTCCGGCAAGATCAGGCGCGAGTGCGCGCGCGGCCCTTCCGCCACCACCCGGCCGCGCCGCAGCACCAGGCGCCGCGCGGCCCGCAGCCGGATCGCTTCCACTGTCGACCCCGCATCGAGCACGACCAGGTCCGCATGGCAGCCCGGCGCCAGCCCATAATCCTCCAGGCCCAGAATGCGGGCGGGGGTCTCGGTCACGGCCAGGAAGCACTGGTGCATGGCCTCCAGCCCCGTCATCTGGGCCACGTGCAGGCCCATGTGGGCCACTTCCAGCATGTCCCCGGAACCCATGCCGTACCAGGGGTCCAGCACGCAATCATGACCAAAGGCAACATCGACCCCGGCCGCCAGCAGTTCCGGTACCCGCGTCATCCCCCTTCTTTTGGGATAGGTGTCGTGCCGGCCCTGCAAGGTGATGTTGATGAGCGGATTCGCGATCGCGGCCACGCCGCTTTCCGCGATCAGGGGCAGCAGCTTGCTCACGTAGTAGTTGTCCATCGAGTGCATCGAGGTCAGGTGCGAGCCGGCCACCCTGCCCTGCAGGCCCAGGCGCTGGGTCTCATGGGCCAGGGTCTCGATGTGGCGCGACAGCGGGTCGTCGCTCTCGTCGCAATGCATGTCCACGCGCAGGCCCTGCCCGGCCGCGAATTCGCACAGCAGGCGCACCGATTCGGCGCCCTGCGCCATGGTGCGCTCGAAGTGCGGGATGCCGCCCACCACGTCCACGCCCATGGCGACGGCGCGGCGCAGGTTGGCGAAGGCGCTGGGGCTGCGCAGCACGCCGTCCTGGGGAAAGGCCACCAGTTGCAGGTCGAGGTAGGGCGCCACCCGGCGGCGTACTTCCAGCAGGGCTTCCACCGCCAGCAGGCGGTCGTCGCAGATGTCGACATGGGTGCGGATCGCCAGCAGGCCGCGCGCCACCGCCCAGTCGCAATAGCGCAGCGCGCGCTCGACCAGCGCGTCCTGGGTCAGCTGGGGCTTGAGTTCGCCCCACAGCTGGATCCCTTCGAGCAGGGTGCCGCTGCGGTTCACGCGCGGCAGGCCGTAGCTGAGCACGGCGTCCATGTGGAAGTGGGCGTCCACGAAGGGCGGGCTGACCAGATCGCCTTCGGCATCGATCTCGCTGGCGCCTTTGGCGGGAAGCCGTGCTTCCAGGACGGCGATGCGGCCCTGGTCGATGCCGATGTCGATACCGGTCCTACCGTCCGGCAAGGTAGCGTTGCGAATCACGAGATCCATGGCCACTCCTTCTCTTGGGATAGCCGATTGTAGCGATTTTGCAGCAGGGCTGACGCCAAATAATGCAATTAGAAAACAATGCCGCGGTGTTAATGCTGCTACGCAATATTACCCAAAACAAATGGCTTGCGATTGTGCGTTGCAACACCGTCAAATCGTGGATACACTAGTTATATTGCAGTGCGCCATAATTTGACCGACAAGGAAATCACATGACTTCACTTCCCGAGCAACTGACCGCAGCACGCACCGCCCAGCTGGAGGCGCAATTCGCCCTGTTCCGTTCCGTGACCAGGCAGGCCCTCGACAATGCCAGCCGGGTCCTTGCCCTGAACCTCTCCACCTCGCGCGATTCGGTCGAGCGCTCCTCGCAAGCCGTGCGCGAGCTGTTCGCCGCCACCAGCCCGCAGGATTTGCCGACACTGCAACTGGCCCTGCGCAGCCACGCCGAGGAACAGTTCCGCAGCCTGTTCACCTACGGCCGCGAACTGTTCAGCATCGCCAGCGGCGTCCAGGCCCAGGCCCTGCGCGGCGCAGCGGCTCCCGCCGCGCTGCCTGCGCCTGCGCCGGCAGCCGCTGCCGAGGCGGTCCAGCCGGCAGTCCAGGCCACGCAGGAGGCGGTGCAGGCCGTCGCCGAGACCGTCGCCGAACCCGTGAAAGCGGAAACCGGGCAGCTGGCCGCCTACCTCCAGGAACACGTCGAATCGCAGGAACCGGCCGTGGTGGCGGAGACCATCGCCGTGGTCGAGGAGCCGGCGCCGGTGGCCGAACCCAAGCCGATCGCCAAGGCGGCCGGCAAGGGCGCACCGAAGGCCGCCGTGGTGCCGCATCCGCTGTCCGCGCCGGTCTCCGCGAGCGACGCCGTCGAGCTGCCGAAGATCGAGCCGGCGCCTGCCCAGGGCGGCAAGCGCCGCAAGTAAAAGCGAACGCGACCGGCGCTGCAGCGCGCTGGCAAACCGACTACACTAGCGGGCTTCGGCCCGCTTTTATTTTTCGGGCAGCAATCAGGAACTACAATGAGTCTGGCAAGGCTGATCGGCGACTTCGTGCGCCGGCACTGGCAATCCTATGCCTCGTCGGCGGTGATGCTGGCGGGCGTCGCCCTGTGCACGATCCTCATCCCGCGCAAGGTGGGCGCCTTGATCGACGGCCTGGCGGCGCACAGCCTGGACCAGCGCGCGCTGCTGGTGGGCCTGGCCCAGCTGCTCGGCCTGGGGCTGGCGATCTACGTGTTGCGCGTGAGCTGGCGCATCCGCCTCTATTCGGCCGCCTACAAGCTGGGCGTGGAGCTGCGCACCCGGCTGTATGCGCGCCTGTCCAGCCAGGGCCCCGCCTTCTACCAGCGCCAGCGCACCGGCGACCTGATGGCCCTGGCGACCAACGACATCGACGCGATCGAGATGGCGGCCGGCGAAGCGATGCTGGCCGGCTTCGACGGCACCCTGACCCTGCTCATGGTGCTGGGGATCATGACGCTCGGCGTCGACTGGCGCCTGGCCGCCATCGCCCTGCTGCCTTTCCCGCTGATGGCCTACGCCTTCTGGCGCATCTCGAGCCACATCCATACCGCCGAAGCCGACGCGCTCAAGCGCTTCTCGGCGCTCAACGACCACGTGCAGGAATCGCTGTCCGGCGTGCGCACCCTGCGCGCCCTCGGCCTGGAACAGCGCAGCGCCCAACAGTTCGCGGAGCTGGCGGGACACGCCTCCGGCGCCAGCCTGGAAGCCAAGCGATGGGAAGCCGCCTACGAGCCGGCGGTCGGCCTGACCCTCACCGCCGCCACCGGCCTGACCCTGGGCCTGGGCGGCTACCTGGTGTGGCAGAACCAGTTGACGGTGGGCGCGCTCACCAGTTTCACGATGTACCTGGGCCAGCTGATCTGGCCGATGTTCGCGGCCGGCTGGGTGCTGTCGCTGATCGAGCGCGGACGCGCCGGCCTGGCGCGCCTGCAGCCCCTGCTCGACGCCCCGCTCACGGTCGAAGACAAGGGCACGCTGGAGGAAGTCGGCAAGGGCGCCCTCAAGCTGGAGGGCGTCACGTTCGCCTACCACGAGCAAGGGAAGCCGGCGCTGGACAAGGTGTCGGTCACGCTGCAACCCGGCCAGACCCTGGGCCTGGTCGGCCCGACCGGCGCCGGCAAATCGACCCTGCTGCGGGTGCTGCTGCGCCAGGCCACGCCGCAGGCGGGCCGCGTCACCTGGGCCGGCCAGCCCCTGGAGGCGTATCGCCTGAGTGCATTGCGCGCGGCCACCAGCTGGGTGCCGCAGGAGTCCTTCCTGTTCTCGGCCACCATCGCCGAGAACATCGCGCTGGCCCGCCCCGGCGCCTCGCGCGCGGAGATCGAGCAGGCCGCGAGGATGGCCGCGATCCACGACGATATCCTGCGCTTCCCGCACGGCTACGACACCCCGGTCGGCGAAAAGGGCATCACGCTCTCCGGCGGGCAGCGCCAGCGCGTGGCGATCGCGCGCTCGCTGCTGGCCGACAGCGCCCTGCTGCTGCTCGACGACGCCCTGTCGGCGGTGGACACCGGCACCGAGACCCGCATCCTCGAACACCTGGCCGAGCTGCGCCAGGCCAGGCCGGAACGGGCGGCGATCATCGCCAGCCACCGCCTGTCGGCCGTGGTGGGCGCCGACCGCATCATCGTCCTGCGCGACGGCCGCATCGCCGAAGCAGGCACCCACGACGAACTGCTCGCATTGGATGGCTGGTACGCCAGCCAGTGGCGCTACCAGCAACTGGAGGCCAGCCTTGAAGCCAGCTGAGAACAAGGCGGCGAGCAACAGCGCCGACATGCGCGTCCAGGCCCGGCGCGCCTTCGGGCTGCTGCGCCGCGCGGCCGATCCCGAGCGCCGCCACCTGGTCTGGGCCGTGCTGTGGCTGACCCTGGCCGCCCTGCTCGAAGTGATCGGCCCGATCCTGGGCAAGGCGCTGATCGACGACCACCTGCTGCCGCGCGCGCTGGACTGGCCGCGCATGGCGCTGCTGCTGGGCGGGCTGGTGGTCACCGGCTGGCTGTCGTCCTGGATCCGCTACCTGCAGCTGATCCGGCTGTCGGGCGTGGCCATGCGCTCGGTGCAGCGCCTGCGCGAATGGGTCTACGGCCACGTGCTGCGCCTGCCGATGGCCTTCTTCGACCGCGCCATCACCGGCCAGCTGGTCAGCCGCGTGACCAACGACACCGAAGCGGTCAAGACCCTGTACATCCAGGTGCTGTTCGTGATCCTCGACAGCAGCATCGTCCTGGTCGGCACCCTGATCGCCATGGCCTGGCTCGACTGGCGCCTGATGCTGATCGTGCTGACCCTGGTGCCGGCGGTGCTGGGCATCGTCTGGCTCTACCAGCGCCTGTCGGCGCCGGCGGTGACCAGGGCGCGCGCGCTGCGCAGCGACATCAACGGCCAGATGGCGGAATCGATCGGCGGCATGAGCGTGCTCCAGGCCAGCAACGCGGAAAGCCGCTTCGGCGAGCGCTTCCTGGGCACCAACCGCGCCCACTACACCGCGCGCCTGGCCGAGCTGCGCGCCAACGCCCTGCTGCTGCGTCCCGCCCTCGACCTGCTCAACGTGGTGCTGCTGGCGGTGGTGATCTACGGCTTCGGCCAGCGCCAGATGAACGCGGTGGAAGTCGGCGTGCTGTACGCCTTCATCAGCTATATCGCGCGCGTGGTGGAACCGCTGATCCAGATCACCATGCAGTTCAGCGGCCTGCAGCAGGCGGTGGTCGCCACCTCGCGCGTGGCCGCCCTGCTCGACGAGGAGGGCGCGCCGGAGCATGCACCGGGGCGCAGCGGCACGCAGGCGTCCGCCGATCCGCATGCGCCGGCGGTGCGGGTGCGCCACCTGGGCTTCGCCTACGTGCCGGGCCAGCCGGTGCTGCACGACCTGTCGCTCGACATTCCGCAAGGCGCCTTCTTCGGCATCGTCGGCCATACCGGCAGCGGCAAGTCGACCCTGTTGTCGCTGCTGCTGCGCTACTACACCGCGGACCAGGGCAGCATCGAGATCGGCGGCCTGCCGCTGGCCGGCATCGGCAACGAGCGCTTCCGCAACGAGGTCGGACTGGTGCCCCAGGACCCCTTCATCCTGGCCGCCAGCGCGCGCGAGAACATCGACATGGGCCGCGGCCTGCCGATGGAGCGCATCGAGGCGGCCGCGCGCGCCGCCCACGCCCACGGCTTCATCGCGGCGCTGGAACAGGGCTACGATACCCAGCTGGGCGAAGGCGGCTCGCGCCTGTCCTCGGGCCAGAAGCAGCTGGTGGCGGTCGCGCGGGCGCTGGCCGGCGAGCCGCGCATCCTGCTGCTGGACGAGGCCACCTCGCGCATCGACAGCGCCACCGAGCAGATCGTCCAGCAGGCGCTGGAGGAATTGCGCGGCAAGGTGACCATCATCGCGATCGCGCACCGGCTGTCGACCATCCGCGAGGCGGACCGCATCATCGTGCTGAATCACGGCAGGATCTCGGAAGCGGGAGCGCACGAGGAGCTGATGCGCATCGAGGGCGGCCTGTACCAGCGTCTCTACCTGCTCCAGCAGATCGCGGCCCAGTAGCCGCGGCCAAGCCGGTTGTGACAAACTGAGGATTTCCCGCGGCCTGGTTTCGCTATGCTGTCACCATGAACACTGCATACAACATGGGACAAGCCTGATGGGCATCGCCTTGTCCTGGGTCGCCGTGAAGGGGCTGGAGCCGGACGAAGTCCTGTCGCGGCTCGAGCTTGCGCACACCGACGAAGAGAGCAGCTATCCCTTCGACGGCGTCGTCGCCCATCCCTTGCCGGACGGCGCCTTCCTCGTCGCGGCGCGCGGCAGCGGGCACCGCATCGTCGGCGCCGACTGCATGGCCAGGCTGTCCGCCGCCTGCCAGGCCCTGTCCTGCGACATCGAGGAACACGTCGGCTTCGTCGCCAGCGCGCTGTGGCAGGACGGCCGCCAGGTGTGGGAAGTCCGCTACGAAAGCGACGACGATCCCGAGAACGTGTTCTGCAAGGGGCAAGTCCCCGGGCGCCTGCACGAGCTGCTGGCCCAGGTGGAGCCGATGGACAGCGAACACTTCGAGGGGCATTATCATATGGACATCCCTCTCATCCTCGCCAAGGAGTTCTCCGGCTACCGACACGACGAGGACGACGCCCGCTTCGAGGCCACGCCTTTCGAAACCCTGAAGGACTTGCGCGGCAAGACCAGCTGGTGGCGCTCGTTGTGGCAATGACAAGCCGGTGACGCTTTTCCATCGCTTTTGCGACGTGTTGTGGGGTTTTCGTGACGCTGCGGCCAAGCGTGCAAGCGGTCCCGGCCTCCGCTCCACTATACTGTCGGCCGGCCACCCGAAGATGCGCACGCACCGGCGATGTCCGCCCCATGAACCCCCATCAAGCACGACGGAAGTCCACGCAATGCACGCTGAACCGCTTTCCCTGAAGCTCCGCTCCCTGGTCCGCTCCCTGCCGCCCACCGGCATCACCCTGAGCGAGCTGATCCACCGCGTCGGCAGCGAGGGCCTGCTGATCCTGACCGCGCTGCTGACCCTGGTGTTCCTGATCCCGATTTCCATCCCCGGCGTGAGCACGGTGTTCGGCGCCGCCATCCTCCTGATCGGCGTGAGCCGCCTGTTCGGGCGCGACCTGTGGATTCCGTCCAGCCTGAAACACCGCCACATCGGCACCAAGAAGCTGCGCCCGGTGCTGCGCAAGGCGCTGCCCCTGCTGTACAAGCTCGAAAAGGTGAGCCGTCCCGATCGCATCCATTGGCTGGTCGCGGACGGTCCCATCCAGCACCTGAACAACCTGGCGCTGATCCTGGGCGCCGTCTTGCTGATGATGCCTTTCGGCCTGATCCCGTTCAGCAATACCTTCCCGGCTGTGGCGCTGCTGTTCTTCGCCATCGGCCTGCTGCAGCGTGACGGCGTGTGCGTGCTGCTGGGTCACATCAGCAATGTCCTTACCATCCTGTATTTCGCCTTGCTGATCGGCGGCGGCGGCCTGGCCGCGCGCGAAGTCTTCGGCCGCCTGGCCGGCTGAGTGGGCGCGCCGTCCGCGCTGTATTTCCTGCCGGGCGCGCTCGGCCGTACGGAATTCTGGCGCCCCGCGTCCGCCTTGCTGGCCCATCCTGCCCCGCAGGTGCATGTGAGCTGGCCCGGCTTCGGCGGTATTCCACCCGACCCGGCTGTTCGCGGCCTCGACGACCTGGCTTCCAGGCTGCTTGAGCACATCGACCGTCCCGGCGCACTGATCGCACAATCGATGGGCGGCGTCGTCGCCCTGCTGGCAAGCCTGCGCAAGCCCGAGCTCATCACCCATCTGGTGCTGAGCGCGACCTCGGGCGGGCTGCCGATGTCCGCGCTCGGCGCCCAGGACTGGCGCCCGGCCGTCCGCGCCGCCCATCCCGGCTTGCCGGACTGGTTCGCCAGCTACCAGCAAGATCTCTCGTCCAGCTTGCCCCGGCTCCGCATTCCGACCTTGCTGCTGTGGGGCGACGCCGACCCGATCAGCCCCCTCGCGGCTGGCGAGCGCCTGGCTTCCCTGCTTCCGCAGGCGGAACTGCACGTCTTCCCCCACGGCGACCACGATGTCGGCTGCGCCTTCGCCGGACGGGTGGCGTCCCTCATCGACCGCCACCTGGCTGACTAGCAGGCGGCTTCTTGCCCAGCGGCGGCGAGCCCGATATCATCTTCGTTCCCCGCCACGCATAGGAGCACGATGAGCCGCACAGGACGCCTTTTCCAACTGATGGACGCCTTGCGCGGCAACCGCCGTCCCGTGACGGCCGGCGCCCTGGCCGAGCAGCTCGGCGTGTCCGAACGCACCATCTACCGCGACATCAAGTCCCTGGCCCAGCTCGGCGCCCCGGTCGAAGGCTCGGCCGGCGTCGGGTATATGCTGCGCACCGGCTTCTTCCTGCCGCCGCTGATGTTCGACAGCGACGAACTCGAGGCCCTGGTGCTGGGCGCGCGCTGGGTACGCCACCAGGGCGACGCCGCGCTGAGCACCGCCGCCGAGCGCGCGCTGGCCAAGATCGCCACCGCCACGCCGCGCGACCTGCGCGACCACATGGCCGACACCAGCCTGTGGGTGCCCGCCGGCCCCGAGCAGACCGGGCCGGATCCGTTCATCCAGCCCGCGCGCGAGGCGATCCGCCACCAGTGCAAGCTGCGCATCGACTACCGCGACGAGCAGGCCGCGGCGTCGCAGCGCATCGTCTGGCCCTTCGCGCTGGCCTTCTTCCAGGGCCGCCGGGTGCTGGCCGCATGGTGCGAGCTGCGCGGCGCGATCCGCCACTTCCGCATCGACCGCATCGTGCAGGCCGAGCCGAGCGCCGAACGCTACCCCACGCCGCGCCACCAGCTGCTGCGCCAGTGGCGCCAGGAATGCGGCATCCAGGAACTCTCCTGACAGGATCTGTCAGCGCCTTTGCCTAGCATTGCCGTATCCAACCTGAAGGAGACAGCAATGCAGCTCTACCACCATCCCTTGTCGTCCAACTCGCGCCGGGTAACGATGGCGGCCGATCACCTCGGCGTCGCCCTCGACCTGGTCGAGATCAACCTGGGCAGCGCAGGCGATCGCCGCCGCCTGGAAGAAATGAACCCCAACAGCAAGGTCCCGGTCCTGGTCGACAAGGACTTCGTGCTGTGGGAATCGTGCGCGATCATGCAGTACCTGGCGGACCGGACGCCGGGGCAAACCGTTTACCCGCAAGCCCCGGTGGCGCGCGCGGACGTGCACCGCTGGATGTTCTGGGCAGGCCAGCATTTCTCGCCGGCGGTCGGCGTGCTCACGTGGGAAAACATCTGGAAGCGGATCGTCACGGGCGCCGGCCCGGATCCGGTGGAGCTGGCGCGCGGCGCCGCCGACCTGCACCGCGCGGCGGCGGTGGCCGATGCCCATCTGGCGCAGCGCCGCTGGCTGGTGGGCGACGCGCTCACCCTGGCCGACTACGCGGTGGCGGCCCCGCTGATGTACCTGGAACAGGCGCGCCTGCCGCTGGAAGGATATCCGCACCTGATCGCGTGGTTCGCACGGGTGCAGGAACTGCCGGCCTGGCGCCATACGACGCCGGTCTGGTAAGTGTCCGCCGCAGCAAGCTAGGCACCCGCAAGCAAGGCCAGCCCCCATCCGACCAGCGCGATCCCGGCCAGGCGTGCAGCCAGCATGCCGGCCGGCCCCGTCTTCTCCAGCAACACCAGCAGCGCGAGCGCCGCGACCCATGCCAGGTTCATCGCGCCCACCACGAACAGCACGAGCATGAGCGCCCAGCAGCAGCCCAGGCAATAGGCGCCATGGCGGACGCCCATCCGTATGGCTCCCAGCCTGCCGTCCCGCCAATGGGCCAGGAAGAAGCCGAGTGGACTGCGGCAATGGGCCAGGCAGGCCTGCTTGAACGGGCTCAGCTGATAGATCCCCGCCATGCAAAGGATGGCTGCGCTCAGCGGCGTACTGGACGCCGCCATCGCCGGCGACAGCAAGGCGGCATTGTGCAGCGCCGCCTGCGCCAGGGCCGCCACGGCGCTGAAGCCGATCCATACCAGCGCATAGCCTGAACCGAACAGGAAACTGTGCGTCAACAGGGCCGCCTTGCCACGGCGCGCCTGGGCGCCGGCAAAGAGCAGGATGGCCGGCATGGCCGATCCGGCCATCATGCCGACCATCATCACCGACCACATCAGGAAGCCCAGTCCCACGTCGGCCGGCGCGCAATGGGCGGCCATCGCTTCTTCCGGCGTGCCGGGCAGGATCCGGCCATCGAGATAGAACAGATAGGCCCATGCCAGCGCCATGACGGCGACGATGCAGCCCTGGATCAGGACCTTGTCGCGTGCGGCCACCGGTGCGGCCGGTACCGGCGGCCAGGCGCCCGCGCCGTGGCGGACGTTTCCCAGCCTAAGCACCTTGCCAAGCAAAAGGCGCATATTGGCCATTGTTCTGTCCGCTGATATCGTCCCATTTCAGTCCGAGCGCATCGACATGGCTGCGCGTGGCGCGCGCCAGCGCGAAGCGGTCGGCGGCCGGATGGCCCGTGTTGTCCAGGCAGATCGGTTCCGTGGCCCGGGGGTCCAGGCCCATCGCGCCCGCCGCCGCCATGTCGAGCCGGTCCGGGATCGTCACCGACCAGTTGTGTCCGTCGCGCTGGAAGCGAATGGAGGCGGTTTCGGTTCCCGCAAACCTTCCCACCAGTCCCGACAGCGCAGCAATGGGGCCGCCCGCACTGCCGCTGGCGATCGCCTCGATCGCCTCGCGCTGTTCCCGGCTGGCGTGTTCATCGACGATCAGTCCGATCGTCCAATTTCCTTTTGCCATTTCTTCCGGGGTCATCCCGAGCAGCGCAAATCCCAGCCCATCCAGCGGCAGCTCGCCGAAGCGGCCGCGCTCGACCTGGAAAGCCATGGCGAAGGTGCACGAGCCCTTGGTAGGCCTGGCCTGGAGCTGTCCCGGCACACAGGGACAAATGAAATCGCAACTGCAGGTCTCATAGTATTGACCGCTGATGTTCCATTCGGTATTGGCCATGATCGCCTCCCTTCCGCATCGCCACCGATTCAGCATAGGCCACGCATCGCCCTTGCGCCAGCCCGCCTCGCGCTGCGGCGCCCGGGACTCAGCTCCGGCTGAAATTGAAGCATCCGGCCGGCGCCATCGTGCCGCTCACCAGCAGCGCGCCATGCCGGTACAACTCCCGGCGCCGCTCTTGCGGCACCGCCACCACGACCACGCCCATCGTCCGGTCGCTCCAGAGCAGGCGTCCATCGACCGCATCGAGCGCGGCGAAGACATCGTTCGGGGTGGCGCCGGGACGGAAGACGACGGTGGCGCCCGCGTCCTGCCCTTCGGGCGGCTGCAGGGCCCAGGCCCCGGCGCCCGCGGTGGCCGCACAGAGCAGCAGCATGGCGGCGGGGGAGCCGCGCAGCTCCGGTCCGCCACGGCGCATCAGCCTCCAGCCTGCCAGCAGGGGCAACAGGCCGAAGACAAGCAGCCAGGCCAGGTCCCATGCGAGCGGATTGCCGCTGTCGACACGGATGCGGTGGATGCCGAGCAGCCAGTGCGACAGCACGGCGTCGACCACGTGCCAGGCGCCGAAGCCGATCAGCAGCGCACCCATCAGTGGCCAGCCCCAGCCAACACCCGTTCCCTGGCGCGCGCGCCACAGGCCCCACAGGCCGGCCAGCGCGACGGCATACATCAAGAGGTGGAAGTAGCCGTCCCACAGCACCTGGCTGCGCAAGTCCCCGATCCCGCGCACCAGGCTGAGCAGGTGATGCCACTGCAGGATCTGGTGCAGCAGGATGCCGTCGAAGAAGCCGCCGAGCGCGAAGCCCAGCACGGCTGCCCATCTTGCCCAGCTCGATGTCCACATTGCATTGCTCCCTCTGCCATGCGTGAGGGACCAGTATAGAGAAAGCCTTCCGGCGGTGACGCGGGCTTTCGTGACGAACGGTAGAAACGCGGGTCAGGCTGCACCGGGCGGCCACGGCGAAGGCCGCCGCCCCGCTGTGTCATTTTGGTGACAATTGATGAGAAAGTGGAATTTCCCGTTTGCAACAGGCCTATAATTAATCCTAATAAATTCAGAACGAAATCTGTTGGAACCCTCCCGGCGCCACGAGACCCGATCCATGTTCGCTGCCCTGCACCGCGCTGCCGCGCAACCCCGAAGCCTCGCGCTGGCCGCGTCGCTCTGCGCCGCGCTGCATGCGGCGCCGGCGTATTCCGGCGATGGCGCGACGCTCACCCAACGCCTGGCCGATATCCGCGAAGTCAACCGCTTCGTCCCCGAGCGCGCCCTGCCGATGCTGCGGGCGATCGAGGCCGAAGGCCGCGCCGCGCCCCTGGCCGAACGCGCCGAATTCCTGAACCAGCTCGCCAGCGCCCAGTACGTGCTGGGCCACAACGAGGCGGCGCTGGCCACCACCGAAGAACTGATCGCGCTGGGCCGCGCGCACAATGACAAGGTCGCGCTCGCAAAGGGCCTGCTGCGCAAGGGCTATATCGCATCGGGCGAGCACCGCCTGCCGGAGTCGCACCGCCTGATCCGGGAAGCGGAACAGCTGGCCAAGACCACCCAGGACTTCGACCTGCGCCTGCGCGCGCACATCTCCACCGGCGAGACCTATGCCGAGGAAGGCAACCTGCCGGCGGCGCTCGACCGCCTGCAGACGGCGGCGGCGCTGGCGCGCCAGGCCGGCGACCCGGTGCAGATCGTGATGACCCTGAATTCCCTGGCCCGCCTGTACGGCCTGCTGCGCGACCCGGAAGCGGGCCTGAAGGTGCTGGAGGAAGCCACCACGGCGGCGCTGAAGACGGATTCACCCGGCCGCATGGCCACGCTCAAGGACGCCGAGTACGGTCTGGCGATGGCCGCCCGGCAGTACCAGCGCGGCCTCATGGCGCTGCAGGACGCCCTGGCCCTGGAGCGCAAGATCGGCGCCCATTCGATGGTCGCCTATACCCTGGTGAACCTGTCGGACTGCTACCTGAAGCTGCACGACTACCGCAACGCCGCCAACTACGCCGAGCAGACCATCCAGGCGGCGCGCAAGCTCAACGACCGCGGCCTGGAAATCACGGCGCGCCTGAACCTGGGCCAGGCCTACATGGCGCTCGGGCGCCTGGTGGAAGGCAAGCGCCACATCGAGGCCGGCCTGGCGGGCTATGAAGACCTGGGCGACAAGCCCGAGCTGCAGGCCGTGCTGGAGGAATACGGCGCGGCGCTGGAGCGCGCCGGCGACCTGTCCGGCGCCCTGCACGCCTACCACCGCGAGCGCAAGATCTCCAACGAGCTGTTCGAGCAGCGCCGCCAGCAGGCCGTGCTCGACCTGCAGACCAAGTACGAGGCCGACAAGAAGCAGCGCCAGATCGAACTGCTGCGCAGCGAGAACCAGATCAAGTCGGCCGAGCTCGACAACCGCCGCCTGCAGCAGCGCGTCTGGTGGCTGCTGGCCGTGGTGTTCGCGCTGGCTTCCGCCGTGGTCGGCCTGCTGTACCGCAAGGTGCGCCACGCCAACGCCGCGCTGCACGAGAAGAACCGCGAGCTCAAGCAGCAGAGCGTGCGCGATCCGCTCACCGCCCTGTACAACCGCCGCCACTTCCTGGAGTTCATGCGCGGTGCTGCAGGACAGGGCGCGGGCGCGCACGGCCCGCGGGACGAGCAGGCCGGCGCCCTGTTCCTGCTCGACGTCGACCATTTCAAGCACATCAACGACACCTACGGCCACGCGGCCGGCGACACGGTGCTGACCGCGATCGCGGCCGGCCTGCGCGAGATCCTGCGCGAGACCGACATGATCGTGCGCTGGGGCGGCGAGGAATTCCTGGCCTACCTGCCCACGATCCCGGTCGGCGGGCTGGACGAAGTGGCCCAGCGCATCCTGAACGGCATCGCCTCCATCCGCGTGCCGTATGGCGAGGGCGAACTGACGGTGAACGTGTCGATCGGCTACGCCCCCTTCCCGATCGCGGTCGGGGGACAGGTGCTGCCGTGGGAACGCGCGGTCAACCTGGTCGACATGGCGCTCTACCTGGCCAAGTCGCACGGCCGCAACCGCGCCTATGGCGTGCGCGGCTTCGCCGATCCGGAAAAGGCCTGCATCGACGAGATCGAGCAGAACCTGGAGCGCGCATGGCGCGCGGGACAGGTGGACCTGTCCGTTGTGCTGGGCGAGTGGAAGGAATTGCGGATCGCCAGCGCATAAGCCGGCGCACCGTCTTTCGAGGGGCGGCGGGCTTCGCCGCCCGCCTATTTCTTGTCCTGCAGCTTCTCCCCCGCTTCCTCGACCTTCTCCCCGATCTTGTCCGTCGCCCTGTCCAGCCCGCGGCTGGCGTCGCGCGTCGCATCCTCGACCTTCTCGCGCGCCTCTTCCGCGGCGCGGTCGGCCTTGGCCAGCTCGTCCTTCACCGTGTCCGACACCCGGGCGCCGGCCTCGTCCAGCACCTTGCCGGCCTTCTGCGCCGGGCCCATGTCTTCCTCGTTGCGGCCGCAGCCGGCCAGCACGACCAGCGCCAGCAGCGCGCCCACCATGCTCGTCTTCATCCCGGTCTCCTTGCTGTCATCCTGGCGCCAGCATACACCCGCGCCCGTTCCGGCGGCTGACGCTACAGCCGCTCATTGCCCGCCGCGCGAGGGGTCGGCCAGCGGATGCTCGCGCCTGCCCTCGTCGATGCGCTGTTTCAGCGCCCGCGTCTCCGCGTCCTCGCCCCAGCGCCGCGTGAACGCCGCCAGGCGCAGGCGCGCCTTGTCGTAGTCATCGGCCTTGATCAGCTTCTGCACCGCCCCGCGCGTCTCGAACCAGGCCTCGCGGCGCTGCTCGGCGCGGGTGCAAGCCTTGGCCGCGTCGTTCAGGCGCCGCTGCACCTGGGTCAGCTGCTCGGCCGTCGCCCGCGTCTCGCGCAGCGCGATCAGCTCGTCCTGGGCCTCGCCCGCCTTGCATTCCTTGGCCAGGCTCACGGCCTTGTCCATACGGCGCTCGATCAGGGCCTTGGAGGGATTGGCCACCAGCCAGGCCAGCCACAGCAGGCCGAGGGCGAGCGCCCACCAGCGCAGGCGCACGGGCCGGCGCCCGGGCGGCTTGGCGCCGGGCGCTGCGCCGCCCGCGGCCCTGGCGCCCAGGCTGCTCTTCGCGGACGGTGCAGGAGCCGCCTGCGGCGCCGGTGCGGAAGGCGCAGCGGCGGGAGGTAGCGATGCGGGCGATGGCGGCCGTGGAGGTGGTGGCGGAGGCTGAGGAGGCGGCGCGGCTGCCGTGGCCGCAGCCATGCCCTCCCATGCCGCCCTGCCCGGCTGCGGCACAGGTGCAGGCGCCGCGCGCTGGGCCGTTCCGCACCACGGGCAAAAATTCACGGCGCGTGGAAAGCTCCGGCCGCAAGCGGCGTTGATGCATCGGTAGATCGCTTCGTTCTGAGCCATGCGGTCCTTTTACTCCGGATCGGGAACGCCGTCGTCCGGATCGGGGATCGCGGCGCCCAGCAGCGGCGCCAGCTCCGGCAGCGCGCCGACCGTGCTCCACTTGTCCAGTTTCGGGTTCCAGCGCATGTCCCACACCCGCGTGCCGGCCTCGATCTCGCCGCGCGCCGCCATCTGGGCCAGCTCGTCCTGCGTATAGGGGCCGCGCTGCGCACCCTGCAGGAACAGCTTGTAGCGGTTGAGGCCTGCCGGGGCGGGCATCGACGGCGCCCGGGCCTTGCGCTGCAGGACCTCGGCGGCCCGGTCGTCGCTGGCCAGGTAATCAGGCAGGATCACGCGCTTGTCCACCGGCCGCTCGACTTCCCAGCTGTAGGCATCGCCGGCCGAACCGGGCACGGTCTCGGTCCACTGCGCGATGCCGGACAGCGCGGTTTCGATCTGGCTGGGGGACAGGCCGGGGTCGGCGTTGGCCGCGCGCCGGATCCACTGGTCGTACAGCCGGCGCGCGGTGATGTTCGGCAGCGAGGGCGACGGCAGCTGGGCGCCGGTCTCGTCGACTTCGAGGCGCGGCTCGTACACGCGCAGCTGGTAGTGGCGCATCAGGGCCGCCAGCAGGGCCAGCTGGTGCGGCCCCATGCCGGCCAGGCGCGCCTGCACGGCGGCGATCACCTGTTCGCGGTAGTAGGACGGCAGGCCGTTGGAACGGATCGCGTACTCGTTGCCGATCTGGAGCCATTCGCCCGATCCCGGCTCGACCTCGAACAGGTATTGCCCGCGCGGCTGGAAGCTCGCCTCGCGGTCCCCGAGGTCGGCCTTGCGCCGGATGACGCCCAGCGCGATCGCCTGCAGGTACCACTCGTAGTCGTCCGCCAGGCGGTTGAGCTCATCCATCGAGGGCGAGATCGGATGGCGGAAGCGGGTGGCGTCGAAATGCAGGTGGGTCGGGATCTTCGGGTTCTCGATCTGGTAGGAGGCGCGCCAGGTCGGCAGGCCGCGCAGCACCGTCATCGGGTAGCCCGACAGCTCGATGTAGCACACCGCGCGCCCAGTGAACCCGGTGTTGACGATGGAGACCAGGTCGCCGTGGAAGTACCCGGTCGGCACCGCCGCGCGCAGCTCCGCTTCCATCTTGCGCCAGGCGCCCACGTCGCCCACCCCGATGAAGCACTTGAACTGGTCGGCCGCGGGCGTGAACTCGGCCGAGAAGCGCGCGTTCACCCAGGGCATCGCGCTGCGGATCCATTCGCCGAAGATGCGCTGGCGTTCCTGCGGGGTGAGCGCCCCCAGGCGTTCCAGCAGCGGGTCGACCGGTTCGGGCTGCTCCAGCTCCTGGCTGGACAGCTGCAGCTGGGCGCGGCGGAACAGCTTGAGCAGCAGCTCGGAGCGCAGGCGCTCGTCGCCCAGCTGCGGGAACAGGCGCGCCGAGCCGCCGAACTCCAGCAGCACTTCCTCGCTCCAGGCGCTCACGTCTCCCGTCAGGCGCACCGGCGGCGGCGTGGTGTCGGCCGCCAGCTTGATATAGGTGGCGTGCTCCTGGCGCGCGTCGGCGCGCAGCTGGCTGATGCGCTGGTCGGCGGCCGCCAGCATGGCCTGCACCTGGCGCCGGCCTTCCTGGAATTCGCCGGCGATGCCGCTCCATTGCGCCTGCCCGTGCTGGTCGGTGCTCTGCGGGTCGCCCAGCCAGGCCGACATGCCGCGCATGACCTCGATCGACTGCCCGGCGGACACCGCCAGCAGGTGGAAGCGCAGGTAGTCGGCGATATCGCGCTTGAGGTGGTTCATCACTTCCCGCGCCTGGGCCTCCTTGCCGAACATGCGCCCGGACGCCTGCGACAGGTTGTTCAGCGATTCCTCCACCTGGCGGGTGCGCAGCGCGTCGCGGATGTCGCGGTAGCGGCGGCCGTTGCGCTCGGCGTTGGCCAGGTCGCGCTGCAGCAGGCGCGCCTTGACCTGCTCCAGCAGGGAAAGCACGAATTCCAGCCCGCCCTGCTTGCGGTCGTCGAGCAAGGCGTACAGGCGGTCGCGCACCCGGGTCTTCAGGCGGCCCAGCAATTCGCCGGTATGCCGCTTGATGCGGTCCTCGCTGGTCTCGGCGGTGGCGCCGGCCTCGCGGATCGCGTCGCGCTCCAGGTTGGGCAGCAGCTCGGCCACCTTCTCGCGCCACAACGGGATCTCGTAGGAGGCCATGATGCGGTCCATCTCGAGCTGGACCTTGCTCTCGACGCGCTCGAGCAGCGAGCGGCCGTCGCGGTCCAGCAGCAGGGTATTGGTGAGCGCGTATTCGGGGAAGGCGGTGACGTCCACGGTCCCCTTGCGGAAGTCCGGGAATTCGTCGAAGGGCCGCTCGGCCATGTCCATCTGCTCGCGCATGAAGCTGTCGCGTTCCTGGTCGCCGGCGCGCCGCGCAGCCGTCCCGTCGGTACTGACCAGCCCGAAGAAGGCCTTCACCATCAAGCCGGCCAGTTCGTAGGCGCGGATGTCCTCGGCCAGGCTTTGCTGGGTGTCGAGCACCGACTGCCCGAAGGCCGAGTACACCCTGGAATACGAGAGGCGCATGTCGCCGAAGCGCGCCTCGGGCACCTTGGGGTTGTAGGGGCCGAGCTTGTGCTGCTGCTGGTTGACCGCCACCGAGCGCTTGCGGTTGGCGAAATCGGCCGAGGCGAAGTCCTCGAACAGGGTGTCGGCCACCATCTGGTACACGTCCTTGACGTCCAGGGTGGCCTTGTTGGCCAGGTTGGCGGTGTCGACGAAGTAGACGTCGTCGAAGGGCGTGCCGGTGCCCGCGATGCTGTCCGGCTCCATCCAGTGCACGCGCGCGTTCATGTCGCGCATGGCCGTCTCCAGCTCCATCAGGGTGGCGTAGGCATTGGCTTCGGTGCGCTCCTTGTTGGCCTTGGCGTAGCCCGAGGGCATGAACAGCACCAGGTCGACCTGGCTGTCCGAGACTTCCTGGCGCGCGATGGCCTTGGACAGCCAGCCCAGGTCGATCGCGCTGCCGGCGCCGGTGCCGCCGGCGGCGGAAGCGATGACGACGATGCGGAACTTGGAGGTGTCGACCTGCAGGCCGAGGCGCTGGTAGTTCTCCTTGCGCTCGATGCCCGCGTTACTGCTCAGGAAATTGAGCGCGCCCTTGATGCGGCCGCGCAGCTTCGGGTACTTGTCGAACAAGTACAGCCGCGCCAGCGCGCGGATCTGCCCCGCGCCCTTGGACGGATCGATGCCCAGCGAACGCAGCTTCTTGGGACGCAGCGGCATCCAGTTCTCGATCAGCGGGAAGCGCGCCAGGCTGTCGTCGGACTCGTGGTACTGCGGCAGGTCGAGCGGTTCGACCAGGCGCTCCTCGTCGCTCAGGCGCACCAGCTCGTACCAGGGGTCGGTGCGCTGCGACTTGCCTTCGTCGATCACGGCATTGCTGTCGAGGTCGAAGTGCAGGAAGCGCGCCACCGGGAAGTCGCCGATGGATTCCACCCGGGTCGGATGGTGGCGGTTCCACACGGCCGACAGGATGCGGCGGCGGATGCGCATCATCACTTCCATGCCGGTGCCGCCGGCGCCGATGAACAGCGTGGGCCGCAGGTCGACCTTGAGCTCGGTCTTGGCGCCCAGGCTGCCGGGTTTGGGGAAATCTGCCATATCGATTCTCTTTCCGTGTACTTGATTCGGCCTGCCTTAGCGGCGGCCGGTGAACAGCGCCGCGACCAGGGCCACCACCCCGACGATGACCAGCGGCCCCATGACCCCGAAGCTCAGGTAGCGGCTGGCGTTGATGATGGCCAGCACCGCCGCCGCGGACAGGAAGCCCAGCCCGATGAACAGCAGCCAGCCCGCCGTGCCGGCCGACGAGGGCGCCACGCGCCGCACCACCAGGTGGTGCACGAAGGCGTTCCGCACGAAGAAGTAGACCACCAGCAGGATCACGAACACCACGGCGCCGATCGCCAGGTCGCGCGTCGAGGTGTCGGTGGCCGGCGGCATGTCTTGCGTGCCCGGCACCACCTCCACCGGCCGGCCCGCCGTGTCCGGCGCGGTCCGCGGCAGCGTGTCTTGCGGCGAGGCCGATTCCTCGGGCAGCTTGAAGCCGGGATCGGCGGGCGACGGCGCGGCGGGTGGCTGGGTTCCTTGCATCATGGTCCTCTCGTCTTAGCGGCCGAGCCTGACCTGCGCGCCTTCGCGCAGGTCCAGCAGCTGGTGGCCGAACAGGGTGGTCTTGAGCTGGGCGACCTGCTGCCCGGCCTTGTCGTAGATCGGCTGCGTGGTGCCCGGCCGCGCGCGCATGGTGCGCAGCTCGTCCTCCACGGTGAGGTGGGCGAGGCGCGGACGGGCGTAGGCGTAGGCCGCGGCGCCCGCCGCCGCCAGCAGCGCCAGCCCCGCGCCGCCCAGGGCGAGCAGCGGCCCCATGCCATAGTGCACGCGCACCTCGACCGGCAGCACGGCGGTCGAGGCCTGCACGCGCGCGGGCGGAATGAAGATGTCCGGCAGCGGGTCGCCCGGGAACAGGTCCGCCATGCGCTGGCGGAAGGCTTGCGACAGCTCCAGCTTCTGGTTCGCCAGGTGCAGCTGGATGGTCCCGGGCAGCACATAGGCCGAGCCGGCCGACTTCATGGCCTCGAGCGACCATTTGTCGGGGATCTGCGCCACCGGCAGGGTCATGGTCGAGCCCAGCGGGGCCGGCCTGCCCGGCGCCAGCGCGCTCACGCGGCTGCCGGCGAGCGTGATCGGGCGGTCCTCGCCGCCCAGCACGGAACGCGCGCTCAAGGTGGCCGAGGAAATCGTGTACGGATACATCGTGTTCTCGAGATTCCATTCGATGCGCGCCGTGGGCTGGCGCGCGTCCGGCGCCACGTCGGCGCGCAGCACGCCGTTGGGCGCGGTGGCGAAGCGCACGCCCGCCGCGTTCTCCACCTTGCGCGGGGCCAGGCGCACCGTGTCGCGGTCGAGCGGCTTGAGGCGCGCGGGCGGTTCGGTGATCACGCGCTCGACGCGCCCGGCGGCCAGCAGCGCGTCGAGCGCCCTGCTCCCTTCGGCGCCGGCGGCGAAGGCGTACACCATCAGGCCGTTGGCGCTGTAATGCTCGCCCTTGACCGGCATGCGCAGCGGGAAGGCGAGCGCCTTGGCGATCGCCGCGCCGCCGTGGATCAGCTGGTAGAACTCGCGGTTGCGCGCCGCCGTGGCCTGGTCGTTGTTGGGGCTGTTGCGGTTGTTGGTGAACAGCCAGACGATGCCCGGCTTGCCGCCCAGCGCCTGGCTGAGGGCGGCCTGCACCGCTTCGCCCAGGTCGGTGTCGGCCAGCGCGCGGCTGCCCGGCTTGCGCGCGGTCTCGAGGCCGCGCAAGGCCTGCGTGATTCTTTGCGCGGAGTCCTGGCCCGCCTTGAACGACAGCAGCGCCCGCGGCGAAGGCGCGCCCGGCAGCGACTGGTTGAAGGCGGCCAGCACCACCGCCTCGCCCGGCTGCACCACGCTGCCCGCCAGCGCGCCCACCAAGGGCTTGAACTGCGATTGCGGGTCGCTGTAGAAAGGTTCCATCCAGCCGGAATTCTGGACCAGGAAGACGTGCGGGATGGCGAAGGCCCAGGCGGGAAAGCCGGCCAGGAAGATCGCCAGGGCGGCCGCGGGCAGCATGCGCGCGAGCTTCGGCAACCGCGTGGGGAATGGCGTCCTCATCACGCGAGCTCGTCCAGCCGCCAGCCGCGCATCTGGTTCCAGTCGGGATGGTGCAGCCACAGGCAGTTGTCGTAGACCAGCGGCACGCAGGCTAGCGGCCGCGCCAGGCGCGCGATCTCGTCCAGGATCACGTTGCGGCGGCCGATCCATTCGACCGTCACGCGCTGGATCACACGGTCCTCCAGGGCGTCTTCGGCGCGGCCGGTGTACTTGTGCAGGCGCAGCACCAGTCCGCTCGGCTGGCTGCGGTTGTTGTTGAAGCTGCGCAGCAGCGGCACCACGAGCGTATCGTCCTGGCCCTGGTCTTCGACGTGCTCGGCCGACCATGGCTCGTCCACCACCGGATGGCCGCGGCGGAACAGGAAGTTGGCGAAGCCGAGGCGCGCGCCGTCGATGCCGACCCGCTCCGGCTGCTCCGCACCCAGTTCGAGGAAGGAATAGCCCTGGCCGTCATGGCCGATATGCCACAGGCGCCCGTCGCGGCTCTGGGTCGGCCCGCCGAAGGCCAGGCGCGGCTGCCATTCCGGCGGCCAGGGCAGGAATTGCGGCGCGTCGCCGGGGCGCCAGGCGAGCTGCCCCGCTTCGTGCAGCCAGCACAGGCGGCCGTCGTAGCCGAAGGGACGCGACCAGCCGGCCGCCGGCAGATCGGGGCAGGCATATTGCTGCGCCTCGCCCAGGTCGGTGCGGGCGCTCCACAGGTGCACATTGCCCGGCGCGCCGACCAGGCAGGCCAGGTGGCGGCGCATGATGCCGGGCGCGGCCAGCACCGGCGCGTCGAGTACCGGTTCAAGGCGGTAGGTTTCGCTCAGCGGGTTGATCCACAGGCGCTGCAGGCCGGCGGCGGTCGGGACCAGCCCCACTTCGCCGCGCCTGCCCCCGTCGCCGCCCTCGGCGGGCAGCCATGCATATGCCGATGCCGTGAAGGCCAGGCTGCCGGCGCCGTCCTCGGGCGCCAGCACGTGCCACAACTGGGCCAGCGGGTCCCAGTATTGCAGCACGCCGCGGGCAGGCGCCAGCGCCAGCAGGCGCTGCTCGGGAAAGCCATAAGCGGCGGCGGCAAACACGCACCATGCATTGGGCGGCGCCGGCATGCCGCGCTCGGCCCGGCCCACCTGCGGCGCGGCGGGCCGCTCTTCCAGGCTGTCGCCCAGCGCCAGGGAGGTGACCGGCAAGCCATGCGGCACATGGCGCGGGAGCGACTGGTCCGCGCCCGGCCCCCACCAGCCGGGCTGGCGCGCAGGCTGGCCGTTCAGGCGCTGCAAAGGCCGGCCGCAATGCGGGCAATGGGCGAAGCCTTCGGGATAGATGGGCGCACAGCCGCAGCCCGCCGGCAGCGAGGCGCCGAGCAGGCGCGCGACGTCCGGCAGGCGCGCGCCTGCATGGGACTGCCAGTCGATGCGTCCCAGGCCCTCGGTGGCCAGCAGTTCGAACTGCCCATTCTTCTCGTCTTCCTGCCAGATGCTGGCAGGCGTTTCCCATCGGTAAGCCACTTCCACTCCCGTTCGCATGCCATGTGATTTGCCGAAACAAAGCCTGTCGAGGCCGTTGTTGTTGATCAAATCATAGCGCCGCCACCTGCCGCGCGGCGCGCCGTTCACGGGGTAGCATGCAGTGATACTGCCGGGATCAAATAGCGGGCCGTTCAGCGGAACTTCCGGGCCGAAACCGTATAATGACGGGCTGGATACTCCCTGGCTTGCCGACTCTCCCCATGCTTTCCGACCTGCCCTCCTCCGGCGACCTGCCCCCGCACGCCGCCGACGCCGCCTGCGCGCACCTGGCCGACCTGCTCTCGATCGCCGTCGAACACGGCCCCGGCCACGCCGCCCTGGTCGTCTTCGACACCCGCACCGGCCTGTCGCGCGCCCTGCTCGAAGCCTACCGCCGCAACCTGCCGGACGCCCGCTTCATCGACTTCGACAGCGTGACGCCGGAGGCGGTGCTGGAAGCTTTCCGCAGCATGCAGGCGAAGGACCTGGTGGTGCTGGTGCAGTCGACCAACTTCCGCCTGGACGGCTTCCGCATCCGGGTCGAGCTGTTCAAGCTGGGCCTGAAGGTGATCGAGCACGTGCACCTGTCGCGCATGCCGGGAGCGCAGGCCGGGCATTACATCGAGGCGCTGGCCTACGACCCGGCCTACTTCCGCGGCACCGGCCGCGCGCTGAAGGCGCGCATCGACAGCGTGCCGCACGCGCGCGTGGAAGGCGGCGGCGAGGTCCTGCACTTCGCCTCGCCCTTCGAGCCGGCCAAGCTGAACGTGGGCGACTACAGCGGGATGAACAACGTGGGCGGCCAGTTCCCGATCGGCGAGGTGTTCACCGAAGCGCTCGACCTGGAAGCGGTGCATGGCCGGGTCCAGGTGCACGTGTTCGGCGACACCCGTTACCGCTCCAACCGCCCGGACACGCCCGTGACCCTGGTGATCGCCAGGGGCCGCGTGGTGGCGGCCGAGAACGCCACGCCGGCCTTCCAGGAAGTGCTGGACATCATTCGCGCCGACGAGGGCGAGGTCTGGGTGCGCGAACTGGGCTTCGGCCTGAACCGCGCCTTCACGCGCGAGCGCCGGGTGGACGACATCGGCACCTACGAGCGCATGTGCGGCATCCACCTCTCGCTCGGCGCCAAGCACGGGGTCTATCCGAAACCGGGCTTCAAGCGCAAGGACGCGCGCTACCACATCGACGTGTTCGCGGTGACCGACGCGGTCTACCTGGGCGAGGAAAAGGTGTACGCGGACGGCCGCTGGCTGGTGTAACAAAAAAGTGCTTGTATTCCATCGGCATGCTAATGCTATGATGTAATAATTACAATTTATAAACGGACGGCGATCATGGAAGACGGCGTTCTTGGGGATGTTCCAACTCACGTGGCCGACCATGTGAGCGAAATACAGGGCATAGGCGCTGTTCCACGCATTCTCGACACCGTCGCCGCCATGACCGGGCTGCGCTTCGTCGCCATCGCCCATGTCACCGCGTCGTCCTGGACCGCCTGCGCGGTGCACGACCGTCTCGACTTCGGCCTGCGCCCGGGCGACACGCTCGACGTCGACACCACCATCTGCAGCGAGGTCCACGCCACCCGCCAGGCGGTGATCATCGACAGCGTGCGCCATAGCGAACGCTACCGCGAGCACTACACGCCGCGCATCTACGGCTTCCAGAGCTACTTCTCGATCCCGATCTTCCGCCCGGACGGCTTCTACTTCGGCACCCTGTGCGGCCTCGATCCGGAACCGGCGCGCCTCTCCGACGGCGCCACCGCCGCGACCCTGGCCCTGTTCGCGGAGCTGATCTCGAACCAGCTCGAATCCGAACGCTCGCTGCGCGCGGCCCGCACCGCCCTGTTCACGGAACGCGAGACGGCCGAGCTGCGCGAGCAGTTCATCGCCGTGCTGGGCCACGACCTGCGCACCCCGCTGGGCGCGATTTTGAGCGGCACCGAAATCCTGGCGCGCCGGGTCGAGGACGCGGGCGCGCGCCAGCTGGTGGAACGCATCCGCCGCAGCGCCCGGCGCATCGCGGGCCTGGTCGACGACGTGGTCGACTTCACGCGCGGGCGCATGGGGTCGGGCATCGCCCTCGACCTGCGCGAGCGCGACGACATCGGCATGGTGCTGGAGCAGGTGGTCGACGAGCTGCGCGGCGTCTACCCCGGCCGCCAGGTCGACACCGCCATCGACACCCGGCTGGCGCTGCGCTGCGATCCGCAGCGCCTGTCCCAGCTGCTGTCGAACCTGCTCAAGAACGCCCTGGTGCACGGCAACCCGCAGCGGCCGATCACCGTCACCGCCGCCGTCGACGGCCCCAGCTTCATCCTGCGCGTGACCAACGAAGGTCCGGACCTGAGCCCGGCCATGATCGGCCAGCTGTTCAAGCCCTACTGGCGCGCGTCCTCGCGCCCCGGCAGCGAGGGCCTGGGACTGGGACTGTATATCGTCGACCGGATCGCCGCCGGCCATGGCGGCGCGATCCGCGTCACTTCCGCCGAAGGCAGGACCTCGTTCACCTTCAGCATGCCGGTCGCCTGAACTACCCGCAGCGCATTGCCACATCGGGCCGCGGTCTCCATACTCCTTGCATTACCGTCAACGAGTATGGAGAACCGCATGACCGCCCGACGCCTTGCCGTCCCTGGATTGACCGCCGCCTGCTGGCTGGCCCTTGTTCCCGCCGCCTGGGCCGACGATGCCGCCATCGCCCGCATCGAACAGGGGCTGCGCCCCGCCGTGGCGCTCCAGGGCCAGCCGGTCAAGACCAGCCGCCTGCAGGACGAGATGCGCCGCCTGAACGTCCCCGGCGTGAGCGTGGCCGTGATCCGCGGCGGCAAGCTGGCCTGGGCGCGCGGCTTCGGCGTGACCCACGAGGGGGGACCGGCGGTGACGCCGCAGACGCTGTTCCAGGCGGCCTCGATCAGCAAGCCGGTGACGGCGCTGGCGGCGCTGCGCCTGGCCGAGCAGGGCAAGCTGGACCTGGACGCCGACGTCAACACCATCCTCACCAGCTGGAAGCTGCCGGCGGGAGCAGGCAAGCCGAGCGTGCGCCAGCTGCTGTCGCACACGGCCGGCACCACGGTGTCGGGCTTCCCCGGCTATGCGGCGGACAAGCCGGTGCCGACCCTGGCGCAGGTGCTGGACGGACAGGCGCCGGCCAACACCAGGGCCGTGCGCGTGGAAGCTGCGCCGGGCAGCGCCTGGGATTATTCCGGCGGCGGCTATACGGTGCTGCAGCAGGCCATGGTCGACCGTGGCGGCAAGCCTTTCGACACGCTGATGAAGGACCTGGTCCTGGCGCCGCTCGGGATGAAGGACAGCGCCTTCGCCCAGCCGCTGCCGGCCGCCTGGCGGGCGCGCGCCGCCCAGCCGCACGACCGCGGCGGCAAGCCCTACGCGGGCGGCCCCTATACCTATCCCGAGATGGCCGCCGCCGGACTGTGGACCACGCCGTCCGACCTGGCGAAGTTCGCCATCGCGCTGCAGGAAGCCGCGGCGGGCCGCGCCAGGGACCTGCTGACGCAGCCGATGACGCGCGCCATGTTCACCCCGGTGAAGAACAGCTACGGCCTCGGGGTCGAGATCGACGTCGAAAAGGACGAACCCGCCTTCGGCCACGGCGGCAGCAACATGGGCTTCCAGAGTTCCTTGTACGCCTTCATCGGGCACGGCGACGGCGCCATCGTCATGACCAACGGCGACAACGGCGGTCCGCTGGCGCAGAGCGTGATGCGGGCCATCGCCGCCGAATACGGCTGGTCCAGCCACGCGACGAAGCTGCGTGCCTCCGTCACGCTGCCGCCCGCACAGCGCAAATCGCTGGAAGGCCGCTACGACATACCGGGCCGGGGCAAGTTCGAGATCGCCGAGCGCGACGGCGTATTGATGCTGGCGCTGCGCGAGGGCCAGTGGGAGCCCCTGTATGCCGAGTCCGACAAGCTGCTGTTCATCCTGAGCCGCCAGATCGACCTGCGTCCGCTCGATGGCGACAGCGGCCACCTCCTCGCAGGCTCCACCGAGTTGCCCTACCGGCGCGCAAAATAAGCGGCCCGGCGCGGTCCGCAGGGTGCGTCAATACGGCCCTGGATCGCGCAAATACAGCATATGTATGATGTATCAGCTTTTTTACAAATCCCCCGAACAATTGCCGGATGGGTAAAGCTAGAATAGTTTTTCCTATACCAATTAAAATTCCAGGGGAAATATGATTCGTTTGCCCATTGTCCTGGCGGCTTTATCCTTTACCGCCACGGCTTTCGCAGCTGCGCCTTTCGACGACAAGTTCCGCCAGCTCGATGAACTGCTCCCGACCCCGGGGGCGATCCGCACCGCATCCGGTGCGCCAGGCCACGCCTACTGGCAGCAGCGCGCGGACTACACCATCCGCGCCACCCTCGACGAAGCGCGCCGCGCGATCACCGGCTCGGGCACGATCACCTACTACAACAATTCCCCGGACACCCTGAAATACCTGTGGGTGCAGCTGGACCAGAACATCTACAAGCCGGATTCGGACGCGCGCCAGAGCGCCACCGTGGCCTCGCGCCAGGCCTGGGAAAAGCCGCGCAGCCCGGAAGAGGGCCTGAAGTTCGACGGCATGCGCTCGATGCTGACCGCCGCCGACTTCCCGGGAGGCTTCAACATCACCAGCGTCAAGGACAGCGGCGGCCGCGCCCTGCCCTACACCATCAACAAGACCATGATGCGCATCGACCTGCCGCAGCCGCTCAAGCCGGGCGCGCGGGTGTCGTTCAGCGTCGCATGGAACTACAACATCAACGAGCAGAAGGTGCTCGGCGGCCGTTCCGGCTACGAGAAGTTCGACGACAAGAACGACCTGTTCGAGGTCGCCCAGTGGTTCCCGCGCATGGCCGCCTACTACGACGTCTACGGCTGGCAGCACAAGCAGTTCCTGGGCGCCGGCGAGTTCACGCTGGAATTCGGCGACTACGACGTGCAGATCACCGTCCCGGCCGACCACATCGTGGCCTCCACCGGCGAGTTGCAGAATCCGGGCGAGGTCCTCAGCGCCGCCCAGCGCGAGCGCCTGAAGCAGGCCCGATCGTCGAAGAAGCCGGTCATCATCGCCACCCAGGCGGAAGCGGAAGCGCGGGAAAAGCAGCGCGCGAGCGGCACCAAGACCTGGCACTTCAAGGCGAAAAACGTGCGCGACTTCGCCTTCGCCACCAGCCGCAAGTTCATCTGGGACGCCCAGGGCATCAAGAGCGGCAACGTCGACGTGATGGCGATGTCCTACTATCCGAAGGAAGGCAACCCGCTGTGGGAGCGCTACTCGACCCACGCGATCGTCCACACCATCGAGCAGTACAACAAGTACTCCCTCGACTACCCGTATCCGGTGTCGATCTCGGTCAACGGCCCGGTGGGCGGCATGGAATACCCGATGATCACCTTCAACGGTCCGCGTCCCGTCAAGGACAAGAAGACCGGCGAGCTGACCTATTCCAAGCGCACCAAGTACGGCCTGATCGGCGTGATCATCCATGAGGTGGGCCACAACTACTTCC
>CBIHLT010000004.1:0-63286 GCA_966210615.1 uncultured Massilia sp.
CCCGCCACACCTGCCACCGCACCAGCTGCAGCGCCGGCCTCACCTCCCGCCGGTCCTGCCGCCGTCCCTCCCTCCGCGCCTCCCGCCGGGCCGGCACCTGTGAGCGCCACCCCGAGCCAAAGGCAGGAATAAGCCCCCGTCGGCGGACTTGCCGGTTTTCGGTTAATCTCTGCTCCACCGCACTGGCAGTATAAGAAAGGAAACCCCGTGTCGAACCAATTCAACCGCCGACTGGCCCTGCTCGACGACGACGAACATCGCGCCCTGCTGGGCCAGGGTTTGCGTGGCATCGAACGCGAAACCCTGCGCGTGGACCCACAAGGTCACCTGGCCCGCACCCCCCATCCGGTGGCGCTGGGTTCGGCATTGACGCATCCGCAGATCACCACCGACTACGCGGAAACCCTGCTGGAATTCATCACCCCGGCCGAGCACGACATCGGCCTGGCCCTGCACCGCCTGGACGCCATCCACCGCTACGCCTATGCCAAGCTGGGCGACGAGATGCTGTGGGGCGTGTCGATGCCGGGCGAGCTGCCTTCGGAACAAGAAATCGAGATCGCCTGGTACGGCACCTCCAACCTGGGCATGCTCAAGCACGTCTACCGCCGCGGCCTGGCCCTGCGCTACGGGAAGGCGATGCAATGCATCGCCGGCATCCACTACAACTACTCGCTGCCGGAAAAGCTGTGGAAGCTGTTTGCCGAAAGCGAAGGCATCGCGGAAGAACGCCGCAATGCGCTGCGCGACTTCCAGAGCGAGAGCTATATTGCGATGATCCGCAATTTCCGCCGCTATGCCTGGCTCCTGATGTACCTGTTCGGCGCCACCCCGGCCCTGACCACCAGCTTCCTGCGCGGCCGCCCGCACCAGCTCGAACGGCTGTCCGACGACACGCTCTACCTGCCCTACGCAACCAGCCTGCGCATGAGCGACCTGGGCTACCAGAACGATGCCCAGTCCGGCCTGTGCCCGCACGAGAACAGCCTGGAAAGCTATGTCACCAGCCTGATGGACGCGGTCAACCGCCCGTATGCGCCCTATGCCGAAATCGGCACCAAGAAGGACGGCGAGTGGATCCAGCTGTCCACCAACGTGCTGCAGATCGAGAACGAATACTATTCGACCATCCGCCCCAAGCGCGTGATCCGCACCGGCGAGCGCCCGGTGCAGGCCCTGTGCAACCGCGGCGTGCAGTACATCGAGGTGCGCTGCCTGGACGTCGATCCTTTCGAGCCGATCGGCATCGCGCTGGAGACCGGCCGCTTCCTGGACGCCTTCCTCCTGTTCTGCGCCCTGGACGAGAGTCCCCTGATCAGCGCCCACGACGGCGCCATCCACGCACGCAACTTCGCGCGCACCGTCAAGGAAGGACGCCGTCCGGACCTGACCCTGACCCGCGACGGGCATGAAGTGCCGCTCAGGGAATGGGCGGAGGAACTGATCGAACGCATCCGCCCGGTGGCCCAGCTGCTGGACGACCAGCACAACGAAGGCGGCGTGCACGAGTCCTCGCTCAACCAGCAGAAGGCCAAGCTCGCGGATCCCTCGCTGACGCCGTCGGCGCGCGTGCTGGAAGAAGTGCGCGCCCTCGGTTCGGCCGCCGCCTTCGGCCTGCGCCAGAGCGCGCTGCACGCGGCCAGCTTCCGCGACAGCCCGCTGATGCCGGCGGAAGCGGCGATGTTCGACGAGATGGCGGCGGCTTCGCTGGCCGAGCAGGCCAGCATCGAAGCCACGGACACCGGCAGCTTCGACGACTTCGTCGCGGCCTACAACAGCAGTACCCTGTGCGGCAACCACCACTGATCCGGGGATGCCTTGCTCACCTTTTACAACGAACACCATGCCCAGCATGCGGGACGCTTCGCCTTCCTGCGCGGCGGGCTGGCGCCGTGTTCGGAACAGCCTGAGCGGGCCGCCCTCGTCCTGAAGGAATGCGAGCGGCGCGGGCTGGGCCGCATCGTCACGCCGCACGGCGTGCCCCTGGTGTCGCTGGAGCGCGTGCACAGCCCGCGCTACCTGCATTTCCTGCGCAGCGCCTGGAGCGAATGGACCGCGCTCGATTCCGCCAATGCGGCGCGCGACGCTTTTCCCTCGGTCTGGCCGCTGCGGCCCGCGTGCACGGACATCGAGCCTGAACACTTCGATGCGCGCTTCGGCATGCATGCGATGGACAATGCGAGCCCGCTCACCGCCGGCACCTGGCTGGCCGCCAAGACCGGCGCCGACTGCGCCGTCAATGCGGCGCATGCGCTGCGCATGGGCGAACGCGGCAGCTTCGCGCTCACGCGCCCGCCCGGCCACCATGCGGGCGCGGACTTCTTCGGCGGCGGCTGCTTCCTGAACAATGCGGCGCTGGCTGCCCAGCACCTGCTCGACGACGGCATGGCGCGCGTGGCGGTCCTGGACCTGGGCTACCATCACGGCAACGGCACCCAGGCGATCTTCTACGGCCGCAGCGACGTGCTGTTCCTGTCGCTGCATGCCGACCCGCGCGGCGCCTACCCGTGGTACACGGGCCATGCCGACGAAACGGGAACGGGAGCGGGACTGGGCTACACGATGAACCTGCCCCTGGCGGCGGGCGCGGGGAGCGCCGAGTGGTTCGCCGCGCTGGAGACGGCCTGCGTCAAGCTGGCCATGTTCCGCGCCGAGGCGCTGGTGGTGTCCCTGGGGACGCCCGCCTTCGGCACGCCGCCCGAGGCGCGCTTCCGGCTGCAGGGAGGCGACTTCCTGCGCATCGGCGAGCGCATCGCCCACCTGGGCCTGCCCACCGCCTTCATCCTCGAGGGCGGCGACGCGGCGCCGGAGCTGGGCACGCACATCGTGAACGTGCTCGAAGGCTTCGAGACCGCAACCGAGTGATTATTCTTTGACTGTTACTTCCATGCTCGACTGGCAATTCTCCAGCTTTTCCGACCTGTCCAACAAAGACCTCTACGAGGTGCTGGCCCAGCGCCAGAACATCTTCATCCTGGAACAAACCTGCCTGTATCCGGACATCGACGGCTACGACCTCGAGGCCCATCACCTGCTCGGCTGGAGGGTGGAAAACGGCAAGCGCGAGCTGGCCGCCTACCTGCGCGTGCTGGCGCCGGGCGCCAAGTACGAAGAGATGTCGCTGGGCCGCGTGATCACGACCCAGGCCGCACGCGGCAGCGGCGCCGGCCGCCAGCTGCTGGCGCGCGGCATCGCCTGCGCCGAAGCGCTCCATCCGGGCCACCGCATCCGCATCGGCGCCCAGCAATACCTGGAAAAGTTCTACCAGAGCTTCGGCTTCGAGACCGTCTCCGCCCCTTACGACGAAGACGGCATCATGCACATCGACATGCTGCGCTGATTACTCGACCTTGTTCAGCGTGATCTCGAACACCAGGCCCGAGTTCGGCGGCACGGCGCGGCTGCCGGTGGCGCCGTAGCCCAGGCTGGCCGGCACCAGGATGGTGCGCTTGCCGCCCACCTTCATGCCCAGCACGCCCTGCTCGAAGCCGGGGATCACGGCGCTCGTGCCCAGCTTGAAGCTGTAGGGGTTCGATTCCAGCTGGGTGCCCTTGAAGTCGGAGGCCGAGGCGCTGTACAGCCACAGGGTGTAGTTCAGGCTGACGGTCTTGCCGGTGACGGCTTCGGCACCGGTGCCGACCACGTTGTCGGTCTTGGTCAGGGCAGCCGGGCTGCTGACGGTGGTATTGCTGCCTCCGGAGCCGCCGCCGCAGGCGGTCAGGGCGAGCATGGCGACGAAGGCGGCGATCAGGGGGAACTTCAGTTTCATGGAATCCTCAACGAGCTAAGGTGAAAAATAAGGTGGAAAAAGTTTGCTAGGCGAAACTTTGCACCTTACCTCATCAATTCCATGAAAATGTGCGGATTTTGTCGGCGAATTGTAATCCTGGCTAGATCTCGATTTGGGTGCCGAGCTCGATGACCCGGTTCGGCGGGATCTGGTAATAGTCCGCCGCCGCGCGGGCGTTCCTCGACATCATCACGTACAAATGCTCGCGCCATGGCGCCATGCCGCGGCCCGGGGTCGAGATCACGGTCTGGCGCGCGATGAAGAACGAGGTCTCCATCATCTCGAATGTCAGGCCCAGGCCGGCGCACTGGCGCAGGATGCCCGGGATGTCCGGCTCGTCCTTGAAACCGTACTGGACGTTGAGCTGGTAGCAGTTGTGGCCCAGTTCGACGATGCGCACCTGTTCCTGCGGCGGCACCCAGGGCTCTTCGCGGATGTGCACGGTCAGGAACACCACGCGCTCGTGCAGCACCTTGTTGTGCACCAGGTTGTGCAGCAGCGCGTGCGGCACGCCGTCGCTTTCGCCGCGCAGGAACAGCGCGGTGCCCGGCACCCGCACCGGCGGCGCGACGAACAGCGATTCCATGAAGGCGTCCAGCGGGATCGCATGCTTTTCCAGGTTGTCGAAGACCAGCTCGCGGCCGCGCTTCCAGGTCAGCATCAGGGTCAGCAGGACGGTACCCAGCAGCAGCGGGAACCAGCCGCCGTGGAACAGCTTGAGCGTGGTCGACGAGAACAGCATGACGTCGATCGCGAAGAAGAAGCCGGTCGCGCCCAGGCACACGGCCAGCGGCAGGTGCCAGCGGTAGCGCGTGACGAAGAAGGTCAGGATGGTGGTGGCCATCATGGTCGCGGTCACGGCGATGCCGTAGGCGCCGGCCAGTTCGTCCGAGGAGCCGAAGCCGATCACGGCGATCAGGACCACGCACAGCTGCAGCCAGTTCACGGCCGGGATGTAGATCTGGCCGATCTCGCTTTCCGAGGTGTGCAGGATGCGCATGCGCGGCAGCAGGCCCAGCGCGATGGCCTGCTTGGTCATCGAATAGGTGCCCGAGATGGTCGCCTGCGAGGCGATCACCGCCGCCATGGTCGACAGGATCACCAGCGGAATCACGCTCCAGGAGCCGAGCTGGTGGAAGAAGGGGTTGTCCACGGCGTCCGGCTGCATGATCAGGAGGCCGCCCTGGCCCAGGTAGTTCAGCGCCAGCGCCGGGAAGGCGATCGTGAACCAGGCCATGCGGATCGGCTTGCGGCCGAAGTGGCCCATGTCGGCGTACAGCGCCTCGGCGCCCGTCATGGCCAGCACCACCGCGCCCAGCGCCACGAAGGCCAGCAGCTTGTTTTCCAGCATGAAGCGCAGCGCTTCCCACGGGTTGAGCGCCCGCAGGATCACCGGCGCCTCGAGGATGTTGATGACGCCCATGACGGCCAGGGCGATGAACCATACCAGCATGATGGGGCCGAAGAAGCGGCCGATGCCGGCCGTGCCGTGGCGCTGCACGCTGTACAGGACCAGCAGCACGAGGACCGCGATCGGCACCACGTAGTGCGACATGCCGGGCGCCGCCACTTCCAGGCCTTCGATCGCGCCCAGCACCGAGATCGCCGGCGTGATCACGCTGTCGCCATAGAACATGGTGGCGCCCAGCACGCCGATCACGAGCAGCGGGAAGTGCCAGGCCGAGTGTTTGGTGACCGAGTTGGTGGCCAGCGCCATCAGGGCCATGATGCCGCCCTCGCCGCGGTTGTCGGCGCGCAGGACCAGGGTCACGTACTTGAGCGAGACGACAATCGTCAGGCTCCAGAAGATCAGGGAAACGATGCCGAGGATGTTCGGCGTGTTGAGCGGCAGGCCATGTTCATGGTCGAAGATGGCCCGCAGGGTGTAGAGGGGGCTGGTACCGATATCGCCGTAGACGATGCCGACCGCGGCCAGGGTCAGCGCGGCCAGGCTGCTTTTCTTGTTCTCGGACGTCAAGATTGCACCATGTTTTTGTTCTGGTGCGGCGCACCATAGAATATCGACAAGAAAATTGCAAGAAGATTTCGTCCTGCATGATACACCTGCGCAAATTTGCGCCGCGCCAGCAGGGATCGTGCGCATCGGGGATAATGGCAGCTCAGCAATCGCCCTCCCTTCCCATGCGCTCCGGTATCCTGTCCGCCACCCTCGCCTTCCTGTGCTGGGGGCTGTTTCCTTTGTATTTCCACGCGATCGGCGAGGTGCCGCCGCTGGAGATCCTGATGCACCGGGTGCTGTGGTCACTTGCTTTTCTTCTTCTTGTGCTGGCCGTGCGCCGCCAGTGGAAATGGCTGCAGCAGGCGCGCCAGCCGCGCGTGCTGGGCAGTTTCCTGGCCTCGGCCTTCCTGCTCAGCGCCAACTGGCTGGCCTATATCTGGGCGGTCAAGAACGGCCACGTGATCGAGGCCAGCCTCGGCTACTTCATCAATCCGCTGGTGAACATCATGTTCGGCTACGTGATCCTGAAGGAGCGCCTGCGTCCGGCCCAGTGGGGGGCCATCGCCCTGGCGGCGCTGGGCGTGGCCTGGCTGACCTGGCAATCGGGCTCGGTGCCCTGGATCGCCCTGTTCCTGGCCGCCACCTTCGGCGGCTATGGCCTGCTGCGCAAGACCGCGGCGCTGGGCGCCCTCGAAGGCCTGTCCTTCGAGACCATGCTGCTGTTCCCGATCGCCGCCGCGTATATCGGCTGGCTGACCTATACCGGCGACAACGCCTTCGTCAACGCGCCCTCGGACACCACCCGCCTGCTCTTGATCCTGGCCGGTCCGATCACCGCGATCCCGCTGCTGCTGTTCGCCAGCGGCGCGCGCCAGATCCCGCTGTCGATCCTGGGACTGCTGCAGTACCTGTCGCCCACCATCCAGTTCCTGCTGGGCGTGTGGCTGTTCCACGAAGCCTTCAGCGCCGACCGCCTGGTGGGCTTCGTCCTGATCTGGTCCGCGCTGGCCCTGTTCGGCGGCGAAGGCCTGTGGCGCAGCCGCAGGGCGAACAAAGCGTGATGCGATTCCAAAGAAATCCTGTGGTCGGCACGGGTTCTGTCGTATCCTGTGCACCTTAAACAACACCAGAGTTAAAGCATGGCCAATTACGTCTATACCATGAACCGCGTGGGCAAAATCGTCCCGCCAAAACGCCAGATCCTGAAAGACATCTCGCTGTCCTTCTTCCCGGGCGCCAAGATCGGCGTGCTGGGCCTGAACGGCTCGGGCAAGTCGACCCTGCTGAAGATCATGGCCGGCATCGACACCGACATCCAGGGCGAAGCGCGCCCGATGCCGGGCCTGAACATCGGCTACCTGCCGCAGGAACCGCAGCTCGATCCCGAAAAAACCGTGCGCCAGGAAGTGGAATCCGGCCTGGGCGAAGCCTTCGAGGCGCAAGCCAAGCTGGAAGCCGTCTACGCCGCCTATGCGGAAGAAGACGCCGACTTCGACGCCCTGGCCAAGGAGCAGGAGCGCCTGGAATCGATCATCGCCGCTGCCGACGGCGGCAACCTGAACCTGCAGATGGAAATGGCCGCCGACGCGCTGCGCCTGCCGCCCTGGGACCAGAAGATCGGCGTGCTGTCGGGCGGCGAGAAGCGCCGCGTGGCGCTGTGCAAGCTGCTGCTGTCCAAGCCGGACATGCTGCTGCTCGACGAACCGACCAACCACCTGGACGCCGAATCGGTCGAGTGGCTGGAGCAGTTCCTGCTGCGCTTCCCGGGCACCGTGGTGGGCATCACCCACGACCGCTACTTCCTCGACAACGCCGCCGAATGGATCCTGGAACTGGACCGCGGCTCGGGCATCCCCTGGAAGGGCAACTATTCGTCCTGGCTGGACCAGAAGCAGGCGCGCCTGAAGCAGGAAGAAGCGACCGAATCGGCGCGCCAGAAGGCCCTGCAAAAGGAACTCGAGTGGTCGCGCCAGAATCCGAAGGCGCGCCAGGCCAAGTCGAAAGCCCGCCTGGCCCGCTTCAACGAGCTGAGCGAATACGAATACCAGAAGCGCAACGAGACCCAGGAGATCTTCATCCCCGTGGCCGAGCGCCTGGGCAACGAAGTCATCGAGTTCAAGAACGTCTCGAAGGCCTTCGGCGACCGCCTCCTGATCGACAACCTGTCCTTCACCGTGCCGCCGGGCGCGATCGTCGGCATCATCGGCCCCAACGGCGCCGGTAAGTCGACCTTGTTCAAGATGATCGCCGGCAAGGAACAGCCGGACAGCGGCGAAGTCGTGATCGGCAAGACCGCCAAGGTCTCGCTGGTCGACCAGCACCGCGACGAACTGGCCAACAACAAGACCGTGTTCGAGGACGTCACCGGCGGCGCCGACATGCTGAGCGTCGGCCGCTTCGAGATGCCGTCGCGCGCCTACCTGGGCCGCTTCAACTTCAAGGGCGCGGACCAGCAGAAGAAGGTCGGCATGCTGTCCGGCGGCGAACGCGGCCGGCTGCACCTGGCCAAGACCCTGCTGCAGGGCGGCAACGTGCTGCTGCTGGACGAACCGTCGAACGACCTCGACGTCGAAACCCTGCGCGCGCTGGAAGACGCCCTGCTGGAATTCGCCGGCAGCGTGATGGTCATCTCGCACGACCGCTGGTTCCTGGACCGCATCGCGACCCACATCCTGGCCTTCGAAGGCAACTCGCAGGTCACCTTCTTCAACGGTAACTACCAGGAGTACGAAGCCGACAAGAAGAAGCGCCTGGGTGAGGAAGGCGCCAAGCCGAAGCGCATCCGCTACAAGCCGCTCACGACCTAAATCGTTGTTTCTCAAGGAAAAGCCCACCTCGGTGGGCTTTTTTTACGCCCGGAAACGGAACGTGGGGTTCAGGGGTTCGTGTGTAGAATTCCCGACGACGAGGCTGTCCAAGCGCCTGGTCCTGCCTTGCCGTCGCTACGGCTGCCGGGCATCCAACATACCCATGACAGATTACCGCGACAACCGTGTCCCTGGCGGGACCTTCTTTTTCACGGTGCGCCTTCTTGACCGTGGCAGCGCCCTGCTGACCGAGCACATCTCCGCGTTTGGCGAAGCGATGCGCCTGGCGCGCGTGCGCAAGCCCTTCCACGTCGACGCCTGGGTGGTGCTGCCCAACCACGCGCATACGATCTGGACCCTGCCGCCGGGCGACCACGACTGCTCCAGCCGCTGGCGCGCGGTCAAGATCGCGTTCTCGAAAGCCCTGCGCAAGGCCGGCATGGCGGACGCAAGCGATGGCGCGGTGTGGGAGCGGCATTACCGGCATTACCGGGTGCAGGAGGATGCCGACTACGCGGCGCTGGTCGATTACGTGCACACGGATGCGGTGCGCCATGGGCATTGCGTGGCGCCGCGCGAGTGGCCATGGTCGTCGCTGCACCGCTTCTTGTCGGCGGGACATGTGCAGCCGGAGCCGGAGCTGATCGTGCCGCCGTGGGTGACAAGGCCACAAGGTTTAGCGCTGGCGCGGCTTTAACCCCGTTGCAGCCTCTGTCCGAACAAAAAGCAAAAGGCCCCGCAGGGCCTTTTGCTTTGCAACGCGATCCAATCAGAAGCTGTACTTCGCCCCGATCGTCCACACATTCGGCTTCGCGCCGAAATCCTTGCTCTTGCCGTAGCGCTCGTATTCGGCAATCAAGGAAACATCCTGGTTGATGTTGTACTGCAGCCCCAGTGCGCCATACGCCTCGGTCTTGCTCTCGCTGCGATTCATGATCGCATTGACGGTCTCGAGCTCGTTCTTGTTGCGCGCCACGCCCAGCTTGGCATACGCCACGAACCGCTCATTGATCGGCATGCTGGCCTTGCCGGCGACATACAGCGAATGGCCTTTCGTTTCACCGGTACCGCGCACGCCGCCGAGCGAATAACTCACGTCCGAGCTGCGGAAATCGGTATAGCCGGCTTCCACGCCCCAGGTACGGTTGAAGTCATAACCGCCAAAGAGCTTGCCCGAGGCTTTGTAGCCATCGGCATCGACGCCGGTAGCGCCCGGCAGGGAATCCTGGTGGTCGGCGCTGGCCACACCGACGCCCACATAGGCGCGCGGAGCAGCTTGCTGGGCTTGGGCGGCGGACATCGCCGCGACTGACGCGATCAGTGCAAGGATAAACTTGTTCATTATGGATCCTCTACTTGTTACCTGGTTCGCGATTCCCAATGAATCGCAATAGGACCAAGATAGCATTGACAAAAAATGAAAGCGTTGCCAAACCCGTAAAAACTGTAAGAAGATGTAACATCCTGACTTTTGAGTCAGATAAAATAGCGCCAAGATACCTGACGAAGAATGAAGATCAGACTATCTTCCTGAAAGTTAGATTCACGCGCGGCCCGATCGGCTTACTTATTTTATTAATACCATGCAACCAATTCTGTTGCGTGGATCCCCTCATCAGGAGCAGCCCACCGTCCGTCAGGGGCAGGCGCAGGGTCTCTTTCGTCCTTTTGTGGCGCAGGATGAAAGTGCGCTCGGCCCCGAAACTCAAGGAAGCGATCACGGGCTCAGGTCCCAGTTCGGGTTCGTCGTCGGCATGCATGCCCATGCTGTCGCGTTCGTTGCGGTAGTAGTTCAGCAGGACGCTGTTGAATTCGCAGCCTGTTGCTTGGCGGACGCTGGCGCGGATGGTCTCCAGCAAGGGCGTGAACGGCGCCGGCGCCAGGCTCAGTCCGGAATAGCGGTAGGCGGCATCGCCATACCAGGCGCTCAGGCGCGGCTGCAGGTGACGCTTGCCGAACACGAGCACGGTTTCCTCGCGCCATGCCGTTTCCAGAATCAGGCGCGCCAGCACTTCCTCGTTCGTCCAGGGCAGCGGCAGCTGCTGCAGCCAGCCGAGTTCGCCGTCCGGGAGTGGAACCGGCATCAGCCCGGGGGCTGCGCTAAATCAATCCATTGTGCAATATTCAACGCTATGATGGCGTCTTTCCCAGGAAGGACATTCTCGCATGGACAAACGGCACTTCCTCGGCGCCGCCGCGCTCGCCGGCGCGGCGCCCGTGTTCGCCGCAAGCAAACCGGCCCAGCCCGGCCCAGCCCTGCTGACGATCACCGGCGCCATCGGGCGCAGCAACCGCGGCGCGCTCGACCCGGCGCTCGACCAGATGATGCACAAGCAGAAGCTGGCCTTTCCCAAGGCCTATGCCATGGATTTCGCCGCCCTGGCCGCCCTGCCCGCGCAGACGATCCGGCCTACCCTCGAATACGACGGCAAGCCCCATGCCCTGGGCGGCCCCCTGCTGACGGATGTGCTGGCGCAGGCGGGCGCCCGGCCGGGCGATGCGGCCAAGGTGGTGCTGCGGGCGGTGGACGGCTATGCGGCGGCGCTGGAGATGCGCCAGGTGCGCGCCTGGAGGCTGATCGTCGCCACCCACCTGGACGGCAAGCCGATGCCCCTTGGCGGGCTGGGGCCCTTATGGGCGGTCTACGACGCCGACCGGGTGCCGGACATGGCGAAGCGCCCCCTCAACGAGCGCTTCGGGGCCTGCCCCTGGGCGCTGTATCACATCGAGCTCACGGCTTAGCGGTAGGCTTCGGCCAGGCTCATCACGCGCGGAGCGAGCGTGATGCCGACATTGCCGAACAGCGCGTCGAGGGCGGCCAGGTTGGCCGTGCATTCTTCCGATTTCCAGCCATTGAACAAGTCGGTGCCGTCCTTCTGGAAATGCAGGTCGAGGACCTTGCCCTTGTCCTTGTGGACGTAGCGCTGCTCGTGGATGTTGCGGAAACCCAGTTCCGCCAGGCCGGCCAGGATGGATTGCGGCGGATTGTCCGGGTCGGTCGCCATGAACACGCCAAAGGTCTTGCCGGGCGGCTTGGCCGCGACGTCGACTTCATAGATGCCTGGGGCCTTGGTGACGCTGGTGCTCTTCAGAAACAACATGGTGTTCTCCTTCTCCAGGGTCCGCGCCGGCAAGCTTTCCGATTGGCGCGCGAACCGTGTTTTGTGTGATTAGCAGCTTAGCTTATTGCCCTCTGGGAACTTTGTCGATCTTTCTCTGTAGTTTCTTGGCTCTAGCGCAGCAATAAGCCCACAACTGAGCCGCCAATCAATGCAGCACAGGCAAGCATGCCAAGAATGAAACCCATTTCGCGCTTGGCCGGATCGCGGTAATAGCCGAGCGCGTACAGGATGCGGCTGGCGCACCACAGCAGGCCGCCGGCGGCGGCCCAGACGTCGCCCAGGAAGGCGCCGCACAGGAACAGGGGCGCCAGCACCAGCGGCAGCTGCTCGAGGGTGTTCATCTGCACGCGGTGGGCGCGCAGGAAGCCTTCCGGGCCGTCCATCGAGGGCGCCGGCACGTCGTAGCGCGCGCGCGCCCGGGCGGCGTTCGCCCAGGTCCAGAAATACACGCCCAGCACGGCCAGCGAGGCCCAGGCGGTCAGCACCATATATTCTCCTTGTGATTCAGTTTGGCCGCGGCTTGCGCCCGGCCAGGCCGGCGGTCGGCGCCACCAGTGCTTCGTAGAGCTGGCCGGTGGGCGCGTCCCATTGGGTGAGCGCCGCCTGCTGGCGCGCCACGGTGGCGAAGTCGCCGCGCGCCACCGGCCCGCTGAGGGCGGCGGCCGGCCCCAGGCGGAACACGTTGGCCAGCGTCTCCTCGGCCAGCGGCCGCGCCAGCTCGCGCGCCACGTCTTCGGGTACGCCCGCGGCCTGGTAAGCGCGCAGCGAAGCGTCCAGGACGGTCACCAGGTAGTTCGACGCGAAGACCGCGGCGGCGTGGTAGACCGTCTTGGCGGCCGGATCGATCGCGACCAGGCGCGCCCCGATCGCCTCGAAAGCCGGTGCGAGCACGGCCAGGGCCTGCGCATCGCCTTCGATGCCGCAGAAGGTGCCGCCGAACTCGCGCGCGACCTTGCCGGGATCGGCGAAGCTGCGGATCGGGTGCACGCTCGCCACCAGGGCGCCGGCATCGCGCGCCGCCTGCAATTCGGAGGACGCCTTGGCGCCGCTGCAATGGAAGATCACCGCTCCCCTCAGGTCATGCGCGGCGGCCAGCGCGGCGCATACGGGCGCGATCTGGTCGTCGTTCACGGCCAGCAGCCACACCCGCGCCGGACGCATGCCGGCCAGCGTCGCTGCGGGCGCGCCGGCGCCGATGAAGTCCGCCGCCTGCCGGGCGCTGGCGGGAGACCGGGTCAGCAGGTCCTGGGGGGCGAACACGCCGCTTGCGTGGAACAGGCGGCCCAGCGCGCGCCCGACGTGGCCGGCGCCGACCAGGTTCAATGCAGGCGCCACCTCAGAAGCCCGAACCAGGCTGGCGCAGGTAGTCGGTTTCTTCCGGCGTGGAGGCGCGGCCCAAAATAGCGTTACGGTGCGGGAAGCGGCCGAAGCGCGCGATCACGCCGCGGTGGCGGTGCGCGTAGTCGAGCGTTTCCGCGAAGCCCGGATGTTCGTTCGACAGCGCGGTGAACAGCTCCACCGCCTGTTCCTGCATGCGGGCGTCCTCGGCGTGCTCGAAGGGCATGTAGGCGAAGGAACGCTCCACCGGCGACAGTGCCAGGTGCGCGCCGGAGTCGACCAGCTGGCGCGCGGCCGCCAAGGCCAGCGTGTCGCCGGCGAAGGCATCGGGCGTGTTGCGGTGGGCGTTGCGCGTGAACTGGTCGAGCACCAGCAGGCGCGCCAGCACGCCGCGTGGGCCGAGCGCATCCCATTCGCGCAGGCCGCCCGCCACCGCCTTGGCGATGGTGGTATCAAAGCGCTCGCGGATCTTCGCGTCGAAGGCGTCGTTCTTGCGGAACCATTCGGGACGCTGCTTGCCGTGGCCTTCGTGCGAAGGCGGCAGGAACCAGAAATCGAGGACATCCTGCGCTTGTACGTCTGTTGCTTCCATGGCTGTTCCGGTTTTGGAGAATGTCGTTATTTGATTTAGTTACGGGCGTGCGAGAGCTGGAAGGCCTCGACGCCTTCGAAGGCGGCCAGTTCGCCGGCCAGTTCGTGCAGCGGCGCGCCGGATTTGCGCGACAGCGCCAGCGCCACGAAGCGCCATTCCTGGCAGCCGTTGTCGCTGCTGATGGTGAGCGAGCTGCCGGCGATCTCGTAGCCGCGTTCCAGCGCGGCCTGGCGCAGGCCCTCCTCGCGCGGCAGGAAGTCGGGCTTGAAGCGCATCCGCACCGCCACCGCGTGGCGCGCCGGCAGGAAGCTCTCGATGCGGTTCAGGTAGATCATGATCATCGACGAGAAGAAGGCCAGTCCCATCGCGGCCAGGTAGAAGCCGACGCCGACCAGGATGCCGATCGCCGACGAGGCCCAGATCGAGGCCGCCGTGGTCAGGCCGCTGATGTTGAAGCCTTCGCGCATGATCACGCCGGCGCCGAGGAAGCCGATGCCGGTCACCACGCCCTGGATGATGCGGGTCGGGTCGACCGGCGCCAGCAGGCCGGCGTTGCCGCCGCCGTACCAGAAGTCCGGGTAGCCTGCCAGGATGGTCAGCGCGGCCGAGGCCATGCACACCAGGCCATAGGTGCGCATGCCGGCCGCGCGCCCGTGGTAGGCACGCTCGTAGCCGACCAGCAGGCCGAGCGCCAGCGCCCCAGCCAGGTGCAGCAGGATCAGCGCATTGGTGAAAATCTCGGGCCCTGACCAGTAAGTGGCCAGCAATTCGTTCTTGTTCATGGCGGCGCCTAGGGCTTTTTCCTGACCAGCTGCTTCTCGAAGGCGAGGTCGTGCTTGCTGATCCGCTTCACTTCCTGCGGACCGAGGCCGTTGACGAAGGCGACGAAGTCGTCCAGCTCGAGCGGGGCGCACAGCGGCGGCGCGCCCGGCGCTTCGGCCAGGAAGAACAGGCCGTCGCCGGTGCGGGCCATCGAATAGCCCATGTTCCCGGTGCGCTTCTTCAGCCGTTCGACCGCCGAGCTGGCGCGGGTGGAGCGTCCGCCGGCCATCAGATGGCCTCCGTGCGCAGCATCAGCCAGTCGCGCGCGGCGCCCTCGACGTGCGGCGCCAGGCGCGCGCGCACGGTCGCGTGGTAGTCGTTCAGCCACGCGATCTCGTCCGGACGCAGCAGACCGACGTCGAGGCAGCGGGTGTCGATCGGGCACAGGGTCAGGGTCTCGAAGCCCAGGTACTCGCCGAACTCGGTGCTCTCCACGCTGCGGTTCAGCACCAGGTTCTCGATGCGGATGCCCCAGCGTCCCGGACGGTAGATGCCCGGCTCGATCGAGGTGATCATGCCCGGCTCCATCGCGGTGTGCGCTTCCGGCAGCGCCGACGGCGAGATGCTCTGCGGACCTTCGTGCACGTTCAGGAAGTAGCCCACGCCGTGGCCGGTGCCGTGGGCGTAGTCGATGCCGGCGGCCCAGATCGGCGCGCGCGCGATCGCGTCCAGCATCGGCGAGCGGGTGCCGCGCGGGAAGCGCGTGGCCGACAGGTTGATCAGGCCCTTGAGCACCAGGGTAGTGTCGCGCTTCTGGGCCTCGGAAGGCGTGCCGACCGGGATCACGCGCGTGATGTCGGTGGTGCCGCCGAGGTACTGGCCGCCCGAGTCGATCAGGAGCAGGCCGTCGCCTTCGATGGTGGCGCAGGATTCGGGCGAGGCGCGGTAGTGGATGACCGCGCCGTTGGCATTGAAGCCGGCGATGGTCGAGAAGCTCGGGCAGACGAAATGCGGCCGGCGCGTGCGCGCCTGCGTCAGGTGGGTGTCGATGTCGACTTCGGTCAGGGGCGCGCGGTCGGCGTTGGCCAGCAGCGGCTCCAGCCAGGCGAAGAACTCGCACAGCGCCGCGCCGTCCTGCTCCATGGTGGCGCGCACATTGGCCGCTTCCGATTCCAGCTTGCGCGACTTGGCGAAGGTGGTCGGGTTGACCGCTTCCGCCACGCGCACGCCTTGCGCCACCGCGTCGCGCATGCCGGCCGTCACGCGGCGCGGGTCGAGCAGCAGGGTGGCGCCGTCCGGCAGCGAGGCCAGGGCGTGGGCGGCGTTGGCATAAGGCGCCAGGTGCACGCCATCAAGCTCCAGACGGGCGCGCAGCTCCTGCGGCACCTTGCCTTCGCCGACGAACAGGGTGGCGTCGGCGCGGCCGATCAGCGCATGCGCCAGGAACACCGGGTTGAAGCTGACGTCGGCGCCGCGCAGGTTGAACAGGTAGGCGATGTCGTCCAGGGTCGAGATGAAGTGGTAGCCGGCGCCATGCGCATCCATCGCGGCGCGGGTCGCGGCGAGCTTGTCGTGGCGTTCCACGGTCGCGAACGGCGGCAGGTGCTCGAACACGGGGTCGAGCGGCAGCGCCGGGCGCTCGCTCCAGACGTCGTCGAGCACATCGATATCCGTGCGCAGGGTGACGCCGCGCGCCCCCAGCGCATCCTGCAGCAGGCGCGCAGCGGCCAGGCCGAGCACGCGCGCGTCCACCGCCACCGTGCCGCCGGCGTGCACGTTGGCGGCCAGCCAGTCGACGTGGATCTGGCTCGCCGCGCTCGGGATCTTCATCAGCTGGATCTCCGAACCCGCCAGCTCGGTTTCCGCCTGCGTCACGTAGCGGCCATCGGTCCAGACACCCGCAAACCTGGCGGTGGCGATGAAGGTGCCCACCGATCCGGTGAAACCGGACAGCCATTCGCGGCCCTTCCAGTGGCCGGGCAGGTATTCCGAGAGGTGCGGGTCGCTCGACGGGACGATGCAGGCGTCGATGCCGTGGCGCGCCATGGCGCTGCGCAATTGGGCCAGCCGCTCGGCGCGGATGTCGTTGATGGGCATGGGTCGGAGAATCGGGTTGTTTTCCAAGCACGTATGATACGCCGCAATTCCGGGAACGTGGCGCGACGGATTATTGCGCGAAGACATCAAAATCCTTGGCATCCGGCCGCCAGGCGTTAAGATGGCGCTTGAATCATCACGAGACCGGCGCCATGACGCCGGCAGCAACAGGAGACGCACATGGATTTCGAAGCGGCCAAGGACGTATGCCGGACTTTCCCCGGCTGTACCGAGGATATCAAGTGGGACCACGACATCGTGTTCTCGGTCGGCGGCAAGATGTTCGCCGCCACCAACGCCAGTTCGCCCGCCGAGGGCTTCAGCTTCAAGGTCGAGGACGACCGCTTCCTGGAGCTGACCGACCGTCCGGGGATCAGCCCGGCGCCCTACCTGGCGCGCGCCAGGTGGATCCACGTGAGCGGCGAAGCCTCGATGGACGACGGGGAAATGGCCGCGCTGCTGCGCCGTTCCTATGAGCTGGTGTTCGCCAAGCTGACGCGCAAGCTGCAAAGCGAGATCAACGACGCCTCCTGACCGGACCCGTTCCAAGCGGAACACCGCCTCCGCCGGGCTTGGCGCATAATGGCCCGGCCACCAATTCGACCTGTATGACCATGCAAGAAATTCCTATGCCAGAGTTCCATGACGAGCGCGCACGTGCGCTGCTGGCCAATGCGCGCGAGATCGTCAATGCGGAACAAGTCCGGGCCGCGGTGCGGCATGTCGCCGACCGGCTCAACGAACGCTTCGGCAAGGACGGCGATCCCGCCTTCCCGCTGGTGCTGGGCGTGATGGGCGGCGCGGTGGTGTTCACCGGCCACCTGCTGCCCCAGCTCGACTTCCCGCTCGAGTTCGACTACATCCACGTGAGCCGCTACGGCGACGAGGACAGGGGCGGGCAGATCGTGTGGAAGGTGATCCCGCGCCAGAACGTGGCCGGGCGTACCATCGTGGTGGTCGACGATATTCTCGACGAGGGCGAGACCCTGGCGCACGTGAAGCAGCGCCTGCTCGACATGGGCGCGGCCGAGGTGATCGTGGCCGTGTTCGCCGACAAGGACCTGGGGCGCAAGAAGCCGATCCAGGCGGACCTGGTGGGGCTGACGGTGCCGAACGACTTCGTGGTGGGGTTCGGGATGGATGTCTACGGGTACTGGAGGAATTTGCCGGGGTTGTGGATTATCCGGCAGGAAGACCTGAAGCAGCCGGGTTAAAGCCACCTGCTGATGCACGTCATCCCCGCCTGCGCGGGGATGACGTTTATGGGCTGCGGGTGAAAGTGAGCGCAGCGGTGTGCTTACAACGCCAGCCGCGCACGCGCCGCCGCGTATTCCTTCTTCAGGCGCTCCACCATCTCCGCCACGGTCGGCACGTCATCCATCAAGCCGACGCCCTGCCCCGCGCCCCAGATATCGCGCCAGGCCTTGGCGCTGCCCGAGCCGAAGCTCATCTTGCTCTTGTCCGACTCCGGCAGGTTCTCCGGATCCAGCCCCGCCGCCACGATCGACTTCTTCAGGTAGTTGCCGTGCACGCCGGTGAAGAGGTTGGTGTACACCACGTCCGCCGCGCTCGACGTGACGATCGCCTCGCGGTAGGCGTCGGTGACGTTCGATTCCCTGGTCGCCAGCCAGCGCGAACCGATGTACGCGAAGTCCGCGCCCATCGCCTGTGCGGCCAGGATCGCGTCGCCGGTCGCGATCGAGCCCGACAGCGCCACCGGCCCATTGAAGAACTTGCGCACCTCGCCCACCAGCGCGAACGGCGACAGCGCGCCCGCATGGCCGCCGGCGCCGGCCGCGACCAGGATCAGGCCGTCCACGCCCGCTTCCAGCGCCTTCTCGGCATGGCGGATCGAGACCACGTCGTGCAGCACGATGCCGCCGTAGGCGTGCACCGCGTCCAGCATCTCCTTCGGCGGCGCGCGCAGCGACGAAATGATGATCGGCACCTGGTGCTTCACGCACACCTCGACGTCATGCGCCAGGCGGTCGTTCGACTGGTGCACGATCTGGTTGACCGCGATCGGGCCCACCTTCGCATCCGGATGGGCGTCCTGGTAGTCGGCCAGCTCGCGCTGCAGGTCCGTCAGCCAGGTGTCGAGCAGCTCGGCCGGACGCGCGTTGAGCGCCGGGAAGGAGCCGACGATGCCGGCCTTGCACTGGGCCGCCACCAGCGCAGGACCGCTGGCGATGAACATCGGCGAGGCAATGACGGGAAGGGACAGGTTGTGCAGCGCGGGGGGCATCGTCATGGATGGCTCTCGGTGGTCGGTTGATCGGAATCCTGGGCCATTATAGCCCTGAAAAAAGAACGACCGTGCTAGTACTTCGACTCTAAACGTCGCGCAGCATGTTCCCGGCGATGCGGGCCGCACCGGCGCGCACCAGCGCTTCGGCTGCCCAGCGGGCCAATTCCCCGGGCGGCATGCCGAACTGCTCCTGCCGGACGCGCTCGACCAGAGGGATAGACGCCAGCAAGGCCGGCAGGCCGTCCAGCGCAATCGCCTGCCGCTCCAGCAGCAGGAACTTGAGCAGCACCTTGACCGCATTGCGCGCATTGCGCAGCGGATCGGCGCTCAGGTAGTCCAGGCGCTGCCTTGCCCGCGCCAGCGCAGCCGCCACGTCCGTGAACGCCGCGCCGTGGCCGGGAATGACCAGCCGCGCATCCAGGCCGGCGATCAGGTCGAGGGTGGCGCCCACCTCGTCGAAGCCCGGTTCGCCCGTCAGCTCGGGAAAGATCACGCCGAACCCATCCTCCCATAAGGCGTCCCCGGCCACCAGCACGCCTTCCTGTGCACAAAAAAACAACAGCGCATGCGGATCGTGCCCGGGTGCGGCCAGCACTACCCAGTGCAGGCCGCCCAGGACCAGGCGGTCTCCCGGGACAAGCGTGGCGTCGAAGGCGAAGCGCGGGCACTGCTGGCCGGTGGCGCGGAAGCTGAGCGCGTCCTCGTCCCAGGCGGCGACCTTGACGGCATCGGCCGCGGGAATCGCGACGTCGCAGCCGAGTTCGGCGCGCAGCAGCGCATTGCCCCCGCAATGGTCGGAATGCAGGTGGGTGTTGAGCAAGCGATCGAGGGGACGGCCATCGAGCGCGGCGCGCACCAGCGCCAGGGTCTGTCCGGCGTGGGTGGCGTAGCCGCTGTCGATCAGGGCCGTGTCCTCCGGCCCGAGCAGGAGGACATTGTTGGACGAGAGCCAGCCGCGCTCCAGGATGCGGATGGCGGGCGGCAGCGTCATCTCAGTCCCACTCGATCCCGGCTTCGCGGCGCCGGATCTCGGCCCACACGGCGCGCTTGTAGTCTTCGCTCGCCGTGCCCCAGGCGACGATTTCGTCGATGGTGCGCAGGCAGCCGCGGCACAGGCCGGTGTCGGGCGCCATCTGGCACACGTTGATACAGGGCGAAGGGACGGGACTAGGCAAATCTTGGTTCATGCGCTGGGAATGAAAGCGAAAAAGATGAAACCGCATTATCGCGCGTCCGGACACCGGCTGCCGATTCACTCAAGGCGGCGATATACTGGCCTGCCCGACGCCTGGAAAGATCTCCGATGGTCCCGCGTTTCCTTTTCGCCGCCCTCTTCGCCTGCGCCACGGCCAGCGCACAAACGCTCAGTCCCGACGGCTACGGCAAGATCCGCTTCGGCGACCGTCTCGTCACGGCCGAGAAGCGCCTCGGCCAGCGCGCCACGCCGAGGCCGCGCGAGCGCGCCTGTTCGATCGTGCGCTTCAAGCGCTACCCGCGCGTCAGCTTCATGGTCGAGCAAGGCCGCATCACCCGCGCCGACGCCAAGACCGTCGTGCCCAACAGCGCGGGCGTGACGGCGGCCATGCAGCCGGAAGAAGTGCTGCGCCGCCATCCGCATGCGCGCCTCGAGCCGCACAAGTACGACGAGGACGGCAAGTACCTCATCCTGCGCAAAGGAACAGGCAAGGCGCTCATCTTCGAAACCAGCAAGAACAAGCTCAAACGGGTTCGCGCCGGCCTCAAGCCGGCCGTCGATTACGTCGAAGGCTGCTCGTAGGCCGCCTGCTTGTTCGCCATCTTCTGCGCGAAGCGTTCGGTGTCGATCAGGCAGCGCTCGTGCGTGCCTTCGCACACCTTTTCCACATCGTCCCAGGCCTCGACCCGGAAGCGCACGCGCCGTCCCTCGACTTCCAGCACTTCGCCGCGGATGGTGAGCGTCATGCCCGGCGGCGTCGGCGCCAGATGCCGGAAACTCACCATCGTGCCCAGGCTCTGCTCGCGCGGCCAATCCACGAAGGGCATCATTCCGTGCAGACAAGCAAGTTCCATCATGCCGACCAGGTAGCCTGTGGCCAACACGTCCGGCATCTCTCTGCAAAACAAGGTATCGTGGTAAAGCTCGGGCACGGTAGCGCGCCCGGGCACGGTAGTCTGCCATTCGAAACGATGGCCAGGTTGGAAGCTGGGATTCATGTTCCTAGAGTAACGCAAGCACAAAAGACGCGCCTGTTTCAGTTGGGCCGTCCGGCAACACCCTGAAAGGTTCGTGTAAGCCCGCGGGCCGAGATTGATCTCATGCACCCGCACAAGGAGAGCTCATGAAACTGAACAGGAGATTGCTTGCCCAGGTGCGCGCCGCAACCCGCACACTGATGCGCAAGGGACCGGCAGGAACAGGCGCCGTGATCCAGGAGGCGATGAAGAATGCGACCGCCATGCAGCGCGCGGCAATGCGCGACATGGCCGTGGTGATGCCGGCGCCCTTTGCCGGCGGCGGCGCGCTGCCGGGCAAGTTCGTCGACGGCAGCTACGCCAACGAAGCGGGCAGCCGCGACTACAAGCTGTACGTTCCGAGCAGCTACACGGGTGAACCGGTGCCGCTGCTGGTGATGCTGCATGGCTGCACCCAGGACCCGGAGGATTTCGCCAACGGCACCGGCATGAACGCGCTGGCCGAGGAAATGGCCTTCCTGGTGCTGTATCCGGCGCAGAGCAAGCAGGCCAACCCTTCGCGCTGCTGGAACTGGTTCAATGAAATCGACCAGCAGCACGGCCAGGGCGAGCCTTCGATCATCGCCGGCATGACCAATGCGGTGATGGCGCGCCATGCGGTCGATGCGGGCCAGGTGTATGTGGCGGGCCTGTCGGCGGGCGGTGCGATGGCGACCATCATGGGCACGCTGTATCCCGAGCTGTACGCGGCGGTGGGCGTGCATTCCGGCCTGCCCTTCGCCTCGGCTAACGACCTGTCCTCGGCGCTGGCGGCGATGAAGGGAGAATTCCGCCGGAGCCAGGCGCCGGGCAGTGCGCTGCCGATCATCGTCTTCCACGGCGACCAGGACACAACGGTGCATCCGTCGAACGGCGAGGAACTGGTGGCCCAGGTGGCGCGCGGCTTGCCGCGGCGGCCGGCGGTGGAACCGGGCCGGGTACCGGACGGCCACGCCTACACGCGCACCGTGCACCGCCACCACGACGGCACCGTGCACGCCGAGCACTGGGTGGTGCACGGCGCCGGCCACGCCTGGTTCGGCGGGAATGCGCTCGGCAGCTATACGGATGGCAGGGGACCGGACGCGAGCCGGGAGATGCTGCGCTTTTTCCGCACCCGGCGCTAGCCGCCTTGACGCTGGCGCGCCTGCGTAGCGGCCTCGATGTGGGCGCGCAGGCAGGCCGGGCACCAGCAGCCCGCGGCTTCCTGCGGAACGGGGACGGCGGGCGGCAGCGCGGTGCACCAGCAGGGTTCAGTCGCGCCATCGGCCATGGCGCAGCCGAATTCGGCGCCGCAGCGGGTGCAGACGCTCATTGCGCCACTCCGGGGATGGGCGAAACACTTGATTTTTTGAAAAGACCTGGATTCACGGTGGCGAGCCTCTGATGCGGACTGCCATAAAATACAACAAGACGCCCTATAATCTGCACACGTTTTACGCTAATTGCACGGCTTTTGCCTGTAAAATCTCGCGACATTATTTTCGGACCCTCCATGAACGCTCATCTGACCAGCTTGAAGACCGACGACCAGACCAGTGACCTGACCAAGGTCTCGCCTCAGATCAAGGCGCAAATCCTGGCCGAAGCGCTTCCCTACATCCGTAATTTCCACGGCAAGACCATCGTCATCAAATACGGCGGCAATGCGATGACCGACGAGCGCCTGAAGCACGGCTTCGCGCGCGACGTCATCCTGCTCAAGCTGGTGGGCATGAACCCGGTCGTGGTGCACGGCGGCGGTCCGCAGATCGACAACGCGCTCAAGAAGATCGGCAAGCAGGGCACTTTCGTGCAGGGCATGCGCATCACCGACGAAGAGACCATGGAAGTGGTCGAGTGGGTGCTGGGCGGCGAAGTCCAGCAGGACATCGTGATGCTGATTAACCACTACGGCGGCCAGGCGGTGGGCCTGACCGGCAAGGACGGCGGCCTGATCCGCGCACGCCGCATGGCGATGCCGGACAAGGACAAGCCGGGCGAGTTCCTCGACATCGGCTTCGTCGGCGAGATCGAAGCGATCAACCCGGCCGTGGTCAAGGCGCTGCAGGACGACGCCTTCATCCCGATCATTTCGCCGATCGGTTTCGGCCAGGACGGCCAGGCCTACAACATCAACGCCGACGTCGTCGCCGGCAAGATCGCCGAAATCCTGAAAGCCGAAAAGCTGATCATGATGACCAACATCGCCGGCGTGCAGGACAAGAACGGCAAGCTGGTCACCGACCTGTCGGCGCGCGAGATCGACGAGATGTTCGCGGACGGCACGATCTCGGGCGGCATGCTGCCGAAAATCTCGTCGGCGCTGGACGCGGCGAAGTCGGGCGTCAATACCGTGCACATCATCGATGGCCGTATCGAACACAGTTTGTTGCTGGAAGTCTTGACCGAACAGGCTTTTGGCACTATGATCCGGTCGCACTAAAACATTTGTGGCAGAAAAAAGCCATAAGTGATCGTCACGGTGGGCATTGCCCACCGCGCCTACCCGCCCTTGTAGCTCAGTGGTAGAGCACTCCCTTGGTAAGGGAGAGGCCACGTGTTCAATCCACGTCAAGGGCACCATCTCTTCTTCCCCCGCTCGTCATCGACCTTTCCGCTGCGCAGTCGCGCCCGGATGGCTATAATCGCATGTTGCAACCATCCTGCTTCATGCTCACATCGTGGCTACTTCGACGACCCTCCGCGCGCCGGTCTGGCTATTCGACCTGGACAACACGCTGCACGACGCCTCGTACGCCATCTTCCCGGCGATCAGCGCCAACATGAACATCTACATCGCCCGCGTGCTGGGCGAGAACGGCATGCCCGCCAACCAGGCCGCCGTCGATGCCGCGCGCCTGGGCTACTGGAAGCGCTACGGCGCCACCCTGCTCGGCATGATCCGCCACCACAAGGTGCGCGCCGCCGACTTCCTGCACGAGACCCACGACATCGGCCCGCTGGACCGCATGATGCGCGCCGAGCGCGGCCTGGGGCGCCTGCTGCGCCGCCTCCCGGGCCGCAAGATCCTGCTGACGAATGCGCCGACGCGCTATTCGACCGAGATCGTGCGGCGGCTGAAGCTGCACAACCACTTCAGCCACCACATCGCGATCGAGAACATGCATGTGCACGGCCAACTGCGCCCCAAGCCTTCGAAGCTGATGCTGCGCCGCCTGCTGCGCCAGCACGGCGTATCGGCGCGCCGCTGCGTGCTGGTCGAGGACACGCTGGCCAACCTGAAAAGCGCCAGCCAGCTGGGCCTGCGCACGGTCTGGGTCACCCAATACCTGCGCATGAGCGATCCGATTGGCCGTGCGCCATTGCCGCGGACCCTGAAACGCCCCGGTTACGTCGATGTCAAAGTAAAATCCGTACGGCAACTTCCTGCACGCCTGCACCGGTTGCGCTAAACATCACAATAACGATTAGGGAATCCATGGCAAGCACCAAGCCAGGCCAGCGCAAGCTGCAAATCCTCCAGGCCCTGGCCTCGATGCTCGAGCAGCCGAAGGGCGACAAGATCACCACGGCCGCCCTCGCGGCGCGCCTGTCGGTCTCGGAAGCGGCGCTGTACCGCCATTTCGCCAGCAAGGCGCAAATGTACGAAGGCCTGATCGAATTCATCGAGTCCACCGTATTCGGCCTGATCAACCAGATCAGCGAGCGCGAGGAAGGCGGCGTCGAGCAGGCTCACGCGATCCTGCAGATGCTGCTCGGCTTCGCCGCCAGCAATCCGGGCATGACCCGCGTGCTGATCGGCGACGCGCTGGTGGGCGAGGACGACCGCCTGCAGGCGCGCATGAACCAGTTCTACGACAAGATCGAGCTGGCCTTCAAGCAGGCGCTGCGCGTGGCCGTGACCCAGGGCCACGGCCAGGAAGCCGATGTCGCCGCGCGCGCCGGCCTCCTGGTGAGCTACGTCACCGGCCGCTGGCACCGTTTCGCCAAGAGCGGCTTCAAGCAGAACCCCGCGGAAAACACCACCTTGCAGCTGTCGGTACTGCTCGCTGCATAAAAATGGACACCCCGGAAGTCTTCGCGCTGCTGGACGACGCCAGCGCAGGCCAGCAAACCCACGAAGCCGGTTCCCGGCTGTACAACGGCCACGTGGGCAGCTTGCGCTGCGAAGACGCCGCCGGGTGGCCGCGCCTGCTCAACGAGCTCCAGCAGGCGCTGGGACGCGGCCTGTACGCGGTTCCGCTCCTGAGCTACGAACTGGGCGCGCACTTGCAGGGCCTGCCCGCCAGGCCGCTGGATGGGCCGCTGGCGCAGGTGCTGCTGTTCTCGCACTGCGAACGCATGACGGCGCCCCAGGTCGAAGCCTGGCTCGCAACCCGCGCCAGTTCGGAAGCAGCCGGCGTTGCGGGCATCCAGGCCAATGTCGACGAAGCGACCTTCACCGACGCCATCAATCGCATCCGCGACTACATCGGGGCCGGCGACACCTACCAGGTCAACTACACCTACCGCCTGCGCTTCGACGCCTTCGGTCCGCTGTTCGGGCTCTACACCCGCCTGCGCGCGCGCCAGCCGGTGCCCTACGGCGCACTGATCGCGCTGCCGGATGGCGGCGCGGTGCTGTCCTTCTCGCCCGAACTGTTCGTGCGCCACCAGGCCGGTACCCTGCTGGCGCGGCCGATGAAAGGCACGGCGCCGGCCAGCGGCGAGGCGGCGGTGGACGAGGAGCGCGCCAAGGCGCTGGCGCAGGACACCAAGAACCGCGCCGAGAACCTGATGATCGTCGACCTGCTGCGCAACGACCTGGGACGCGTGGCGCAGACCGGCAGCGTGCAAGTGCCGGCGCTGTTCGAGGTGAAGCGCTACGGCGCCGTGCTGCAGATGACCTCCACGGTGCAGGCGCGTGTGCGCGAGGACGCCAGCTTGCCCGAGATTTTCGCGGCGCTCTACCCTTGCGGCTCGATCACGGGCGCGCCCAAGCGGCGCACGATGGAAATCATCCACGAACTGGAACCGGATGCGCGCGGCATCTACACGGGCGCCATCGGCTGGTTCGATCCGCCGCAGGATGGCCGCGCCTTTGGGGACTTCTGCCTGTCGGTGCCGATCCGTACCCTGGCTTTGCAGGCGCCGGAGAACGGCTTGCGGCGTGGCGAACTGGGTGTGGGCGCGGGCATCGTCTACGACAGCGATCCGCAATCCGAATTCGCCGAATGCCAGTTGAAAGCGCGCTTCCTGACCGGCCTGCTCAACGAGTTCGAGATTTTCGAAACCCTGCGCGCGTCGTGGGACGACGGGCCGCGCCACCTGGAGCAGCACCTCGACCGCATCGCGGGCTCCTGCGCCTACTTCGGCCTGCCTTTCGAGCGCGAGGAAGCGCGGCGCATGCTGGTCGAGGCTTGCCTGGCCCTGCCCCATGGCCAGCTATACCGCATGCGCCTGTCGAATTCGCACGCAAACGGCCTGCAATTGCAATCCGGCGCCATCGTGGAGCTGCACGAACCCGTCATGGTCGTGCTGGCGGCGGAGCCGACCCAGTCAGATGACCTCTTCCTGCGCCATAAGACCAGCCTGCGCAGCCGCTACGACGCAGCCTGGAAGGCGGCCGAGACGCAAGGCGCCTTCGACATGCTGTTCGTTAACGAGCGCGGGGAATTGACGGAAGGTGGGCGCAGCAACGTCTTCGTGCGCTTCGGCGACGCCTGGTACACCCCGCCGCTGTCCTGCGGCCTGTTGCCGGGCGTGATGCGCAGCGTGCTGCTGACGGCGCCGGCCTGGCATGCGAGCGAGCGCGTCATCACCCGCGAGATGCTGGAGCAGGCCGACGACCTCGTCGTGTGCAATGCCTTGCGCGGCCCGCTGCGTGCGCTGATCCTGGATTAATTCGCCAGCGCCTGTTCGATCTTGCCGACCAGTTGCGCGTCTTCAGGCGCGACCTTGCTCGGGAAATGCTCGAGCACCTTGCCGTCGCGGCCGATCAGGTACTTGGTGAAGTTCCATTTCGGTTCCTTGCCGGTGATCCTGGCCAGCTCCGCGTGCAGCGGATTGGCTTGCGGGCCCGAGACCACGCTCTTGGCGAACATCGGGAACTTGACCCCGTAGGTATTGAAGCAGAAGTCGGCGATCTCCTTCGCGCTGCCCGGCTCCTGCTTGCCGAAGTCGTTCGACGGGAAGCCCAGCACCACGAGGCCGCGGCCGCCGTACTTGGCGTACAGCTTCTCCAGGCCTTCGTACTGCTTGGTGAAGCCGCAGTAGCTGGCGGTGTTCACCACCAGGACCACCTTGCCGGCGTACTGGCACAGGTCCTGCGGCGCCTCGTCCTGCAGGCGCTTGAAGGTGTGCTTGAGGACGGACGGGCAGCTCGCCGGACGGGCGCTCAGCGCTGGGGTGGCGGTCTGTGCGAACGCAGGCGGGGTGATGCTCGCGGCGGCCAGGGTGGCCAGGGCGAGAGCGAGGATCTTGGTCATGGTGAGGGTTCCACAAAGAGGATGGCCACGATTGTAACGCAGCCGCCCTTGCGTGGATGGCCTCAGGCCTGCAGGCTGCGGTGCTCGATCTTGATGCAGTGGTTCACGACCACGTCCAGCCCGGCGGCGCGCGCCAGGTCGGCGGCGGCCTGGTTCTCGATGCCGAGCTGCATCCACAGGCAGCCGGCGCGCACGGCGATGGCCTCGCGTGCGATCGGGGGAATGTCTTCGGACTTGCGGAAGCAGTCGACGATGTCGATGCGGCGGCCGCTGGTGGCCAGGGTGTCGGCGGCTTCCTGCAAGGTGGCACAGACCCTCTCGCCGAGGATGGTCTGGCCCGCATAGCTCGGGTTGACCGGGATGATCTGGTAGCCGTGGCCCTGCAGGTATTCGGCAACGCCATAGCTGGCGCGGTCCGGCTTGTTCGACAGGCCGACAATGGCGATGGTTTTGCTCTCGTTGAGGATCTGGGCGATGCTTCTCATGGTGGATGGGGAGTAGTTCAAGGTTCCTTGTTAGCTTATCAGGTTTGCATCGCCGCTGGCGTGGCGCGCGCAAACGTGAAAAGATGCGGACTCGTTCCCGATCCCGGTATCCCATGCGCCTGTTTGCCTTCTCCTGCTTCGCTGCCGCGCTGGCGGCCTCCCCTGCCCTTGCCCAGCAGCCGCTGGCCAGCGTCGAAAGCGCCATCGTGCCCGTGGCGGCGTGGGGCGGCACGCCGGCGGATGCGGCCAAGGCGCGCCGCCATCGGATTAGCCAGATCACGCTGCATCACCAGGGCGAGCCTTTCTTGCCGGGGACCGATGCGCAGGCCTATCTGCGCCGCCTGCAGAGCTGGTCGCGCACCACCAAGGGCTGGCTCGATATTCCCTACCATTACGTGATCGATCTCGAAGGGCGGGTGTACGAGGCGCGTCCCATTGAGTTCGCGGGCGATACGAATACCGAATACGACCCGGCCGGGCATGCGCTGATCGAGGTGGTGGGCAATTTCGAGGAAGTGGAGCCGAACCAGCGCCAGCTCGATGCGGTCGTGGACGTGATGGCGATGCTGGCGAAGAAGTATGGGGTGTCGCTGGACGATATTCGCAGCCACCGGGATTACTCGGACAAGACCGTGTGTCCAGGGGCGAATCTGTACCGGTATGTGAAGGAGGATTATTTCCGGCACAAAGTGGCGTTGAGGTTGGCGGGGGAGCAGGCGCGCCATTCACCGTGAGTGGTGCAAGGCTGCCTCTCACTATGCTGAGGAATTGGGTTCCGGCCTTCGCCGGAAGTCGTTGCTGCCAATGGCAGGAACGACGGTTTTTAAGCCAGCTAAAGTGGCTACCGGTGTTAATCGCCTACACCTACCAACGTCATCCCGGCGCAGGCCGGGATCCAAGTTTGCCCGCGTTTAGTTAGCACTCACTGCTGCCATCGCGCTCACCCAGCCTGATCTCTGGCCACGCCGATGCGCTCAAGGCAGTTTCGCGGCCATAAACACCCACATCACCGTCATCACGGCAATCCCGGTCAGGGTCAGGCAAGACCACGTAAAGAACCACGCCGACAGCACCGTCGCCTGCAGCACCCGCTCGAACAGGAAGCCCAGCGTGAAATCGCAGGCAGCCAGCACCGACCAGCGCCGCATGTAGAGCGGCAGGTAGCGGCTCATGCGGTAATTGTGCTCACGCGCGGCATGGCGCTCGAACAGGTTGCGCGCGGCGTTCACGTCGCGGAACAGCCAGTCGAAGAACAGGAAGCGATACAGGGTGCGGCCGAAGGACGCTTCCTTCGGCGCCTGCTCCCCTTCGCCAGGTGCTTGAATGTTCGGCATGATGGGCTCGACGGATAGGTAGGGCTTGCGCATGGCTGGCTGGGCCATCCCGCTGCGGGCGCTGGTCCCGACCGACTCTACCTGAATTACCGCCGCGCTTCCAAACGTAGCGTGCGCGGCGCTTGACACGGGAACTCAAAGGTAACATCATAAGTTACATGAACCGAGACAGCCGCTTATCATCCGTCCTGCATGCCCTGCTCCACATGGCCGAACATGATGGACCCGTCACGTCGGAAGCCCTGGCCCGGTGCCTGGACACCAACCCCGTCGTTGTCCGCCGCACCATGGGATGTTTGCGCGATGCGGGGATCGTGCGCTCAGAACGCGGTCACGCAGGAGGCTGGCGCCTGGTCGCCGACCTGGGTACGGTGACCCTGCGCCAGTTGCACGATGCATTGGGAGAAACGGCGCTGTTCGCGATCGGCAATCGCAACCTGGCGCCGGCATGCCTGGTCGAGCAAGCGGTGAATGCCGCGCTCGAAGACACGTTTGCCGAGGCCGAGGCCTTGCTGCTGCGCCGGTTTTCGGAAATCACGCTTGCCGACCTTGCCGCCGACTTCGCGCGCCGGCATGCGGCAGCACGCGCTGACAGGAGCTAAGCAATGCAATACGACCTGATCGTCATCGGCGGAAGCTATGCGGGCATGGCCGCGGCCTTGCAACTGCTGCGCGCGCGCAAATCCGTGCTCGTGATCGACGCGGGAGAGCGGCGCAACCGCTTCGCGAGCCATTCGCACGGCTTTCTCGGCCAGGATGGCGCCGATCCCGCCGCGATCGCGGCGCAAGCGCGCCGCCAGCTCGACGCCTACCCGACCTTGTCCTGGCACGAGGGCCGTGCCGAGCGCGTATCCGGGCAAGCCGACGACTTCACCGTCACCACCAGCGGAGGGCAAGCGCATCGGGGCCGCCGCATCCTGCTGGCGATCGGCGTGGCCGACCAGCTTCCTTCAATCAGCGGACTGGCGGAACGCTGGGGCAACAGCATCTTCCATTGCCCCTACTGTCACGGTTACGAGCTCGACCAGGGCCGCATCGGCGTCATCGCCACCGGTCCCATGTCCTTGCACCAGGCCGAGTTCCTGACCGAATGGGGCAAGGTCACCTTGCTGCTGAACCATGCGGTGTCGCCGGGCCCGGACGAGCGCGCCGGCCTCGAGCGGCGCGGCGTGGCGATCGAGGACGTGGCCATCGACAGGATCGAGGAACACGCCGACGTGCGGCTCGCCGATGGCAGGCTGTTGCGCTTTGCCGGCCTGTTCACGGCGGCGCGCTCGGTTCCCTCGACCTCGCTGGCCGAGGCGGCAGGATGCGCGCTCGAGGAAACGCCGCTGGGCCTGCAGGTGCGCACCGACGCCGAGAACAAGACCTCGGTGCGCGGGATATTCGCATGCGGCGATGTCGCCCGCGTTCCCCATTCGGTATCGCTGGCGGTGGGCAGCGGCGCCATGGCCGGCATCCAGGTCCACCGCTCCTTGTTCTGGCCGGAGCCGGCCGCTGACGAGGCCGCCGAGGCGGCCGCCCGATGACGCCGTTTTCCGACCCGGCGGCCGTGAAGGACTATCGCGAGAAGACTGCGCGGCTGGTCCCCGGCCTGGGCGACCTCCACAAGATGGCCGGCGTCCTGCTGGCGGAGCATGCCCCCGCCGCGGCCCGTATCCTGGTGCTCGGCGCCGGCGGCGGCCTCGAACTGCAGGCCTTTGCCGCGATGCAGCCGGGCTGGCGCTTCGACGGCGTGGATCCCTCCAGCGAGATGCTGCGCCTGGCAAGCGCGACGCTGGGCGAGCTCGCCTCCCGGGTCGCGCTGCACCACGGCTATATCGACAGTGCGCCCGAGGGCCCTTTCGACGGCGCGACCTGCCTGTTGACACTGCACTTTCTTCCCAGGGACGAACGCCTCGCCACCTTGAAGGAGCTGTACCGCCGGCTCAAGCCAGGGGCGGTCCTCGTAGTCGCCCATCACAGCTTCCCGCAGACCGCGCCCCATCAGGAGACCTGGTTGCGGCGCAACGCAGCCTACGGCATCGTCTCCGGCGTGCCTGTGGGCCAGGCCGAAAACAGCATGCGCGCGTTCAGGGAACGGCTTCCCGTGCTCTCGCCGCAGGAGGATGCCGGCCTGCTCCATGAAGCCGGTTTCGTGAACGTCGAGTTGTTCTATTGTGCCTTCACTTTCAGGGGCTGGACTGCCCGCAAGCCCTGATTCGCCGCATCCGTCCGGCAGCGCCGGCATCCGCTTGATGCTCGGGGGCCTGGGACTTGCAAATAAAAAAGGCAGCCCGAGGGCTGCCTTTCTTGATGCCACGTCAAGGGCTTAACGGCCCTTCGAGCGCAGCTTCTGGATCGCTGCCAGCTGCGCGATCGCCGCGGCCATTTCGGCCTGGGCTTTCGCGTAGTCGATCTTCGATTCCTTGTTCAGCATCAGCTCTTCAGCCTGCTTCTTGGCTTCCAGTGCCTTCGCTTCGTCCAGGTCGCTACCGCGGATCGCGGTGTCGGCCAGCACGGTCACGCCGTTCGGCTGCACTTCGAGGATGCCGCCGGCGACGAAGACGAACTCTTCGCCACCACCGGCCACCTGGATTCGCACAGCACCCGGCCTGATGCGCGTGATCAGCGGGGTGTGCTTCGGGTAGATACCCAGCTCGCCCGCTTCACCCGGCAACGCGACGAATTCAGCCTGGCCGGAGAAGATCTGCTCTTCGGCCGAGACCACGTCCACTTGAATAGTGTTTGCCATGTCTGTCCTTCAGGTTAAGAGCAGCTTAGGCAGCCAGCTTCTTGGCTTTCTCGATGGCTTCCTCGATCGTGCCAACCATGTAGAAGGCCTGTTCCGGCAGGTGGTCCAGTTCGCCCGAAGCGATCATCTTGAAGCCCTTGATCGTGTCCTTCAGCGAAACGTACTTGCCCGGCGAGCCGGTGAACACTTCAGCGACGTGGAACGGCTGCGACAGGAAACGCTGCATCTTACGAGCGCGTGCGACGACCAGCTTGTCTTCCGGCGCCAGTTCGTCCATGCCCAGAATCGCGATGATGTCGCGCAGTTCCTTGTAGCGCTGCAGGGTGCCCTGCACGGCGCGCGCGGTGTTGTAGTGCTCTTCACCGACGACCAGCGGGTCCAGCTGGCGCGAGGTCGAGTCCAGCGGATCCACTGCCGGGTAGATACCCAGCGAAGCGATGTCACGCGACAGAACGACGGTCGAGTCCAGGTGGGCGAAGGTGGTAGCAGGCGACGGGTCGGTCAAGTCATCCGCAGGGACGTACACGGCCTGGATCGAGGTGATCGAGCCGGTCTTGGTCGAGGTAATACGCTCTTGCAGGCGGCCCATTTCTTCGGCCAGGGTCGGCTGGTAGCCCACCGCGGACGGCATACGGCCCAGCAGTGCCGACACTTCGGTACCGGCCAGGGTGTAACGGTAGATGTTGTCGACGAAGAACAGAACGTCCTTGCCTTCGTCACGGAAGGCTTCCGCCATGGTCAGGCCGGTCAGCGCGACGCGCAGACGGTTGCCCGGCGGTTCGTTCATCTGGCCGTAGACCATCGCCACTTTCGAGTTGGTCGGGTTTTCCAGGTCGACGACCTTGGCGTCCGCCATCTCGTGGTAGAAGTCGTTACCTTCACGGGTACGCTCGCCCACGCCGGCGAACACGGACAGACCCGAGTGCGCCTTCGCGATGTTGTTGATCAGTTCCATCATGTTGACGGTCTTGCCGACGCCGGCGCCGCCGAACAGGCCGACCTTGCCGCCTTTGGCGAACGGGCAGACCAGGTCGATCACCTTGATGCCGGTTTCCAGCAGGTCGGTCGACGGCGACAGTTCGTCGTAGGCAGGCGCATCGCGGTGGATCGATGCCATGCGTTCGTGGCTGACCGGACCGCATTCGTCGATCGGGTTGCCCAGCACGTCCATGATGCGGCCCAGGGTCGGGGTGCCGACCGGAACCATGATCGGGTTGCCGGTGTTCTGGATGATCATGCCGCGGCGCAGGCCTTCCGAGCTGCCCAGTGCAATGGTACGGACCACGCCGTCGCCCAGCTGCTGCTGGACTTCCAGGGTCAGTTCCGAACCTTCCATTTTCAGTGCGTCGTACACTTTCGGCATGGCGTTACGCGGGAATTCCACGTCGACCACGGCGCCGATACACTGAACGATTTTGCCATCAGCCATTTTCGTTCCTTCAGATATAGTTAAATTCTTTTACTTGATCGCTTAGACGGCTGCTGCGCCGGAAACGATCTCGGAGAGTTCTTTGGTAATCGCTGCCTGGCGGGTCTTGTTGTAGACCAGCTTCAGGTCGCTGATGACACTACCGGCGTTGTCGCTCGCTGCCTTCATCGCCACCATGCGCGCCGATTGCTCGGACGCCAGGTTCTCGGCCACGGCCTGGTACACCAGCGCCTCGACATAACGCACCAGCAGCTCGTCGATGACGACTTGCGCTTCCGGTTCGTAGATGTAGTCCCAGCTGATACCGCCGGCGTCCTTTTCCAGGTGCTTGGCCGGGAGCGGGAGCAGCTGCTCGACCATCGGCTCCTGCTTCATCGTGTTGATGAACTTGGTGTAGCACAGGTAGACAGCGTCGAGCTTGCCTTCCTGGTACGCGTCCAGCATCACTTTGACCGGGCCGATCAGCTTGTCCAGGTGCGGCGTATCGCCGATCTGGGTCACTTGCGAGACGACCTTCATGCCCATGCGGTTCAGGAAGCCCAGGCCCTTGTTGCCGATGGCAACCGCTTCGACCTTGTTGCCCGCCTGTTCCATCTCGCGCGCTTTTTGCGTCACCTGGCGCAGCACGTTGGTGTTCATGCCGCCGCACAGACCCTTGTCGGTCGTGACGACGATGAAACCCACGGCCTTCGCCTGCACGTCCTTGGCATGCGCCATGAACGGGTGCGTGTACTCCGGGTTTGCGCCGGCAAGGTTGGCGGTGATGGTACGAACCTTGTCACTGTAGGGACGGGCGGCGCGCATGCGATCCTGCGCCTTGCGCATTTTCGATGCGGCGACCATTTCCATCGCCTTGGTGATCTTCTTCGTATTCTCTACGCTCTTGATCTTGCCACGAATCTCTTTGCCTACTGCCATGAGTCCTTACTCCTTCCACGCGCCGGCGCCGCTGCTACAGCAGCGCCGGCCCGAGATTAAAATGCGCCGGATTTCTTGAAATCAGCAATGGCGGCCGACAGCGCAGCTTCGCCGTCCTTGTCCAGTTGCTTGGTTTCGTCGATCTTCGACAGCAGGGAAGCGTGGCTCGACTTCAGGAAGTTGTGCAGACCGTGCTCGAACGGCAGCACTTTCTTGACTTCGATGTCGTCCAGGTAGCCTTTGTTGACGGCGAACAGCGATGCGGCCATCAGCGAGGTCGACAGCGGCGAGAACTGCGGCTGCTTCAGCAGTTCGGTCACGCGGGCACCGCGGTCCAGCTGCTTGCGGGTCGACTCGTCCAGGTCCGATGCGAACTGCGCGAACGCAGCCAGTTCACGGTACTGCGCCAGGTCGGTACGGATACCGCCCGACAGGCCCTTGATGACCTTGGTCTGGGCGGCGCCACCGACGCGCGACACCGAGATACCGGCGTTGATCGCAGGACGGATACCGGCGTTGAACAGCGAGGTCTCCAGGAAGATCTGGCCGTCGGTAATCGAAATCACGTTGGTCGGAACGAAGGCCGAGACGTCGCCTGCCTGGGTTTCGATGATCGGCAGTGCGGTCAGCGAGCCGGTCTTGCCGGTCACGGCGCCATTGGTGAACTTCTCGACGTAGTCGGCGTTCACGCGTGCTGCGCGCTCGAGCAGACGGCTGTGCAGGTAGAACACGTCGCCCGGGTAGGCTTCGCGGCCCGGCGGACGGCGCAGCAGCAGGGAGATCTGGCGGTAAGCGACGGCTTGCTTCGACAGGTCGTCGTACACGATCAGCGCGTCTTCGCCGCGGTCGCGGAAGTATTCGCCCATCGCGCAGCCCGAGTAGGCCGAGATGTACTGCATCGCTGCCGATTCCGAAGCGGACGCGGCGACCACGATGGTGTACTCCATCGCGCCGTGCTGTTCCAGCGAGCGGACGATGTTCTTGATGGTCGATGCCTTCTGGCCGATAGCGACGTACACGCAGGTGACGCCCTGGCCCTTCTGGTTGATGATCGCGTCGACAGCGACAGCCGATTTACCGGTCTGGCGGTCGCCGATGATCAGCTCACGCTGGCCACGGCCGATCGGCACCATCGCGTCGATCGACTTGATGCCGGTCTGCATCGGCTGCGAGACGGATTCACGGGCGATCACGCCCGGAGCGATCTTTTCGATCGGCGCGGTCAGGGCGGCATTGACCGGGCCCTTGCCGTCGATCGGCTGGCCCAGTGCGTTGACGACGCGGCCACGCAGTTCCGGACCGATCGGCACTTCCAGGATGCGGCCGGTGGTCTTGACGGTGTCGCCTTCCGAGATGTGCTCGTAAGCACCCAGGATCACGGCGCCGACCGAGTCACGCTCGAGGTTCATCGCCAGACCGAAGGTGTTGCCGGGGAATTCCAGCATCTCGCCCTGCATCACGTCCGACAGACCATGGATGCGGCAGATACCGTCGGCGACGGAGATCACCGTGCCTTGATTGCGAACATCAGCGGATGCTTCGAGGCCCTGGATCCGGCTCTTGATCAGTTCGCTGATTTCAGATGGGTTAAGTTGCATGCTTGCTAACTCCAATAATGTTTTTTGATGCGTAGGGCAAGGGCGGGACGCCGGCGAGTGCGATTCGGTCGGTTAGGACACCAGCGCAACATGCATCTGTTGCAGCTTGGCGCGTACCGAGGTATCGAGCACTTCGTCGCCAACGACCACGCGCACACCACCGATCAGCGAAGGATCCACTGTTACCGTTGGGTTCAGCTTGCGGCCAAATTTCTTTTCCAGCGTGGCAACCAGCTGTGCGAGCTGGTCAGCCGAGATCTCGAAAGCGCTGTAGATCGTGGCGTCGGCAGCGCCTTCGCTCGCGTTCTTCAGCACAGCAAACTGGGTGCTGATCTCGGGCAGCAGGTTGATGCGGCCATTTTCGGCCAGCATCGCGATAAAGTTCTTCGCTTCAGCGTTCAGCGGCGACTTGACCAGGGACGCAATCGTGTCCGCCAGCTGTGCGTGGGTGAGGTTCGGGTTGCTGGCGAAGGCCTGCACTTCGGCGTTCGCGCCGATCTGGCCGAGCTCCGAAGCGATGGCCGACCACGCGGCCATGTCGCCGGATTGGGCGACACGGAACAGCGCTTCGGCGTAAGGGCGGGCGACGGTTGCGAGTTCTGCCATGATCAGAGCTCGGTCGACAGTTTGGACAGCAGGTCGGCGTGGGCCGCTGCGTTCACTTCGCGCTTCAGGATCTGCTCGGCGCCCTGGACGGCGAGGGTCGCCACCTGGCCGCGCAGTTCTTCGCGGGCACGGGTCACTTGCTGCTCGGCGTCGGCCTTGGCGGCAGCGACGATACGGGCGGCTTCTTCGGTAGCGGTTTGCTTGGCTGCGTCGATGATCTGGGCAGCACGCTTTTCAGCGTCGGCGATGCGCTTCTGGACTTCGTCACGGGCGCCAGCCAGTTCGGTCTGCACGCGCTTTTCGGCGGCGGCCAGGTCGGCCTTGCCGCGGTCGGCTGCTGCCAGACCATTCGCAATCCTCTCGGCGCGCTCGTCGAGCGCTTTCATCAGTGGCGGCCACACGAACTTCATGGTGAACAGCGCCAGGATGAAGAAGACAGCGAACTGTGCAAACAGGGTTGCATTAAGGTTCACGGTATTTTCCCTCTTACAGAAACACGGATGCCGAACCAAGAATTGGTTCGGCCCTTCGATACTTCAAGACGTCTGGTCTTAGCCCGCGACGAACGGGTTGGCGAATGCGAACAGCATTGCGATACCGACGCCGATCAGGAATGCCGCGTCGATCAGACCAGCCAGCAGGAACATCTTGGTCTGCAGGGTGTTCATCAGTTCAGGCTGACGTGCCGAGGCTTCCAGGTACTTACCGCCCATCAGAGCGATACCGATACATGCGCCGATAGCGCCGAGGCCGATGATCAAACCGCAAGCCAGTGCAACAAAAGAAACGTCAGTCATGATTACTCCAAAAAGTTAATTTAAAAACTAGATTAAAAACTACAACTTCGTTACAACCACTATCTTGTTCGATGCTTGCGGCGCCGATCAGTGGCCTTCGTGGGCCTGACCGAGGTACACCAGCGTCAGCATCATGAAGATGAATGCCTGCAGGAACACGATCAGGATGTGGAAGATCGCCCAGATCGAGCCAGCGATGACGTGGCCGATGAAACCGAACACCGTAGCGGTCGAGCCCAGCAGTGCGATCAAGAGGAACAGCAGCTCACCGGCGTACATGTTGCCGAACAGTCGCATACCGAGCGACACCATTTTTGCTGCGTATTCGATGATGTTCAGGAGCAGGTTGAACGGCGCCATCCAGATGCCGAACGGTGCTGCCAGCAGTTCGTGGATCCAGCCGCCGAAGCCCTTGATCTTGATGCCGTAGTAGATCATCAGGGCGAGCACGCCGAGCGAGATGCCGATGGTGCCGTTCAGGTCGGCGGTCGGAACCACGCGGTGGTAAGGGAACAGGTGTTCGACGCCCAGCAGGCCGAACAGGGCCGAGAACAGGTCGACCGGCAGGAAGTCCAGCGAGTTCATCAGGGCGACCCAGACGAACACGGTCAGTGCGGCCGGGGCGATGAAGCTGCGGTCGCCGTGCACGATGGACTTCGACTGGTCTTCGACCATTTCGACCAGCATTTCGACGGCAGCCTGGAAGCGGCCCGGCACGCCCGAGGTGGCGCGGCGCGCGGCCATCCACATGATCAGGCTGCCGACCACGCCCATGGCGACCGACCAGAACACGGTGTCCATGTTGATGACGCTGAAGTCGGCAACAAAGTCCTGGTGCTTGTTCGACAGGTGGCCGAGGTGGTGCTTGATGTATTCTGAAGCGGTGGGCGCGTGCTGCGCTGCGCCTTCTACGGTTGGAGTCGCCATGGTCAGTGCCTAAATAATAAGAATATGTAACTCTTCAGTGCCACGATGAACCCGCCCAGCAGGGCCAGCCAGTTCAGATCGCGGTACAGCCACGCCGTTACGCCCAGGAGCGCCAGCGTCATTGCAATCTTTATAAATTCCCAGATGAAAAACGTGAAGGGGTTAGCCCCTCCCGCTTTCGTTGATGCGGCAAACAGGCGTACCGCCATAATTCCGTTGGGCACGACACAACACAAACCGCCCAGTACAGCCGAAAACATCGCAGGCCATCCCCCCAGCAGTGCGGCGATGAGGCCGGCGACTACCGTTGCGATCAACTGCAGGGAAACGATGCGCAGCATTTTTTTCTAGTTTCGCGCCCGCGCATGTGGACGATTTGCGATGTGGTAATTACATGAATCAGCGGGATTATAAGTGGTTATACGGACGTGAGTCAAACGATTCGCAAGTTATAACTGAGGCGTATAGATGACGAAACTGTCACGTCCGAATCGGAGATTATGCAATCTTTTCAGTTACTTAAGTAAAGACGGCTGCTGACTGCCGAGTTAACAATTTACCGCTTGGTAAAGAAGTCTCGGCTCAGCCTTGAGGGGAGGAACTTGCTTCTCTGACAGGGAAGATTTCCGCTGGGAAGCACGCGGAGGAGGCCCGGCGGCGATGCCGCCGGGAAAGTCTGCTGCTGTTGTGATAATGAAACAGCGCGGACGGGGATCAGGCGCGCAGGCGGGCCAGCACGCCGTCCAGGATGTCGAGGTCGGCGAAGTCGATGATGAGCTGCCCCTTCCCTTTCGCACCCATCTTGAACATGACCGGAGTCGCCAACTTGTCGGAGAGCTCTTCTTCCAGGCGCACGATATCGCCCGGCTTTTCCTTGGCGCGCGGCGCGGCGGCCGGCGCGTTCTGCTCTTCGATCGCGCGCGCGACCAGCTTCTCGGTCTCGCGCACCGACAGGCGCTTGGCGATCACCTGGTTCGCCAGGGTGATCTGGCTTGCGCTGTCGACCGCCAGCAGGGCGCGGGCGTGGCCCATGTCGATGTCGCCGGCCATCAGCATGGTCTGCACCGGCTGCGCCAGGTTGATCAGGCGCAACAGGTTCGACACGGCGCTGCGCGAACGGCCGACGGCGGCGGCGGCCTGCTCATGGGTGAAATTGAAATCCGAGATCAGGCGCTGGATGCCCTGGGCTTCTTCCAGCGGATTCAGGTCTTCGCGCTGGATGTTCTCGATCAGGGCCATCGCGGCGGCGGCCTGGTCGTCGACGTCGCGCACCAGCACCGGGATTTCTTCCAGGCCGGCCATCTGGGCCGCGCGGAAGCGGCGTTCGCCGGCGATGATCTCGTAACGCGCCCCCGACCCCGAGCCCTCCTGCAGCGGACGGACCAGCACCGGTTGCATGATGCCCTGGGTTTTGATCGAGGATGCCAGCTCGGTGAGCGAACCTTCGTCCATGCGGGTGCGCGGCTGGTACTTGCCGGCCTGGATCTGCGCCACCGGCAGCGCCGACGGGTTGTTCGGCGCCAAGGCCGGTTCGCTGTCGCCGCCCAGCAGCGCGTCGAGGCCGCGGCCGAGTCCTTTCAGTTTTTTGCTTGCCATGTTCTTCTAGCTCTCGTGATTACATTGTCTTGATGCGCTCGACCATCTCGGCGCCGAAGGCGATGTACGCCTGCGCGCCTTTCGAGGATGGATCGAACACCACGCCCGGGATGCCGTAGGACGGCGCTTCGGCCAGGCGCACGTTGCGCGGGATGATGGTCTTGAACACCTTGTCGCCGAAGTGCTGCTCCAGCTGGCTCGAGACCTGCTGCGACAGCGTCATGCGCGGATCGAACATCACGCGCAGCAGGCCGATGATGCGCAGGTCGGTGTTCAGGTTGGCGTGCACCTTCTTGATGGTGTTGACCAGGTCCGACAGGCCTTCGAGCGCGTAGTACTCGCACTGCATCGGGATAATCACGCCATGCGCGCCGCACAGGCCGTTCAGGGTGAGCAGCGACAGCGCCGGGGGGCAGTCGATCAGGATGAAGTCGTAATCGGCGTCGACCTTGGCCAGCGCTTCCTTCAGGCGGCGCTCGCGGTTGTCCAGCGCCACCATCTCCACTTCGGCGCCGGCCAGCTCGCGGTTGGCGGGCAGCACGTCGAAGCGGCCCGCTTCCGAACGCAAACGCGCGCCGGCCACCTCGGCCTCGCCCAGCAGCACCTGGTAGATGGACGCTTCCAGTTCCGCCTTGTTGATGCCCGCCCCCATCGTGGCGTTGCCCTGGGGATCAAGGTCGACCAGCAGCACACGCTGGTTCAGCTTCGCAAGGCCTGCCGCCAGGTTGACGGAGGTAGTAGTCTTCCCGACTCCCCCTTTTTGATTCGCAACGCAAAATATCTTCGCCATCTATTCTTTTCCGTGGATGCGACAACAAGACGCTATACCATTCATACCGTACAAACCATTCGAACGATTTATACGATTTAAACGGTATAAACTATTTATACAATTTATTTGGTTGAAACGGTTTAGATATTTCGCTCGATAAAGACCAGGTGGCGTTCCGCTCCCAGCCTTGGCACCTGCAAGGGCTGCAAATCCGTCACTTTCCAGTCTCCCGGCAGCCGCTCGCGTTCCTCGCTTGGCGCTACGCCTTTCAAGGCGATGAATTTGCCGCCCTCGGCCAGCAGGTGCCCGGACCACTCCACGAAATCCGACAGGTCGGCGAAAGCGCGCGAGGTGATGACGTCGAATTTGTCGCTCACTTCCAGTTCCTGCACTTTTTTCGTGTACACCGTGACCTTGGCCAGGCCCAGCTCCGCCTTCACCTGCGTGAGGAAGGCGGTTTTCTTGTGGACCGTGTCGATCATCGACACTTTCATGTCCGGCCTTGCGATGGCCAGCACGATGCCAGGCAAGCCGCCCCCTGCTCCCACGTCCAGCACATTGCGCGCGCCTTGGAATGCCGGCACGGCCGCCAGCGAATCCAGCAGGTGGTGGGTCACCATCTGCATCGGATCGCGCAGCGAAGTCAGGTTGTAAACGGAGTTCCACTTATACATCAGCTGGACGTAGTCCATCAGCTGCTTCTGCTGTGCCGCGGGCACGTCCAGCTTCATCTCGGCGACGCCCTCGGCCAGCACCTGTTCCAGTGCGTTGCGATCGAATCCCTTCATTGCGCCTGCTCCACCGGTGCGTTGGTAAAGCCCTTGGCGCCGCGCTTTTTCAGGTGCACCAGCAACAGCGAGATCGCCGCCGGCGTGACGCCCGAAATGCGCGAAGCCTGGCCCAGGGTTTCGGGACGCTGCTTGTCCAGCTTCTGGCGCACTTCGATCGACAGCGCCGCGATCTCCAGGTAGTTCAGGTTCTCGGGCAGCTTGAGGTTCTCGTAGTGTTCGTGGCGTTCCACTTCGCGCGCCTGGCGGTCGATGTAGCCGGCGTACTTGATCTGGATTTCGACCTGCTCCTTGACGGCCGGGTCTTCCACACCCGGGCCGGCCAGCGGCTGGCCTTCGTTGCCGGTCATGCTCATCAGGGTGCCGTACTCGACGCCCGGACGGCGCAGCAGGTCGGCCAGGTTGTATTCGCGTTCGATGGCCTGCCCCACCACGCGCTCGGATTCGGCGGCGGCGAGGATGCGCGGGTTGACCCAGGTGGAGCGCAGGCGCTCCAGTTCGCGGGCCACCGATTCGCGCTTGGTCTCGAAGGCTGCCCACTGGGCGTCGCCGACGACGCCCAGCTTGCGGCCGATTTCGGTCAGGCGCATGTCGGCATTATCTTCGCGCAGCGACAGGCGGTACTCCGCGCGGCTGGTGAACATGCGGTAAGGCTCGGCCACGCCCTGGGTGGTGAGGTCGTCGACCAGCACGCCGAGGTAGGCTTCCGAACGGCCCGGGGTCCAGGCGTCCTGGCCCTGGGTTTGCAGCGCGGCGTTCAGGCCGGCCAGCAGGCCCTGGGCCGCGGCTTCCTCGTAGCCGGTGGTGCCGTTGATCTGGCCGGCGAAGAACAGGCCCTTGATCGCCTTGGTTTCCAGCGAGGCTTTCAGGCCGCGCGGATCGAAGTAGTCGTATTCGATGGCGTAGCCGGGACGCAGGATGAAGGCATTCTCCAGGCCGCGCATCGAGCGCACCAGGTCCAGCTGCACGTCGAACGGCAGGCTGGTCGAGATCCCGTTCGGATAGAACTCGTTGGTGGTCAGGCCTTCCGGTTCCAGGAAGATCTGGTGCGATTCCTTCGAGGCGAAGCGGTGGATCTTGTCTTCGATGGACGGGCAATAGCGCGGGCCGACGCCTTCGATCACGCCGGTGTACATTGGGCTGCGGTCCAGGCCGGAGCGGATGATGTCGTGGGTTTTTTCGTTGGTGTGAGTGACCCAGCACGGCACCTGGCGCGGGTGCATGCTGGTGTTGCCCATGTACGAAAACACCGGCACCGGATCGAGGTCGCCCGGCTGTTCGGCCAGCACAGAGAAGTCGATGCTGCGGCCGTCGATGCGCGGCGGCGTGCCGGTCTTCAGGCGTCCCTGCGGCAGCTTGAGTTCCTTCAGGCGCGCCGACAGCGAGGACGCGGGCGGATCGCCGGCGCGGCCGCCGGAGTAATTCTGCAGGCCGACGTGGATTTTGCCGTCGAGGAAGGTGCCTGCGGTCAACACGACAGCGCGGGCACGGAACTGCAGGCCGATCTGGGTGACGGCGCCGACCACGCGGTCGCCCTCCACCATCAGATCGTCGACGGCCTGCTGGAACAGCCACAGGTTCGGCTGGTTCTCCAGACGCGAGCGGATCGCTGCCTTGTACAGCACGCGGTCGGCCTGGGCGCGGGTAGCGCGCACAGCCGGGCCCTTGGACGAGTTGAGAATGCGGAACTGGATGCCCGCCTCGTCAGTGGCGATCGCCATGGCGCCGCCGAGGGCGTCCACTTCCTTGACGAGGTGGCCCTTGCCAATGCCGCCAATGGAGGGGTTGCAGGACATCGCACCCAGGGTTTCGATATTGTGCGTGAGCAGCAGGGTCTTCTGACCCGTGCGTGCCGACGCAAGTGCGGCTTCGGTACCGGCGTGGCCGCCGCCGACGACGATCACGTCGAATTCAGTTGGAAATAGCATGATGGGAGCAAAGCGAGGAGACTAATGCGCGATTATAGATTCTTTTTTCTTGCGGGACTCTCAACCGGTTCGGAAAACGACGAATTTTGTTCCACGTGAAACAATACTCATCAGTTTTGGACTTCGGTTTCACGTGAAACAATCAATAAAAAAGCCGGGGCGTACCCGGCTTGATTGTTTCACGTGGAACAGTCGGACTACCAGCCGATCTTTGTGAAAGCATCGTAAGCGGTCTTCAGGATCAGCCCGGTCACGACGAACAAGAACAACTTGCGCACGAACCCGCTGCCATGCTTCAGCGCCAGCTTGGTGCCGATCAAGGACCCGACGATCTGGCAACCCGCCATCATCAGCCCGATTTGCCACAGCAGGTGACCGCTGTAACCGAACCACATCAAGGCCGACAGATTACAGGCGACATTGACGATCTTGGCCGCTGCGGACGCGCTGAGGAAGTCGAAGCCGAAGAAGCGTACGAACAGGAAGATCAGGAAGCTCCCCGTACCCGGTCCGAAGAAACCGTCATAGAAGCCGATCGCGGCACCGATACCGATCGCCCAATAGCGCTCCGCCATCCCACTGTGCACCGGAGCATGCACCGCCCCCAAGTCCTTCTTCTTGAAGGTATAGATGGCAACGGCGACCAGGATGATCGGCAACAATGTACGTACAAAGTCTGCCGGTACGCGCGTCACGGTCCAGGCGCCCGCGAAGGAAAGGACAAACGCCGCCAAAGCCGCCGGCGCGGCGGTGCTCCATGCCACCCGGACGCGGCGCGCATAGTTCACCGCCGCGGTACCGGTGCCGAAGATGCTGGCAAGCTTGTTGGTGCCGATCAGGGTCGCCGGCGCTTCTTTCGGAAGGATGGAAAAGATGGCGGGAATCTGGATCAGGCCGCCGCCACCGACGACGGCATCGACCAGCCCGGCGGCGAAAGCCGCCGCGCCGAGCCATACAAAATCAATCATGGGGAACTTTCGGGATTGGTGCAGAGCCAGCATTTTAAGCCAAGCGTTGTTCCTCAGTGCAAGGCCAACAAGGGCCGAGGATGCGGTAAGCTTCACAGACAACACCACGGAGACCAGCATGACCGCTTTCGCCTTCAGCACCGTTGCCAGCATCCTGTCCGAACCGGGCGCCAGCACCCGGCTCGGAAAGCTGATAGCAGAACGTTTCCCTGGAACGAAGCGTCCTCTCTTCGTCACCGACGCCGGCTTCCTCCGCACGGGCCTCATGGAGCCGGCCAGTGCAGACTGCGAGCGCCACGGCATGCTGCCCGCCGTCTACGCAGAGGTCGTCGCCGACCCGCCGGAGGACGCCGTGCTGAGGGCGGTCGCCGCCGCCCAGAGGCACGACGCCGACCTGGTCATCGGCTTCGGCGGCGGCAGCTCGATGGACGTCGCCAAGCTCGTTGCGGTGCTGGCTGCAGGCACACAGGCGCTCCCGGACATCTACGGCATCGGCAAGGTCACCGGACAGCGCCTTCCCCTGGTCCAGGTTCCGACCACCGCCGGCACGGGATCCGAAGTGACCAACATCGCCATCGTCACCACCGGCGCGACGACCAAGACCGGCGCCGTGTCGCCCCAGCTCTACGCCGACCTGGCCGTGCTCGACGCCAGCCTGACCTTGGGCCTGCCGCCCAAGGTCACGGCCGCCACCGGCATCGACGCGATGGTGCACGCCATCGAAGCCTATACCAGCCGCCACAAGAAGAATCCCTTGTCGGACGCGCTGGCGCGGGAAGCATTGGGCCTGCTGTCGCGGAACCTGATGCCGGCTTGCGAACGCGGCCAGGATCTGCAGGTCCGCCAGGCGATGCTGCTCGGCGCCTGCCTGGCCGGACAGGCCTTCTCCAACGCGCCGGTGGCGGCGGTGCATGCGCTGGCTTACCCGATCGGCGGCATCTTCCATGTGCCGCACGGCTTGTCGAACTCGCTGGTGCTTCCACACGTGCTGGAGTTCAACCTGCCGGAGGCGGAGCAGCATTACGCCGAGCTGGCGGACATCGTCGTTCCCCAGGCCAGCGGCAGCGACGAAGCGCGGGCGCGCGCCCTTATTGTTGCGACGCAACAAACGGCCAGGATGACCGGCATCGAAACGCGTCTGCGCCAGGTCGGCATCACGGAAAGCGATCTCGACCGGTTGGCCGACGATGCGATGCTGCAAACGCGGCTGTTGGGAAACAATCCGCGCGAACTCACCCGCGAGCATGCGCGGGCGATCTATGCCGCAGCGTTATGACTTGCGAAGGAAATCGATCAGGAGCGCATTGAGCTTGTCGGTCGCGGACAGCTGCATCCAGTGCCCCACCCCGTCCAGGCGCTCGTAGCGGAAGCCGGCGCGGCAGTATTCGGCGGAATCGAGCATCTGCTTTTCGCCCAGCGCCGGATCGCGGTCGCTCCAGATGCCCATCACCGGCACTTCCACCGGCCCCCAGCGACGCGCCGAGCCCAGCTTGAGGTTGGCCCGGTAGTAGTTGAGCGCCGCAGTCAGGCGCCCTTCCGGCTCCAGCGCGGATAGCCACAACTTTTGCTGTTCCTTGTTGCGCGTCAGCTGGCGAAGGAAGAACCAATCGTTGGCCGTGATCGCCTGCTCGGCGACAACCGGCATCAGGAAGCCCTGGATGTACCAGAAACGCATCTGCTGTTCGACGCCCGCGTTGGCAATCGCCGCAGGGTGGCCGGTCGACAGCGCGACGAAGCGTTCCACCCGGTGCGGCGCATCCATGCACACCTGCCAGCCGACCAGCCCGCCCCAGTCGTGGCCGACGACGGCCGCCCTCTCGATGCCGAGCACATCCATCAGGCCCAGCACGTCCGCGCGCAGGAATTCGATGGCATAGGCGCCGGTGCTGGACGGCGCATCGGTCTGGCCGTAGCCGCGCATGTCGGGCGCGATGACGCGCATCCCGGCCGCCGCCAGGGCCGGGATCTGCTTGCGCCAGATGGAGTGGGTATCAGGAAAACCGTGGAGCAGCAGCACGGGCGGACCTTCGCCCATGCTGACGTAATGCATGTTCAAACCGTTGACTGTGACGTGGTGCGACGCGACACCCATGCTCTCTCCCGGCGCAAGCAGTGGCGGCGCTCGTGGCCGGACACTTGCGCTCAGGCGTTTGCCTTGCGCCCCTTGTCGAGCAGAGCACCGATTTCTCCCACAATACCACGCCGGAACAATAGAACGCAGACAATGAAGATGAGGCCAGTGACCATGCCCACCGATTCGCCCAGGCTGGCGAACCAGGCGATGCCGAGCGACTCCGACAGCCAGGCGCCGAGGTCGCCCAGCTTGTTTTCCAGGGCGATGATGAGGAAGGCGCCGAGGATGGGCCCGGCAAGCGTTCCCATGCCCCCGACAAGCGTCATCAGGACCACCAGGCCCGACATGGTCCAGTGGACGTCGGTCAGCGTCTCAAAGCCCAATACGAGCGTTTTGGTGGCTCCTGCCAGCCCTGCCAGGGCTGCGGACAGCACGAAGGCCAGCAGCTTGTAGCGGTCGACCTCGTAGCCCAGGGAGACGGCGCGCGCTTCGTTCTCCTTGATCGCCTTGAGCACCTGCCCGAAAGGCGAATGCACGGTGCGGTGGATCAGGGCGAAACCGGCCACGAACAGGGCCAGCACCACGTAGTACATGGTGAAATCGCTGGACAGGTCGAGCGCGCCGAACAGGCGACCCCGCGGCACGCCCTGCAGGCCGTCCTCGCCGTGCGTGTAGGGCGAACGCAGGGCGGCGAAATACACCATCTGGGCCAGCGCCAGCGTAATCATCGAGAAGTAAATGCCCTGGCGGCGGATCGCCAGCGCGCCGATCACCAGGCCGAGCAGGCTGCTGGCCAGGACGCCGCACACGATGCCCAGCTCGGTCGGCAGGCCCACGACCGTCAGCAGGTGCCCGGTCACATAGCCGGCGCTGCCGAAAAAAGCGGCATGGCCGAAGGACAGCAGGCCGGTGAAGCCGATCAGCAGATTGAAGGCGCAGGCGAACAGGGCGAAGCATAGCAGCTTCATCAGGAACACCGGATAGGCGAAGAAGGGCGCGGCCAGCGCCACGGCCAGGGCGATCAGGTACAGGATTTTTTTATTCATGGCGCCCTCTTCACTTTTCCTTGCCGAACAGCCCGGCCGGGCGCAGCAGCAATACGATGACCATCACGACGAACACCACCACTTCCGAGCCTTCCGGATAGAAGACCCGGGTCAGGCCTTCGATCACGCCCAGCGCCAGGCCGGTGAGGATGGAACCGAGGATCGACCCCATGCCGCCGATCACGACCACCGCGAACACGACGATGATCAGGTTGGAGCCCATCAGCGGCGTCACATTGATCACGGGCGCCGCCAGCACGCCCGCCAGGCCCGCCAGCGCCACGCCGAAGCCATAGGTCAGGGTGACCATCAGCGGCACGTTGATGCCGAAGGCTTCGACCAGCTTGGGGTTCTCGGTACCCGCGCGCAGGTAGGCGCCCAGGCGTGTCTTTTCGATCACGAACCAGGTGCCCAGGCAGACCACGATGGACGCCAGCACGACCCAGGCGCGGTAGTTGGGCAGGATCATGAAGCCGAGGTCGGTGGCGCCGGCCAGCTGTTCCGGCACGTCCAGGGTCTGGCCCGACACGCCGAAGAAGGAGCGGAACACGCCTTCCAGCAGCAAGGTGATGCCGAAGGTAAGCAGCAGGCCGTAGAGGTGGTCCAGCTTGTACAGCCAGCGCAGCATGCTGCGCTCGATCAGGATGCCGAAGGCGCCCACCAGCAGCGGCGCGAGCAGGAGCATCATCCAGTAGTTCAGGCCGAAGCTGGTGACGCCGATGTAGGCGGCGAAGGCGCCCACCATGTACAGGGCGCCGTGCGAGAAGTTGATGACGTTGAGCAGGCCGAAGATGACGGCCAGGCCCAGCGAGAGCATGGCGTAGAAGGAGCCGTTGACCAGGCCCAGCAGGAGCTGGCTCATCAGGGCTTGGAGGGGGATGCCGAAGATTTCCATGGAATGAGGCCGGGGCTGTGCTGCGAAACTTGGATCCCGGGCCAGGGGGCCGCCGAGGCCCGGGACGACGGTTCAACTGCTAACGATCATGGATGCGTTAGCTGGGTGCTTATTTCCACAGCGAGCACTTGGTCTCGGCTTTCTTGGTGTAGGCCTGGTCGCCCGGGATGGTGGCGACGACCTTGTAGTAGTCCCACGGATACTTCGACTCCGAAGGCTTCTTCACCTGCATCAGGTACATGTCGTAGACCATGCGGCCGTCCGGACGGATCGTGCCGTTCTTGGCGAACATGTCGTTGATCGGGGTCTTCTTCATGTGGGCGATGACCTTGTCGGCGTTGTCCGTGCCGGTGGCCTTGACCGCGTTCAGGAACTGGGTCGCGGCCGAGTAGTCGCCCGCCTGCAGCATCGAGGGCTGCTTCTTCATCTTGGCGAAGTAGCGCTTCGACCAGGCGCGGGTATCGGCGTTCTGGTCCCAGTACCAGCCGTCGGTCAGGTACATGCCCTGGGTGGTGTTCAGGCCCAGGGTGTGGATATCGTTGATGAACACCAGCAGGCCCGCCACCTTCATCTTCTTGGTCAGGCCGAATTCATTGGCCGCCTTGACCGCGTTGATCATGTCGCCGCCGGCGTTGGCCAGGCCCAGCACCTGGGCCTTGGACGACTGCGCCTGCAGCAGGAAGGACGAGAAGTCCGAGGCCGACAGCGGGTGCTTCACGCTGCCCAGCACGGTGCCGCCGTTGGCCTTGACCACGTCGGCGGTGTCCTTCTCGAGCGACTGGCCGAAGGCGTAGTCGGCGGTCAGGAAGTACCAGGACTTGCCGCCCTGCTTGACCATGGTGGCGCCGGTGCCGCGCGCCAGCGCCACGGTGTCGTAGGCGTAGTGCACGGTGTAGGGCGTGCACTGCTCGTTGGTCAGCTGGGCCGTGCCCGAGCCGATGGCGATGAAGACTTTCTTCTTCTCGGCCGCCACCTTGGCCATGGCCAGGCTGGCGCCGGAATTGGTGCCGCCGATCAGGAGGTCGACGCCCTGCTGGTCGAACCATTCGCGCGCCTTGGAGGCGGCGACGTCGGGCTTGTTCTGGTGGTCGGCCGTGACCAGCTGGATCTTCTTGCCGTTGATGGCGCCTTTCACGTCGTCGATCGCCATCTGGATGGCTTCGATACCGCCCTTGCCGTCGATGTCCGAATACACGCCGGACATGTCGGTAATGAAGCCGATCTTGATCACGTCGCCCGAGATCTGGGCATGGACAGGCAGGGAAAAACCGGCGCTGGCAGCGAGGGCCAGGGCGATGGCACGCAGTTTCATGTTCTTGTCTCCGTTCTGTTCTGAAAAATTACACACCCAGGAGCTCGGTCAGCACCGGCATCCTGGCATCGAGTTCGGCCGCGGCGATCGTCTCGACCACCTGGCCATGCTCCACCACGTAAAACCGGTCCGCCAGCGGTGCGGCGAAGCGGAAGTTCTGTTCCACCATGACGATGGTGTAGCCCTTGGACTTGAGCGTCGTGATCATGCGCGCCAGGGCCTGCACGATGACCGGCGCCAGGCCTTCGGAAATCTCGTCCAGCAGCAGCAGGCGCGCGCCGGTGCGCAGGATGCGCGCCACCGCCAGCATCTGCTGCTCGCCGCCCGACAGGCGAGTGCCCTGGCTGTGGCGGCGCTCGTAGAGGTTCGGGAACATCTCGTAGATCTCGTCCACGCCCATGCCCCCTTCCACCCCCTTCAGGCGCGGCGGCAGCAGCAGGTTTTCTTCTGTGGATAAAGACGAAAATATCCCCCGCTCTTCCGGGCAATAGCCGATGCCGAGGTGGGCGATGCGGTGCGTCGGCATGCCGATCGATTCGGTGCCGTTGACTTTGATCGAGCCGCTGCGCCGCCCCGTCAGGCCCATGATGGCGCGCAGGGTGGTCGTGCGGCCGGCGCCGTTGCGGCCCAGCAGGGTGACGACTTCGCCCTGGTGCACGCTCAGGCCGATACCGTGCAAGATGTGCGATTCGCCGTACCAGGCGTGCAGGTCGCGGATTTCGAGTGCCGGGCTCATCAGTGCGCTCCCTCCAGGTGGCCGTCGCTGCTGCCCATATAGGCTTCCATCACCTGTGGATTACTGGAGACTTCGGCATAGCTGCCTTCGGCCAGCAGGGCGCCGCGCTGGAGCACCGAGATGCGGTCGCAGATGCCGGACACGACATTCATATTGTGCTCCACCATCAGGATGGTGCGCCCTGCCGAGACCTTCTTGATCAGTTCGGTGACCCTGTGGACATCTTCGTGGCCCATGCCCTGGGTCGGCTCGTCCAGCAGCATCAGCTCGGGTTCCATGGCCAGGGTCGTGGCGATCTCGAGCGCCCGCTTGCGGCCATACGGCAGGTCGGCCGTGAGCACGTGGGCAAAGCCGTCCAGGCCGACCTCGGCCAGCAGCTCCATCGCGCGCGCGTCCAGGCTCTCCAGCGAACGCGCGCTGCGCCAGAAGTGAAAACTGGTGCCGAGCCGGCGCTGCAGGCCGATGCGCACGTTTTCGAGCACGCTCAGGTGAGGAAAGACAGCCGAGATCTGGAAGGAGCGGATCACGCCCATGCGGGCGATCTGGGCGGGCCGGGCGCCCGTGATGTCCTTGCCGTTGAACAGGATCTGCCCGGAAGTCGGGACCAGAAACTTGGTCAGGAGATTGAAACAGGTGGTCTTGCCTGCGCCATTGGGGCCGATCAGCGCATGGATATGGCCGCGCTGGATCTTGAGGTTGACGTTGCTAACTGCCGTGAATCCTTTGAATTCCTTGGTCAGATCCCTTGTCTCCAGGATGACATCCGCCATTGGTTCTCCCATGCAAAGGCAACATTGCTCAAGTAATAATACATACAAGGCTGGGGGCTCACAATACGCCAGCGCTACAGTGCGCGTGTTCGTCACCTTGAGGGCGCGCAAGGTGGGTGTGCGGTTTTGCACAAGCTATCCCCGCCCTGTTCACCTATTTATGCACAGAGTTATTCAATACTGGCCAAGAATGTCGGCCGCCGTCTTCTCCGCGATCATGATCGTCGGCGAATTCGTGTTGCCCGATGTGATGAAGGGCATGATCGAGGCGTCCACCACGCGCAGCTTGTGCACGCCGCGCACCCGCAGGCGGCTGTCGACCACGGCCAGCGGATCGCCGGCGCTGCCCATGCGGCAAGTGCCGACCGGATGGAAGATCGTGGTGCCGATCATGCCGGCGGCCCGGGCCAGCTCTTCTTCCGTCTGGTAGGCCGCACCGGGCAGGTATTCCTGAGGCTGGTAGCGCGCCAGGCCGGGCGCGGCCACGATGCGGCGCGTCAGCTGGAGCGCCGCGGCGGCCGTCTTGCGGTCGGCCTCGGTGCTCAGGTAGTTCGGCGTGATCTTCGGCGCCGCATGGCTGTCGCCGGAAGCGATGCGCACATGCCCGCGCGAAGTGGGCTGCAGGTTGCACACGCTCGCCGTGAAGGCGGGAAAACGGTGCAGCGGATCGCCGAACTTGTCCAGCGACAGCGGCTGGACGTGGTATTGCAGGTCCGGCGCCGCCAGCCCGGGCCGCGAGCAGGCGAATGCGCCCAGCTGCGACGGCGCCATCGACATCGGACCGCTGCGCATCAAGGCGTATTCGAGGCCGATCCAGGCTTTCCCGAACCAGTTGCCGGCCCGCGTATTCAGGGTCGGCGCGCCCTGGATCTTGAAGATCATGCGCAGCTGCAGGTGGTCTTGCAGGTTCCCGCCCACGCCCGGCGCATCGACCAGCGGCGCGATGCCGTGCGCGTGAAGCAGCGCCGCAGGCCCGATCCCCGACAGCTGCAGGATCTGGGGCGAACCGATCGCGCCCGCCGCCAGCAGGGTTTCACGCTGCGCTCGCGCAGTGAAGGCGCGGCCGCCGCCGGTGAACTGCACGCCGACGCAGACCTTGCCTTGCCCCGTGTCCTCGAACAGCAGGCGCTCGACGTGGCAGCCGGTCATCACGGTCAGGTTGTCGCGCTGGGCCGCCGGCTTGAGGAAGGCGCGCGCCGTGTTGAGCCGGATGCCGCGACGCTGGTTGACCTCGAAATAGGCGGAACCCTGGCCGCCGCCCGCGTTCAAATCGGCGATCTTGGGAATGCCTTCCTGTTCGGCCGCATCGCGGAAGGCGTCCAGGATTTTCCACGACAGGCGCTGGCGCTCCACTCTCCATTCGCCGCCGGCGCCGTGGATCTCGCTGGCGCCGCCATGATGGTCTTCACTGCGCTTGAACAGCGGCAGCACCCGATCCCAGCGCCAGGAAGCATCGTCGGTCACGTCGGCCCAGCGGTCGTAGTCCGCTTTCTGGCCGCGCATGTAGATCATGCCGTTGATCGACGAACTGCCGCCCAGGACTTTGCCACGCGGGTAGATCAGCGAACGTCCGCCCAGGCCTGCGTCCGGCTCGGTCCGGAACAGCCAGTCGGTGCGCGGATTCCCGATGCAGTGCAGGTAGCCGACCGGGATGTGGATCCACAGGTAGTCGTCCCTGCCGCCCGCTTCGATGATCAGGACCTTGAGATCCTTGCGCTCGGTCAGCCGCTTGGCCAGCACACAGCCGGAGGTGCCAGCCCCGACGATGATGTAGTCGTAGTCGCCTGCGGACTCCATGCTCATCGAACCTCTCGAATGGGCATGCCGCCGGGCTCCGGCATGCAAAAAGCGAGCAGGTACGACAGTGCAGCGAGGTCCAACTTGCCTCCGACCGTAGTTCGATGAGTGGAGCTTACCAGATCGTAAACGGAAGTCTAGCGCTCATCTGTGGATAAGCACCTTGATATCCACAGGTATCGTTTGTGCAAAACTCGGCTTTTTTGCACAGGCAAAAATCTTGTTCAGATTTGCCACCAAGAACTTTGCGCGGCAGTGCACCGGCTTATCCGGACCGTAAACGTTTGATTTTGAGCGCGTTAACCGGCTTGTCCACAGAATTGGGCATGCGTTAACCACTACTACCAACCTGGTATACAGATCTTGGTTGTAAACCTCACGAGCGAGCGAAAAAAAAATTTTTGGGCTGGACTGTTGCAACTTCGCACACATGCTCGCGCTCGGTGCCAGCTTCGCGGCCAACTCGACCAGACACCGTTTTGCAGGCAAAAAGCTTCTCCGTCGTACTCGCCCTGTGGAAAAGCCCATGCATATCCACAGGATCGAATGTGCAGAAACAGCGGTTTACGCGACCCACCCGATTTCTATCCAAGTTTCCTTCAATGCAAAAACAAGGTTTGTCCTGCAGGTTAACGCGACCGTAAACGTTTGATGTTGTGGAAAAAATTTGGCTTATCCACAGATGATGAGCCGTTTACTATTACTACCAACTTTGTATACATATCTTTAGATACAACAACAAAAGCTTTCCGCTTTTCCCGCCTAGCCGGAACACCGCTGCGCACTCGCTACCAAAAACCGTCTGCCAAAAAAAGAAGCAATGTCTTACAGACCAGTGATCTGCAAAGCTGAGCTCAGTTGAACTGCTCACCTGTCCTGTTTCCATCCTGGTCGACAAAACGATGCCGACACGGATCCGCCAACGCTAAAAACCGCCAGCTCGACACCTCAGCTGTGGAAAAGCCCATGAATATCCACAGGATCAGATGTGCAGAACAACTGTTTTGAAGACTCAGGCATTTTTTGTCCAAGTTTCGTGCAAGCTGAACGCAAGGTTTGTTCTGCAGGTAAACGATTCCGTAAACGCTTGATACTGTGGAGTAAACCGTTCTTATCCACAGACACTTGGCCGTTTACTATCACTACCAACTTTGTATACATACTCTTTAGGTAAACAACAAAAGCAAAAACGCAGTGATCAAGCGCCGGAAGATATGCTTCTGTTAATCTTCAAGGCTACGTCACCACGCCGAGTAGCTTCATGACCACCATCAAGCGCTGTACAAGCCCTGAACAAGCGGGCTGGCTCGAATTGCGCATGGCCTTATGGCCAGCAGAAAGCAGCGAACATCTGCCTGAAATGCAGGACTGCTGTGCACAACCCGGGCGTTATGCACAGTTCGTGGCCTACTCCGATGCCGGCGAAGCCCAGGGACTGGTCGAAATCGCGCTCAGGAGCGATTACGTGAACGGCACCGACAGTTCTCCTGTCGGATTCCTGGAAGGCTTGTATGTCGCTCCAGGCTCTCGCAGGCAAGGCATTGCCCGCTTGCTGGTCGAAAAAGCCCAGCAATGGGCACGCGAACAGGGTTGCCGTGAAATGGCTTCCGACGCTTTGCTCGAAAATAAGGCAAGCCAGGACATGCACCTGGCGCTGGGATTCGAGGAAACCGAACGCGTGGTGTACTTCCGCAAACCGCTTTAACGATAAAAAAGACGAAAAACCATGCGATTAGGGATCATCAGCGCACTGCACGAAGAACAGGTGGGGCTCGTGGAAGCCATGAGAGGGCCCTCCAGGCTCATCCATGGCATGCGTGACTACGTTGCTGGACAACTGTGGGAAATCGACGCTGTGTGCGTTTTATCGCGAATTGGCAAGGTTGCAGCCGCCATGACGGCCACAACGCTTGTGGAGAAGTTCGGAGTTACCCACATCCTCTTCACCGGCGTGGCCGGCGCCGGGGATAAAACGGTGCAGGTCGGCGATATCGTGGTCGCGGAATCGCTGGTCCAGCACGATATGGACGCGAGTCCCCTGTTCCCCCGTTTCGAAGTGCCGCTGACCGGCCAGACCCACTTCCAGCCCGACCAGCAGCTGTCGATGCGCCTGGTGGGCGCGGCCCAGGATTTCCTCGAACTGGACTTCCTGGATGCGGTCAGCGAAGGAGAACGGCGTACATTCCGCCTCCAGCGCCCGCGCGTGCACCGCGGCCTGGTGGCGAGCGGCGACCAGTTCGTCAACGAGAAAAGCCGCATCGAGGCGATGAATGGCCATTTACCCGGGCTGGTGGCGGTGGAAATGGAAGGCGCGGCGGTGGCGCAGGTCTGTTATGAGCTGGGCGTGCCCTGCGCCGTGATCCGCGCGATTTCGGACAACGCCAATGAAAACGCGGCGCCCGATTTCATGCGATTCGTGAAATCGGTCGCCGCGCAGTATGCCTTTCACATCACCCGGCGCCTGTGCCGGGATCTGATTGAAGCGCCGCTTCAGGCCAGGAGCGATTCGGCCGGTATGTAGTCGTAGCCCAGGTCGCGCGCGACGGCTTCGTAGGTGACCTTGCCCTGGCAGACATTCAGGCCGTGGCGCAGGTGGACGTCGTCCGCCAGTGCGCGGCGCCAGCCCTTGCTGGCCAGCGCGACGGCGTGGCCGATGGTGGCGTTGTTGAGGGCGAAGGTGGAAGTGCGCGCCACCGCGCCCGGCATGTTCGCCACGCAGTAGTGGATCACGCCGTCGACCACGAAGGTCGGATCGGCATGGGTGGTCGCATGCGAGGTTTCGAAGCAGCCGCCCTGGTCGATCGCCACGTCGACGATGACCGAACCCTTCTTCATGCGCGAGACCATGTCGCGGGTGACCAGTTTCGGCGCCGCGGCGCCCGGCACCAGCACGCCGCCGATCACCAGGTCGGCCGACAGCACCGCTTCTTCCAGCGCGTGCGCGTTCGAATACAGGGTCGAGATGCGGTTGCCGTAGACCAGATCGAGCTGGCGCAGGCGGTCGACGTTCTTGTCGAGCACCGTTACGCGGGCGCCCAGGCCGACTGCCATCTGCAGGGCGTTGGTGCCGACCACGCCGGCGCCGATGATGACCACATGGCCCGCTTCCACGCCCGGCACGCCGCCCAGCAGCAGGCCCATGCCGCCTTTCGACTTTTCCAGGTGGCTGGCGCCCGCTTGGATGGACATGCGTCCCGCCACTTCGCTCATCGGCGCGAGCAGCGGCAGGCCGCCACCGGAGCCGGTGATGGTTTCATAGGCGATGCAGACCGCGCCGGACTTGACCAGCGCGGCGGTTTGTTCGGGATCGGGAGCGAGGTGGAGGTAGGTGTAGAGCACCTGGTCGCGGCGCAGCATCGCGCATTCGCCGGGCTGCGGCTCCTTGACCTTGACGATCATGTCCGCGCGCTCGAAGATATCCTTCGCCGCCTCGACGATCGTGGCGCCGGCGGCCACATACTGCTCGTCGAGCAGGCCGATCTCCGCGCCCGCGTTCTTCTGCACGAGCACCTGGTGCCCGCGCGCGGTGAGTTCGCGTACGGACGGGGGTGTGAGGCCCACACGGTATTCGTGGTTCTTGATTTCCTTCGGAACGCCAACCAGCATGTCTACCTCCAAGATGTAGGAGCTGTCCTTGCCAGGACCGGCGCTTGTGCCGCCGGCCCCATCGCAGCTCTTTTGTAAAAATCGTTTCCCTTGTCTTCCTTACTCTATGCTCTTTTGGCGTGGACGGGGCATCCGTCCACGCGTTCAACAGGGATTTTTACAATCCCAGCGTCATCAGGCTTGCGTTACCGCCAGCCGCGGTCGTGTTGACGCACACCGCACGCTCGGCCACCAGGCGCCACAGCGCCACCGCCTCCCTGGCGCCGGTATCCACGATACCAACGATTGCGCCAGGACGCGCGGCCAGTTGCGAACGCAGCGAGCCGGCCAGGCCGGTTTCGAGCAGCGCGACCTGGAAGTCTTCCGCACCCAGTTCCGCCTCGCCGACGAAGCGCACGCGCTCCTTCACCAGCACCGGCAGCTCGGCCGGAATCAGCTCCTGCGAGCCGGCCAGCACCAGGGCGCGGTTGCCGGTCGCCAGCGCCGCGGCCAGCTGGTTGAGCAGGCCGGCCTGGGTGCTTGGTGCGCACAGCACGGTGCCGCGCGGGGTGAAGGACAGCTGGTTGCGCTCGCCCGTCGGACCCGGCAGGGCGAGCGTCACCCCTTGCAGCGCCGAGCGGCCATAGCCATCGGCCAGCGCGGCGAGGTCCTGGTGGCCACTGCCGCGCAGCCAGCCGAGCAGGGCTTCCAGGCCCGCTTCCGGAGTACGCTGGTGCTGCATCAACGGCGCCGCGGCGCGCTGCAGGCGCTTCAGGTAGAGCGGACCGCCGGCCTTCGGGCCGGTGCCGGACTTGCCTTCACCGCCGAAGGGCTGCACGCCCACGACGGCGCCGACGATGTTGCGGTTCACGTAGATGTTCCCCACGTGCGCACGCTCGACGATGAAGTCGATGGTCTCGTCGATACGCGAGTGCACGCCCAGGGTCAGGCCGTAGCCGGTGGCGTTGATGGCGTCGATCACCTGCGGCAGCTCGGCGCGGCGGTAGCGCACGATGTGCAGCACCGGGCCGAAGACTTCCTGCTTCAGTTCCGCCAGCGAGGCGATTTCGAGCACGGTCGGCGGCACGAAGGTGCCGTAGCCGGTCACGGAGCCTGGGAGCTCGAGCGCGAAGTGGCTGCGCGCGCTGGCTTTCATGCGCTCGATGTGGGCCAGCAGATTGCCTTGCGCTTCGGCGTCGATGACCGGGCCGATGTCGGTGGCCAGGCGGTCCGGGCTGCCCACGACCAGTTCCTGCATCGCGCCCTTGAGCATCTTGATGGTCTTGTCGGCGATGTCTTCCTGCAGGAACAGCACGCGCAGCGCCGAGCAGCGCTGGCCGGCGCTGTCGAAAGCGGAGCTCAGCACGTCCTGCACCACCTGTTCCGGCAGCGCCGACGAATCGACGATCAGGGCGTTCTGGCCGCCGGTTTCGGCCACCAGCGGGATGTCGATGCCTTCTTTTTCGGCACGCGCGGCCAGGGTGCGGTTGATCAGCTGCGCCACTTCGGTGGAGCCGGTGAAGATCACGCCCTTGATGCGGCTGTCGGCAGTCAGCGCGGCGCCGACCACTTCGCCGCGGCCCGGCAGCAGCTGCAGGGCGGCGCGCGGGGCGCCGGCTTCGATGAACAGTTCCACGGCGCGGAAGGCGATCAGCGGGGTCTGTTCCGCCGGCTTGGCCAGCACCACGTTGCCGGCCACGAGGGCGGCGGCCACCTGGCCGGTGAAGATCGCCAGCGGGAAGTTCCAGGGGCTGATGCAGGTGACCGGACCCAGCGCGCCTTCTGCGGCCGAAGTACGGGCCTGGACGGCGTAGTAGCGCAGGAAGTCGACCGCTTCGCGCAGTTCGGCGATCGCGTTCGGCAGCGATTTGCCGGCTTCGCGCACGGCCAGGGCCATCAGTTCGACGCCGTTCTGCTCGAACAGGTCGGCGGTGCGCTCGAGGATCGCGGCGCGCGACCCGGCGCTGGTGGCGGCCCATTCGCCGGCGAAGCCGGATGCGGCGGCCAGCGCGGTCTCGACGTCGGCGCGCGCGGCTTCGCGCACGGTGCCGACGATGTCGGCCGATTGCGCCGGGTTGACGACCTTGGCGGTGCCGGCGCCTTCGACGCTGCCCGCGATCAGCGGACCGGCGGCGTGCTGGCGCTGCCGGGCCAGGCCTTCGGCGACCTGGCGCAGGACGTTTTCGTTGACCAGGTCGTAGCCGGCGGAATTCTTGCGCTCGGCGCCGAACAGGTCCAGCGGCTGGGCGATCGCAGGATGCGGCTTGGCGCCGGCGGCGCGCGCCTGTTCGAAAGGATCGGCCAGCAGGGTGTCGATCGCGACGCTTTCGTCCACGATCTGGTTCACGAAGGACGAGTTGGCGCCGTTTTCCAGCAGGCGGCGCACCAGGTAGGCGAGCAGGGTCTCGTGCGAACCGACCGGCGCGTAGATGCGGCAGGCCTTGTCCAGCTTGTTCTTGCCGACGACCTGGTCGTACAGGGTCTCGCCCATGCCGTGCAGGCACTGGAATTCGTAGTTGGTGATGCCGTCGGCCTTGGCCCAGGTATAGATCACCGACAGCGAATGCGCGTTGTGGGTCGCGAACTGCGGGTAGATCACGTCGGTGGCGGCCAGCAGCTTGCGCGCGCAGGTGAGATAGGAGACGTCGGTGTAGACCTTGCGGGTGTAGACCGGATAACCCGGCATGCCATCCACCTGGGCGCGCTTGATTTCGGCGTCCCAATAGGCGCCCTTCACCAGGCGCACCATGAACTTGCGGCCGCTGCGTTTGGCCAGGTCGACCACGAAGTCGATCACGAAGGGGCAGCGCTTCTGATAAGCCTGCACCACCAGGCCAATGCCTTCGAAGCCGGCCAGCTCGGGGTCGAAAGCCAGTGCTTCCAGCATGTCGAGCGAGATCTCGAGGCGGTCGGCTTCCTCGGCGTCGATGTTGATGCCGATGTTGTATTGCTTGGCCAGCAGCACCAGGCTGCGCACGCGCGGCAGCAGTTCGCCCATCACGCGGGCGTACTGCGCGCGGCTGTAGCGCGGGTGCAGGGCCGACAGCTTGATCGAGATGCCCGGGCCGTCCTTGATGCCGCGGCCGTTCGAGGCCTTGCCGATCGCATGGATCGCGGTTTCGTAGGAAGCGTAGTAGTTCTTCGCATCCGCTTCGGTCAGCGCGGCTTCGCCCAGCATGTCGTAGGAATAGCGGTAGCCGCGGGTTTCGTTCTCGCGGCTGTTCTTCAGCGCTTCGTCGATGGTCTGGCCGGTGACGAACTGGTTGCCCAGCATGCGCATCGCCAGGTCCACGCCCTTGCGGATCAGCGGTTCGCCGCCCTTGGCAATGATGCGGGTGAGCGCCGAGCCCAGGCCTTTTTCGCTATTGGTGCCCACCAGCTTGCCGGTGATGAGCAGCCCCCAGGTGGCGGCGTTGACGAACAGCGAGGGCGATTCGCCCAGGTGCTTGCGCCAGTCGCCCTTGCTGATCTTGTCGGCAATGAGGCGGTCGGCGGTGTCGTTGTCCGGGATGCGCAGCAGCGCTTCGGCCAGGCACATCAGCGCCACGCCTTCTTCCGACGACAGCGAGAACTCGTGCATCAGCGCGTCCACGCCCGAGGAACGGGTGCGCTTCTCGCGCACGCTCGAGACCAGGCGGTGCGCCAGCATGTAGGCGTCGCCGTTGGCGCTGGCGCCCTGGGCCAGCAACCATTGCACGGCTTCGGTTTCAGCGCGGCGGTAGGCGGCGGTGATGGCGGCGCGCAGCGGCGACTGGTCGCGCTTGACTTCGGCCTGGAGCGCATCGAACGGGACAAAGGTGGAGGCCGGGGAAGCGGCAATCTGCATGGCTGGTCTTCAATCGAAAAAGAGGGGCATCGGGCCACCGTGCGCAGCAAAAGCGCCGCGCCGCTGGGAAGCCGGCCGGCGCATGTCATGACACGGTGAAATGATTCGATTGTAGAAGGAAATCTTCTGGATTAATTCTGTTTTTACGACAGACTAGCAATAGATAGTTTTTGGTGCGACAATCTGACCGAATAATATTTATAACGGAGAGAGACCGATGCTGGACAAGATCAGTAAGAAAATTCTGGCCGAATTGCAGAATGACGGGCGAATCAGCAACGTCGAGCTGGCCGCGCGGGTGAACCTGTCGCCCGCCGCCTGCCTGGAACGGGTGCGCAAGCTGCACGAGTCCGGTTATATCCAGGGCTACACGGCCCAGCTCAATCCCCAGCTGCTGGATGTGTCGCTGCTCGTCTTCATCGAGGTGGTACTGGATCGTACCACTCCTGAAGTCTTCGATGCATTCAAACAGAGCGTCCAGATGATTCCGGAAGTCCTGGAATGCCATATGGTGGCGGGCGGCTTCGACTACCTGGTCAAGGCGCGCGTGAAGGATATGGCGGCCTACCGCGAATTCCTGGGCAAGACCTTGCTGCAGAAAGGCGTGCGCGAGACGCACACCTATGCGGTGATGGAAGAGGTCAAGAATACGACCAAGCTGCCTATTCGTTAAGCAGCCTGACGACGGGGGGCAGCAGCAGCCCCGTCAGACCACCTTGCGCGCGCCCGTCTTCGGCGACGCGCTTTCCGCCATGCTTTCCAGGTTCTTGCGCAGCCAGCGGTGCGCCGGGCTGCGGCCGTCGCGCTCGTGCCAGAGCATGTCCAGGTGCACGGCGGGCAGCTGGAAAGGCAGCTCGCGCCAGATCAGCGCATCGGTCATGCCGGTCGAGACCATCAGGTGCTTCGGCAGCACCGTAATCAAGTCCGAATTCGCCACCACCCGCCCTGCCGTGAAGAACTGGTTCACCGTCAGCAGGATGCGGCGCTCGCGGCCGAGCTGGGCCAGCGCCTCGTCGACCAGGCCATGCGCCCGTCCCGAGAAGCTCACCAGGAGGTGGTTGGCCTTGCAATAGGTGTCGAGGTCCAGCTTTTCCTTGGCCAGCGGGTGGTCCTTGCGCATCACGCACACATAAACGCCCGAATACAGGCGCTCGTGGCGGATCGGCGAGCCGGTTTCATAGGACAGCTGGGCCGCCACACCCGGGAAAAAGCCCACCGCCAGGTCGATGTCGCCGCGCAGCAGCATGGGACGCGGCTCGCGCGTGGTCAGCGGCACCATGCGGATGTTCACGCCCGGCGCCTCGCGCTCGATCGAACGCATCAGGGACGGCAGCCACAGCGCGGCGGTCGCGTCGGCCATTGCCATCCGAAAGGTCGCCTGGGCCTTGGACACATCGAAAGTCTCCGGCATCACGGCCGCTTCCAGCGCCGCCAGGGCCTGGCGCACGGCCGGCCACAGGGCTTCGGCGCGCGGGGTCGGCTTGACGCCGTAGGCGGTGCGGATCAGGAGTTCGTCGCCCAGGCTTTCCCGCAAGCGCTTGATGGCGTTGGAGACGGCCGGCTGGGTCATCGCCAGGTGGCCGGCGGCGCGGGTCAGGTTTTGCTCGGTCATCACCGCGTCGAAAACGCGCAGCAGGTTCAGGTCAAGCGTCAGGAAGCTCATGGGAACTCGGGAAGGACTGTTGTGTGTACACAAGTGTACATCAAATCATTCACAAACAGTATAAGCACTATCAACAAACGGAATTGGATTTATATGTTGCGCTGCACTATATTTGTAACCATACCATATTGAGCTAGATCATGTCCGCTGCAACTACCCTTATCCACACCGCTGCCACCCTGCCTTACGGCCAGGTATTCAGCACCACTGCGCTGCTGGCGCTGCTGGGTGGTACGGCCATGTTCTTCCGCCCCCTGCTGGTCGGCATCGGCCGCGCCCTGTTCCTGACCGTGCGTCCGCGCCGCAGCAAGGCCGAGCTGGCTGCCCGCGAAGCCCAGCGCGATGCGCTGGCGCGCGAGCGCAGGGCTGCCAGCCTGAACGAGGTCGATGCCGCCGAAGTGCGCGCCATGGCCTGCCGTCACTAAGCACCACCCCGATTTCTCCGTGTAGCGCGGTGTCCGGAAACGGATACCGCGCTTTTTTTTCGTCTTTCTTCTCCGTTTGCCGCCAAGTTCGATGCCGCGGCTATTCCTGTTTCATTTTCTCCTCCGGGATGGCGACCTAAAGAACGCAATCCCGGATGACTCTTCGTCACCGGGGTTTTCTCGCACTTTCTATTTAACAAATATCACAAAGAGTTAAGTTGGCGTGAATTTATGCCGGATTTCAATACGGCATATTGAGATATAGATGAGCCAATAAAGCTGCATAAAGCAGAAAAGTTAGACGAGGATGAGAGCTTGTCATCTGCGTTTTCATTAGCCATGAAAAATGGCTGAGTTAGCACGAGTTAGCGATAATTTAATCTAACAATCACCACATTAATCTGCGTATTACACGAAGTTCACATTGAATAGTGTGATGAAGATTACTTGCGGTGAAAATGGCGGGCGAACGGAAAAAATGCCTGGCTACCGGCCCATTGCCGACCCCAGGACAACTCCTTAGGAAATTATTTGCGCTCGCAGTTGATGCCGTCGGCTTCCCGCTCGATGGCGCTGATGACCGCCCCCGTGTCGGTGGGCTGGGCAAGCTCGTCTGCTTCCCGGTCGAGCTTGTTGCTGACCCCGGGCATGTCGCGGCGCAGCTCTTCGAGCATCTGGATGATCTTGCTGGTTTTCTGGTCCGCCAGCAGGCTGACCTGCAGGTCGACATGGGCGTGGTGGTTGGCGAGCCTGGACATGCGGTTCTGGCGAATCAGCACGGCCGTGGAAATGATGAAGGCGTTCAGGCCGATGAGGCCCTGGAGCCAGAAGAAAGGAGGTTCGTCGATCTGGGGGAAGCCGACGTTGGGTGCGACAAGGTTCCAGGCGATCCAGCACACTGCAAACACGAGGTTGGCGGCGACATAGGCCGGCGTGCCCA